>JAJVIH010000004.1 GCA_022072125.1 Myxococcota bacterium | reverse complement strand
CGAAGGCGTCCTGGTCCTCACGGGTCACCTTGTAGCGTTCGGCGACGATCTCGGCGGTCACGCCCATGGGGGTGTAGACCTCGGGATTGATGTCCATCAGCCCCGGGTGCGCGGATGGCTTGTTTCCGCCCATGGGCACCATGGTCATGCTCTCCACGCCGCCGGCCACCACCACGTCGGCCCCGCCCGCGATGATGCGCTCGGCGCCGATGGCGATGGACTGCAATCCCGACGAGCAGAAGCGGTTGATGGTCTGGGCGGGCACGTCGTTGGGCAAACCGGCGATGAACCCGGCGATGCGGGCGACGTTCATCCCCTGCTCGCCCTCCGGCATGGCGCAACCAATGACCACGTCGTCAATGGATGCGGGGTCGAGCCCTTCGGCGCGGCGGACCGCCTCCTTGACCACGAGTCCGGCGAGGGTGTCCGGGCGGGTGTCCTTCAGGCTGCCCTTGAGGGCGCGGCCCACTGCTGTACGGACGGCTGATACGATGACGGCTTCACGCATGGCTGCTTCCTTTGTTGGCCCGCTTAGTTCCGCAGGGGTTTGTTGTTCATGAGCATGTATTGCATGCGCTCCATGGTCTTGGGCTCGCCGACCAGGCTCATGAACGCTTCCTTCTCCAACTCCAGTATATGCGTTTCCGTCCGCGGAACACTGGGGGAGCAATCGCCGCCGGTCATGACGTATCCGATCTTCTTGAGAATCTTCATGTCATGCTCACTGACGTTGTGGGACTGGAACATGCTGTAGATGACCATGTCGAAGGTCGCCCGCGCGCCCTGCCCCGGAAAGCGCGCCGTGCGCTCGCGGGGCGGAGCGAAACCTTCCTTCGCCATGCCCAGCACCATGTTTTTGGCGTCGGCCAGGAGATAATCCCGGTTCATGGTGATGGAGTCCGTGGGCCGCAGATACCCCAGGTTCATGGCCTCCTTGCCGCTGGTGGACACCTTGGCCATTCCCACGTTTTCGAAGTACTTGCGGATGAAGTTGATCTGGTTGGCCTCCACGCCATTGGGGATATGTCCGAGGGCGCGGAAGGCCATTTCCATGGTGCCGCCGCCGCCGGGCAGAAGCCCCACGCCGATCTCCACCAGGCCCATGTACAATTCCGAACTGGCGCGCACGCGGTTGGCCCCGAACACCACCTCGGCGCCGCCGCCCAGGGTCAGGCCGAAGGGCGCGGCGACCACGGGCTTCGAGCATTCCCGCATGCGCTTGTTGGCGTGCTGGAAGCGATCCACCATGGTCTCGATGTCCTTGAAGTTGCCGCTCTGGGCGTTCATGAACACCAGCATCAGGTTGGCGCCCGCGGAGAAATGTTCTCCGTTGTTGCCGATGACCAGGCCGGTCCAGCCCTCGTTTTCCAATCTGTCCACGGTGTTGTGCATGCCGAGGATCAACTCGTCATCCACCGTGTTCATCTTGGTGTGGAATTCGAGGTTGAGCACGCCGTCGCCCAGATCAACCAGGGTGACCGAACTGTTGCCCCAGACATTCTTCTTCCGCTCCTTGACGGACGGCAGGAAGATAATCTCCGGCGAGGTGCGGGCGGCTTTCCAGCCTTTGCCGGCGGGATCGTAATAGTACCGGACGCCGTATTCGCTCTTGTAGAACGACTCAAATCCGGCGGCCAGCATCTCCTCCACCCACGCGGGGATTTTGCGGCCCTCGGCCTTCATCTTCTCCACCGACTTGCGCACGCCGATGGCGTCCCAGGTCTCAAAGGGGCCGAGGTCCCAGTTGAAACCCCACTTCATGGCGTTGTCCATGTTGAAGACATCGCCGGCGATTTCATTCATGCGGTTGGCCGAATAGATCAGCGAGTCCGCCGTGATGCGCCACGCGAATACGCCCGCCCGGTCGCCGTTGTAAACGACATGGCGCAGCTTTTCGCTATCATCCTCGATATTCTTCGCCTCCTTGATGCTGGGCAGATCGGGCTTGATTTTGGGCCGGTACTCGCGGGTCTTCGGGTCGAACGTCTGGATGTCCTTGCCCACCTTGGCGTAGAAGCCCTTGCCGCTCTTGTCGCCCAGGTTGCCTTTCGCGATCAGGTCCTTGACGAAGTCCGGCAGGATAAACGCATCGCGGCGCTCGTCGTTGACCAGGTTGTCGTAACAGTTCTGGGCCACGTGGGCGAAGGTGTCCAGACCCACCAGGTCGGCGGTGCGGAAGGCCGCGCTCTTGGGGCGTCCCAGCGGCGGCCCGGCGATGGCGTCCACCTCCTCGGGGGTGTAATCCATCTCGAGCATGGCGTGGATGGTGTTGAGCATGCTGAACACGCCGATGCGGTTGCCGACGAAATTCGGGGTGTCCCTGCCATAGACGATTCCTTTTCCCAGCTTGCGCTCGCCAAATGCGGCCACCGCCTGGAAAATCTCGTGGTCGGTTTCGGGTCCCGCCACCAGTTCCAGCAGCTTCATATAACGCACCGGATTGAAGAAGTGCGTCACGAAGAAGTGCTTGCGGAAGTCCGCGCTCCGTCCTTCGGTCATCTGCGCGATGGGAATGCCCGAGGTATTGGAGGTGATGATCAGGCCGGGCTTGCGCAGGCTGTCCATCCGCTGGAAGAGCGCCTGCTTGATTTTGAGGTTTTCCGGCGCGACCTCGATGGCCCAGTCGCATTCGTTGATGCGCGGCAGATCGTCCTCGATGTTGCCGATCTCCACCAGCGCGGCGTCTTCCTTGTCCATGAACGCGGCGGGTTTGGACTTGACGGCCTTATCGAGACCGCTCTGCGCGAAGCGGTTGCGCGCCTTCCGGTCGTTCTTTTCGGCCTCGCTCAGGTTGGGGGGGATGATATCGAGCAGGAGCACGCGCACGCCGGCGTTGGCGAGGTGAGCGGCGATGCCGCTGCCCATGACGCCCGCGCCAAGGACGGCGACTCGTTTGAATGAACGGGCCATTGTCAGCACCTTTCGTCTGGGGTTGGACGGGAAAAATGAATGATCATTCAGTGGTCAGGGAAGGTATAGGCGAACTCCCCCCTCAGGGCAAGCAGCGGATGGATGGCGGGACACCGCGGTCCGCCCTCTCCTTCGCTTCCGGCGGCGGCCCCGGGGCGCGTCCGGAGGCCCGGCGAGCAGGCGGAAACCGCCGCATCACCCGCCGTTGCGGGAGGGGAATTGCATGACAAATTCCGTGCCGGCGCCGTTCAGCGGCCGGGCGACGCGGATGGAGCCGCCCTGGGCCTCCATCGCCAGCTTGCAGAAGTACAGGCCCAGTCCGCGTTCGTAGCGGGGCACGGCGGTGGTGTCGCCAACCTGGGCGTATTTGTCGAAAATCGCCGCGTGATACCCTTCCGGAATGCCCGGTCCCCAATCCCGGACAGCCAATTCCAGCGTGTCTCCGGTCTGGCGGGCGCCGACCTCGATCACGCTGTTGCGCGGGGCGTAGCGCAGGGCGTTGCCGATCAGGTTCTGCAGAATCCGGCAGGAAAGCTGCGGGTCCACGGTCCAGAACAAGTCCTGGGGAATGGCGGACGTGTCGTGGCTGATTTCCTTGAGCGTGAATACCCGCGTCTGGTGGGCCAGGCAGCCGCGCACGAGGTCGAGCACGCGGATGCGCTCGCGGGCGGGCTCCAGTTTGCCTTCCTCCATGCGGGCGATATCCAGCAGATTGGCGATCATGCTGAGCACTGCATTGGCCGAGGAATCAATATTTTCAGCACACCCCGTGATTTCACCATCCCGGGAGACATCGCGGATATACTGGGCGTTGGCGAGGATGCCCGCCAGGGGCGTCTTCAAATCATGCACCAGCAGGCTGGTCAGGGTGTCGCGGACTTCCTGCAGCTTGCGGAGTTCATTGTAACTGCGCAGCAATTCCTGGTGCTGGCGGCGGATCTTGAGCAGGTTGGCGACGCGGGCCTTGAACTCGGAGCGGTTGAAGGGCTTGCTGACATAATCGTCGGCACCGGCGTCGAGCCCGCGGAGCTTGCTTTCCAGACCGGCGAGGGCGGTCAGGATCATGACCGGCACCACCATGCCGCCGGGGGTCTGTTTGATGCGTTTGCAGATGTCCAGACCGCTGACTTCCGGCATCATCACGTCCAGCAAGACCAGATCGGGCTGGAAATCGTGGTAGGTCTCCAACGCCCTGGAAGCGTCGGTCAAGGTATTGATGTCGTACCCTTCGTCCCGCAATGTCAGTATCAGAAGTTGCAAGATGCCCGGGTCATCGTCAACAATCAGTATCCTGGGCTTCGCAGGAAGTTGTTCGGCTTGAATCCCCATCCCACCGGCTGTTTAGCCGATGATACGGGCAATATACAAGGAACAAGATGAACCGCGTTCAATCTGAATCACATGAGTCCGGGCATCCCATTCCCGGCGGCGCGAGGCGTGGAAATCAGAGGGGCGGAACAGCCGTTTTTTCCCTGCCGTGGCTCTTCTGCGCGGCGGTTTTGTGCCCGGCCGCGGCCATGGCCGGGCCGATCGTCGCCCCCCGCATCAGCTTTCCCGCCATCGCCACGGGAGAAACGGCGTGGTTGACCTGGAACGAGCGGCAGGATCCGGGGGCGCGCAAGGTCAAGGCGGTTCAGCCGGCGGCGGAATTCGAGGCGTCCTGTCAACAGGTTCCAGGCCAGCAGGAGTGGGTCTGCAAAAGCGTCCTGACCGGATTTTCCCCCGGCAAAACCGTTTCGGTGACAATCGAACCTCCCGGCGAGACGGTGACTTTCGACACCCCGCCCGCGCCGGGTCCCTGCGCCAGCTTCCGGTTCGCGATTGGCGGCGACGGACGGTCATCCAACGGACGCGGCCCCTCGACCAACTGGTTCAGCATGATCCGGGAAATCCGCGACCACAATCCCAAATTCATGGTGAACACCGGCGACCTGGTGGAGGACGGAGCCAAATACGAGCAGTGGAAACAATGGCTGGATGACGGCGATGGAATCATGACCGCCCTGCCCATCCTGCCGGTGATGGGAAACCATGACGACGGCCCCAAGGGGGATCATCATTTCGTCCGGGTGTTCACCATGCCATGGGGGGAAAAGGACGGAACCAAAAACGCATGGACCATGGAATATGGCTCCGCGCTTTTCCTTGGCGTGGACTCCCAGGAAGGGCCGTTTGAAGCCCAGGCCGCCTGGATGGAGGAAGTGTTGTCCAAATCAAAGGCGCGCTGGAAATTCGCCTTCTATCACCACCCTTCCTATACCTCGGAATTCGCCATCGGCTCCCATGAGCCCAACGAAAAAAACCAGAACCGGGTGCTGACCCCGCTTTTCGACAAGCACGGCCTGCACGCCGTATTTTCGGGCCACAACCATTTCTATGAACGTTTTCAGCCCAGCCGCGGATCGGTGACGGGTGAAATCAACCCGGATCCTTCCGGCGTCATGTACGTGATCAGCGGCGGCGCCGGATCCCCCACCAATCCCCTCGCATCCAAATGCAAGGCCAAGGGCAGCGTCCTCTGTTCGGGCAAAAACCACTACGTGCTGGCGGATGTGACCCCGCAAAAGATCACCTTCTCCGTCATCTCCAGCAAGGAGCAAACCTGGTCGAAAGGCGAACAGCCCCAGGAGGTGATTGACAAGTTTGAAATCACCAACAACAGCCCGGTGGATTGCGGTCCGCCGCCGGATCCCGGCCCCGGACCTGACGCCTCGACCACCTCCGATACGGGAGACATCCCCGTTCCCCGGGATGCGGGAGTCACCGCTCCGCCCACCACCACCCCTCCGGACACCGGCCCGGGCGCGACGGCTCCGCCGGCGGCCGAACCACCGGCGGCGGGCGAAGGCGGCGAACCCGCGGCGGGCGGCGGCGCAAACCAGACACCTCCGGCGGGAACCGCGGAAGGCTCTCAACCCCGGACGGAAGGGTGCGGTTGCGCCGTTGCGCCGGGCGGCGGGCGTGGCTATGGTCTTTCATGGTTATTGGCCGCCCTGCTGATTTGGCGGAGGCGCCGCATCCTTCAAAATCAATGATGTATTGCAACGTCTCTTCCGCCGCGGGTCTTTTGCCCGCGCTGGCGATATTGTTCGCGGCCGGTTGCTCCAAGCCGCCGCCGCCGCCTCCCTCGGTCAACGCCGTGCCCCGGGAGATTGCGGTCCACCTCAATATCGAAGGCCCGGACGCCATGCGGAACGCGGTCAGCGACCTCATCCGCGATCAAATCGAGAGACTGTATCACGTCAATGTCATCCGGCTGGATGATCCGCCGCTGACCTTTATTTCCGAGGTGGATTCCAACACCTGGAACGCCATCTACGAGAAGGAAATTGACGAGGTCATCATTGTCCTGGGCACCATCGGCTCGCTGGATTCAGGCGGCACGCGCTTCGCCGGAGAGGTCAAAATCTGGAATACGGCGACGGCGCGGGAAATCGGAACCGCCACCCTGATGACCCAAGGGGCCAATGACACCCAGGGATTCTCCAAAACCATGCGGCTGAACCTGTCCAGGCTGCTGGCCAACAAATACCACGACCCCAGCCGCTACCCCGCCATGAACCTGCGCAAGGGCGCGGATATCATGTTCGAGAAAAAGGAATATGTTCTCGCCCTCCGGCTCTATGAAAAATACCGGGACACCAAACTGGGCGATCGCATGGTGGACCTGAAAGAGCGGGAAGAAGTGGACTCCCGCATCGCCGAGAGCCGGAAGCTGTTGCGCCGGGCTGGACTTTCCCTGGATGGAGCACCCGCCGAGTTCCGGGTGGATGTGGAAACCCGGAATTTCGCGCCCAAATACCAGGAAGTGTTCAAAACCGCTCTGAGCCAGACTCAGTTGACCGCCGCGCTCAAGGAGATCAGCAACCAGGCCGTGAAAATCCGCATCCGCTACAATATGGAGGAAGTCATCGGCCACAAAAGCGATGGCGATCTGAACGTGATCATCCCTTTCAACCTCAAATGGTGGAAGCGGCAGATTCAGAACGAACCCAAGGAAGTCACCGGCACCAAACTGGTCAGCCTCAATCCCTACGCATCGGTGATGTTCCAGGTGCTGGCCTTCCATGATGCGGCCATGGCCCAGCTCCCCGCGGGGGAACAGGAGTTTATTGACGATCTGGAGTTGTACATGACCCTGCTCAAACCCGATGGCGACGAGGTCAGTTTCCGCTTGGTGCGGGGGGCCAGCGGAAAGCCGCGCATCCCCACGGTGATGCGGGTCAAGGTCGGCGACGCGGATGAGCAGATCAGCACCTTCAATGAACTGGCTTCGGAGCGCAAGGGATATTTTTTCCTGGGGCCTGCCGCGTTGCCTTCCGGCGACCCCACGGTTTATTCGCTGCTGTATCAGTTCTTTGGGATCAATCCAGCCAAATGACGCCTCCAGATTTCACCAACAAATGGTCCTGTCCGGGGTGGATCAAATCCCTGACGCTGGCGATTGGCCTGTTCCTGCCAGGCGCGGCGGACGCCGCGGGAGTTGACTTCAGCGTCAGTAAATTCGTGTTGCGGCCCAACGCGGGCGCCGCCTTCGATACTTCGGGCGGGTTCAACTGCTGCGGCGGCGTGCTGCTCGGCGCGGATCTGGATTTTGGCGGCGGCAAAGGCTTTCAACTGGAGGGTGCGGCGGATTTCATCATTGGCTCTGAACTGCCCTTCTTCATGGATGGCATGTTCGGCGTCCGCTACACCCTGCTGAACCTGCCCGCGCCGATCACCCTGTGGGGAAGGGCCAATGGCGGACTTTATGGAGGCGTTCGCGATTTTTTCATCACCAGCGATGGCTTTTTCGGGGCCATCGTCCGGCTGGGCATGGGCGGCGATTACTGGTTCAGTTCCCGCTTCGCCGCGGGGATATCCGTGGATGGGCGCTTCATGAGCGAATTCACCCACGATGCGAAAATCCGGGCCAACATCGCCGCCACGGCCGGGGTCACCCTCCTGCTGTAAATCCGATGGAGCCGCGTTGCGCCAGTCTTTCGTGGCCATGGATGTTGGCGGTGACGGCCATTTTCGGCCTGGCGGCGGCGGCCTGCGACAAAAGCAGTTCTTCCCCCGGGAAAGAGGAAAAAGACCAGACCGAACTGCCGCAGGTGCGCATCCACCCTTCCAATCCGGACCTGCTCTATACCTGGGTGGACAGCGAAGGCCATTTCCGCGACACCCAGAAACCCTCCGATATTCCGGAAAACAGGCGATCACAGGTGATCGTCACCGACCTGACCCGCAAACCTTCCGAACGCCGGGCCTCGCGGGTGGTGATCGTCGCGGACCTGACCGCCACACCCACGGAGGCCGGGTATCCCTACACCACGGTCTCGCGCTACGACAAAGGCTGGACCCAGGCCAAGGCCCTGACGCCCCCTCTCCCGGAAATCAAGGATGACGGCAAAAACAGCGTGGTGCTTTATTCGATCCCAGGGTGCAGCGTATGCGTCATGGCCAAGAAATTCCTGCTCAACCGCGGAACCTCTTTCATGGAAAAGGATATCGAGGCCGATCAAAACGCCGAAGCGGAGATGATGCGGCTCCTGCGGTTGAACGGCCTGGAGTTTCGCGGGGTTCCCGTCATCACCGTGGGGCCGGAAGTGTTGCCCGGATATGATCCCAACCGGCTGGAAACGCTTCTCCGGCGTCAGGGAAAATAAGGCTCGTCCCTGACGCCCGCGCGTCCAGCGCGGAGCATCTGGCGCGCTCCGCGCTGGACGCATTGGATCAGGCAATCAGGCTGCGCAGCATCCAGGCGAATTTGTCATGGACGGCGATGCGTTCGATCAGCATGTCGGCTGTCGCCTCGTCGCCTGCTTCCTGGGCGGCGGCGACGCCCTGACGGGCGCGTTCCGCCAGCGCCGTGTGTCCGTCCGCCAGGCGCCGCACCATCTCGACCGCGTTTTTGAAACTCCCAGGCTCCTTGAGGGAGGCGCGTTCCAGATGCCCCGCGAGGGTGGCGTGAACCCTGGCGCCCAGCGAACGGATGCGCTCCGCCAGTTCATCGGTGGCGTCGAAGAGATTTTCGTATTGTTCATCGGTCATCAGATGAACCGCGTGGAAAAGCGGGCCTTCCACGTTCCAGTGGACGTTCTGGGTGGCTGCCAGCAGCACATAAGTATCCGCCAGCACGCCTTGAAGGGCGTCAATGACCTGGCTGGAAGCGGAAGCTTGCTTTTCCTGTTTTTTCGACATGGATTCCTCCTTTGGAACCGGCGTTTGGACTAAGTCTAAAATCAACTTAGCCATTCGTGTTTGAATTGCAAGGGGGCGAAGGAAAAAATCACCGGGCGTACCAGCACAGCCCTTCCCGGCAATCTTCATTGGGCGGACAGGGAATCCGGGGGCCGCACGAGGCTTCAGGCATTTGCGCATTCACCCGTACCGGCCGCACCTGGCGATCCAGGGCGCCATCGTCATCCCGTACCGTCAGGGAAACCTCGAAATCACCCGGCGAAGCGAAACTGTGGCGGATTTCTGCCTGTCCGGTGCGGGTGGCGGGAGTTCCATCCGCAAAGGCGAACAGATATTCCACGATCACGCCGTCGGAATCGTAGGAGCCCAGGGCGTCCACCACGATCTCCCGGTTGACCGGCAACATGGAGGGGATGGATAACCGCGCGACTGGCGGCCGGTTGGGCAGGGGGGCAAGTGGTTCTCCGGACTCCCCGCCGCCGCATCCCGGCGCCAGAAAGGCCATCCCGGCAAACACCGCCATGACACCGAAAATCGTACTGATTCTGATCCTGTTCCTGCTGTTCATGGCGATCAGTCTATTGGGTTCACGCGCCCGGCTCCAGCGGCGGCGGGGCGCTCCCACCGGCTCAGCGTCCTGGCGGCGGCAAACACCGCCCCGGTGGATTTCCGCCATGTACGTCCTGGCGATCGCCCTGGGCGCCGGCGCCCTCTTCCTGGTGCTGTGGATGAAACCCGCGCCGCCGGAATCCGGCGCGGAATCCCCTGCCCAACCCGTGGAAAAAGGCATGCGGATCAAGGTGATCCGGTCCGCGAGTCCAACCGGCCGCCATGCGCCATGACTAGCGTTTGACGCCCAGCAGCATGCCATCGGGGGTTGGGATCACCACCGAGTCGAAGTTCCTCGCCGTCTCTTCGTGGAAACGGCGGACCGCCGCGGCTTCCGGGGTATCCGCCAGCAGGTTGCCGAAATAATACACATTGTCGGCCAGCAACAGGCCGCCGGGGCGCAGCACCTGATGCGCCCAGCGAGCGTACGCCCAGTAATTGTGTTTGTCCGCATCGAGGAAAACCGCGTCAAATGGCGCATCCCGCTCCACCGAAAACAGCTTGTCCAGGGCCACGCCCTCGACGATGGAGACCCTGTCCTCCAGACCGGCCCGGCGCAACGCCTCGCGGACGGCGCGAATGCTGTCCGGATTCATTTCCAGGGTCCAGAGGCGTCCATCCGCGGGAAGGGCCTGGGCGATGCGCAGGGCGGAATAGCCTGCCAGCGCGCCGATTTCCACGGCTTTTCCGACCTGGCCCAGCTTCATCAGCAGGGTGAGCATCTTGCCTTCCGACGGACCAATCATGATGGAAGGCAATCCAAAGGACGCCGGGGCCTCGAACGCCCATTTCAGAGCGGCGTCATGGGGGGCGTGGAGGGAGTTGACGTATTCGAGAATGGCTGGCGAGCAGTAAGTCAATCCAGCGCGGGAATCAATATCAGCCATGGCTTACCTCTGTTTTTTGCGCAGGGTTTGTTTGGCCTTTTCGCGGACCGGCTCCTTGATGGTGGTCAGCCGCGAAAGCTCCTTGAGATCGGAGACGGGAAGCTTGTCCACCAGCGCAACGGCGATTGGCGTGGGGGTTTTGTAATTGCGCACCAACGCCTTGACGATGCCGAGGTTTCCGCCCCACTCCCGTTCATCGGCGATTTCCTTGAGCAGCCCTGGATTCAGCCGTGGGTTTCCCGCCATGCGTTGCACCTCGGTCAGGGTGATCCGCGGGTTCCGCAACAGATACTGGTGGATGGTGTTGTTGCTGTCGTTCATCAGGATGCCGCGCACCACCCGGTCGCCGCGCAACGCCAGAATGAGTTTTTTCCGCACCGGCAGTTCGCGGATGTGGTGCTCCTTGGTCGCGTCGCTGCCCAGGGAAGACGGCAACAACAGCGTGCCCGAGGTCAGTCCGCCTGATTCCGCCCCGTCATCATCATTGCCGGCGAGACTGCGGAGTTCATCATCCAGTTCTTCCGCCTCCACGCTGGGGTCCAGCAGCGGCGAATCCGCCGGCTGGGCGTCCGCCTCCTCAGCCGCCGTCTCGATGGGCGGCAAGCGGTTGCGAACACGCTCCGCCCAGGCGTTGATCTGGGGCAATTCCTGGGGGGGAATCTGCAGGGCGACGCCCAATCCCGGCATCACCTGCAGGATAACCGCCTGGATGGATCCCGATTGTCCCTCCCCCGCGAAAAGAAAATGCAGGGACAGGGTGGCGGGCGCGTACTGGGCGCTGGCCGCGGCGCCCTGCACGAAGACGCCGCCCCGGGAAAACTGCTGGTCCGCGACCTTCAGAAACCCTTCGGGAGTATCAAAATGAAGGTCGAAAAGGTCCACGGCTCAGCGCCTCTTGGTGGGGGAATCAGGTTTTTTGTCCGGTTTGGCCGGCGGATCATCTCCGCAAAGATACAGGGTCGCGGGCCCCCCGGGCCGCTCTTCCGCCTTGAGCAGCCGCCCGCGCAGGTTGAGCAGGCGCTGCAGGTCGCGAATGCGATAACCGGGATCATTGGGGTTGGTCTGAATAGCCGGTTGCAAACAACGGAAATTGGTTCCCTCGCCGCAGCGCTGGATTTCCACCTTGAATCCGGATTTTTCAATCAGGGGCTTGATTGTGGCCGCTTCCTGCCGGCAACCAGGTCCCGCCAGCAGCCACAGGGGAGTGGGAGGCGGTTGCGGCGCCCCGCACAGATAGGCGGTGAAAAACGGCTCTGGCTGGGACATGCGGGTGAAGGTGGCTGGAGCAAATTCCTGCAAGCGGCCCACGATGGTGTTGACGCGGTCTTCCGGCTCATTGGCCGGATGCAAAAACACCGGTCCGGGGGCGCAGGCGATATCCTGACCGCACAGGGTGGCGGAGACATTGAAAATGGAATCGAATTTTTTCCCCGCCTGGATGGCGGCGCCGGCGCAGTCCGGCGCGGCGACAATCCACAATATGGGCCGTTTGTTTTCCTCGATCTCGTAGTCCGCCAACCTGGGCAATTTGGCGGACAGCGTGGTGATCAGCGGCTGATCTTCGCACAAATGCGCCTCGGCCATGGCTTTCTGACCAGGCCGGGCTGGAAATCCAGCCGCCTTGATCTTCAGTTTCTGAATCATCTGGTTGCGCAGGTTATCGGCCGCCACGGGATCCAGGGATGCGGTTCCCGTCGCGGGCAGGCGCAGTCCGGGCGGCTCGCAGGCAATCCCGGTCAACGAACCGCAGAAATCCAGACGCGGAGCGTAGCCGGAAGCCTGCAGGTCGAGGGTGATCTCACGGGCCTGCTGTTCGCAGGGCGGCGCCGCCACAATATGGATGGGAGTGGGCGCCTTGACCGCCGGGGTGGCGCCGGCCTGGGCTTTCGAGCGGACCGGCGGGGCGCCGCACAGGTAGAGGGCGTATTGCCTCGATTCGGAATGCCGTTTCAGGGCCAGACCGGAGCCGCGCGTGCTCAGGGTGTTCTGGATGGCGCGGGTGGCGTCGAGGCTGTCTTCCGGCGGGAGGTAGAGGACGCGATCCAGGCATTCAAACGAACCGTCTCCGCAGGCGTCCATGCTGACCCGGAAGCCCTGATCCGCCAGTTCCCGGGCCAGACCGGAGGCGTCCGCCGAACATTCCGGCCCCGCCAATACCCACAGGCGATACCCCTTGCCGGGGCCGTCCGGCGGCTCGGGTTCCCGCGGCAAGCGTTGGTGGCAGGCGGATACCACCGCTGAAAGAGCCAGCGCCGCCGCGATCAGACTGATCCCGCGTCCAAACATGAGGCGCTTTTAACAACCGGAAGGGCCAAACACAATCCCATCACCTGTAACCCCCCTCTTCCGGGACGCTCCGGGGGGAGTGCGCGGGCATGAGCCCGGAAATATTCCGGTTCCCAGCGCAAGATGGGGAGGGCGGGGAAAACGCCAGTCCGGAACGCCGGGCGCATGGTGAATACGAAAGGCAGCCGGATTGCGGCTGCCTTTGGATGGCGGTCGCCGGAACCGGAAAAAGACCTAGGCTTTCTTGCGCTTCACCTTGACGGTATTCTTGACCATGATGAAGCCTTCCTTGGGGCCGGGAACCGATCCCGCGATGAACAGCAGGTTCTTTTCCGGATCAATCTTCACGAGTTTCTGGCTCTGGGTGGTGATCTGACGGTGGCCCATATGGCCGCCCATTTTGTGGCCCTTGAAGACCCGTCCCGGCCACTCACGCATGCCGATGGAGCCCGGGTGGCGGAAATATTCATGACCGCCGTGGGTGGCGCGGCCGCCGCCAAAACCCCAGCGTTTCACGACGCCCTGGAAACCCTTGCCGATTGACACGCCGGTCACATCCACCTTCTCTCCTTCGGAGAAGATGTCCACCTTGATGCTGTCCCCCACCTTGAGGCCTTCCAGCACGCCGGCGTTCAGCCGCAGTTCGCGGGTGAAGCGCCTGGGCTCCTGCCCGGTCTTTTTGAACACACCCAGCGTGGGTTTGTTCAAGCGGCGTGGATTGACCTCGCCAAAGGCCACCCGCACCGCATCGTATTTATCGGCGGCCTGGGATTTCTTGCCGATGATGACGTTTGGCTGGGCTTCGATCACGGTGACTGCAACCCGGTTGCCCTCTTTGTCATAGAGGTGGCTCATCCCGAGTTTCTTGCCATAAATGGCTTTTTCCATGGCGTGCTCCTTCGGCGTCGTTTCTGATGTGGCCGGCCGTTATCCCCGGGGACCATCCCCAAGGGGAGGCGCATTATAGGGATGGCGGCCTGGAACGCAAATGGAGCAGCGGAAAATTTCCGGTCAACTCCTGAGCATCAGCAACAACATTCTGGTGGGCGTCCGGGCGCTGATGCTGTGCGGGAGATGAGCGGGCATATGGGCCCAACTGTTGGCCCTGGCGTCCAGCACTTCGTTCCCCAGGGTGACCCTCGCCTCCCCTTCCAGGAAATGAATGATGGCGGGAACCGATGCGGTGTGTTCGGAGAGTTCCTGACCGGCCGCGAAACCGAACAGAACCACCTTGAGTTTTTCATCCTGGTACAGGGTTTTGCTGATGGTCCCCGCCTCGGGAATCGTCACCTGACCGGCCAGGTCCGCGAAACTGGTCGCATTCATGATTGCTTCTCCCACAGAAATGTCCTCCGGAACACCCTCTCCCGGCTCCGTTTGCGTACAGTATCCGCGCCGGGACGATAAGCCGGGAGCAAACTCACGGACAATCTCCCGCGACTGCCCTGATCCGTCTCCGGAAAGGGATGGTTGCCACCACTGGCCGCCACCGCTATCTTGCGCGCGATGATCCGGGTGACCATCAACGGCGAAGAGCAATCCATCGAGCCGCAGCGGATAGACGCCCTGCTGCGCACGCTCGGGCTCAATCCTTCCTATGTCGCGGTGGAGGTCAACCGGGAACTGGTGAAGCGCGACCGCTTCGCCGGCGTCAGCATCCGCGACGGCGATCAGATCGAAATCGTCCAGTTCGTGGGCGGAGGATAATCCATGACTGACACCTGGAGCGTTGGAAAACATGTTTTCACCAGCCGGTTGATCATCGGCACGGGCAAGTACAAGGATTTCGCCGAGAACAAACGCTGCCTGGACGCATCGGGCGCGGAAATGATCACCGTCGCGGTGCGCCGCGTGGACCTGAAGGCGCGGGGGCAGGACTCCCTGATGCATCATGTTCCGCCGGGCAGCGTGACTTTTCTGCCCAATACCGCCGGTTGTTATACGGCGGAAGAAGCGCTGCGTTACGCCCGCCTGGGGCGTGAACTGGGTCTGGGCGATCTGGTCAAGCTGGAGGTCATCGGCGACCAGCGCACCCTGTTTCCCGACAACGAAGCCACGGTCGAGGCCGCGAAAATCCTGGTCAAGGAAGGCTTCATCGTCATGCCCTACTGCATGGATGATCCGGTGGTGTGCAAAAAACTGGAGGATGCGGGCTGCGCGGCGGTGATGCCGCTGGCGGCGCCCATCGGCTCGGGGCTGGGATTGCGCAACCCCTACAATCTGGCGATCATCCTGGAACAGGCGAAGGTTCCGGTGATCGTGGATGCGGGCGTGGGCGTGCCATCCGACGCGGCGAAGGTGATGGAACTGGGCGCCACGGCCGTCCTCATGAACACCGCCATCGCGGGGTCCAAGGACCCGGTCGCCATGGCGGCGGCCATGAAACTGGGCGTGCAGGCCGGACGCATGGCCTTTCTGGCGGGGCGGATTCCGCGCAAGCTGCACGCCGCCGCCAGCAGCCCCATCGAGGGCATGCTGGGATGACCCGCCGGACGCACCGCACGGCTGTTGATCACGGCGGGTAGCCCATGGCAGGCAAGGCGCAACCGTCAACAGGACGAAGAAGCTTTCTTCGCTGGATCGCGGGCGCGGGTGTGCTGGCGGGCGCGGGGGCGTTGATCAGCCGCCGCATTGCGGATTACCGCTTCACCGCGCCGGGCGGGAAATCCCTTCAGGTGTTTTCTGAAGCCGAGGCGCAAATCCTCGCGGCGGCGGTGGAATGTTACGCCCCCGGTGGATTCCCCGCCGCCGCCATTGGCGAATGTGTCCTGTTCGCGGACGGCTTCGCCGCCCAGTTGCCGCCGGATGACCGCGTGCAACTGAGCGCCCTGCTCTA
Organism: Myxococcota bacterium; assembly: GCA_022072125.1. Classification (GTDB taxonomy): domain Bacteria; phylum Myxococcota; class JAJVIH01; order JAJVIH01; family JAJVIH01; genus JAJVIH01. The sequence goes on along the minus strand of JAJVIH010000004.1, from coordinate 124,204 downwards.
CGTGATCGAACACTCGACGCCATTGCTGGGGCATTCCCTGCGGCGCTTTTCCAGCCTGGAATTGACGGACCGCCGGGCCTGGCTGGATGACTGGATCACCAGTTCGCTCGGGTTCCGCAGGCTGGGCGGCCGCGCCATGACCCAACTCTGCGCCATGTCGCTGTATCAGCACCCCGCGAGTTTTCCATCCATTCATTACAGCGGCCCGCAGGTTCCTGAACGAACCCCGCCAGAACACGCCCCGGCGTCCTACCGGCGGTGGATCGCGCCTGACTCCGCCAGTCCAGCGGGAAAAACCGGATGATCTTCTCCCGCCGCCATTACCGCAAGGACTGGATGATCGAATGCGACATCTGCGTCATCGGCAGCGGCGCCGGCGGATCCGCGGCGGCCTGGGCGGCCGCCCATAAAAACCGGAATGTGGTGGTCATCGAAAGCGGCCCGGCCTGGACCCCCGCCGATTTCAATCAGCGTGAATCGGATATGTACGCGCGGCTGTTCCGCAACGGCGGCGGGACCTCCACCGTCAATCAGGGAATTGGTCTTCTTCAGGGGCGCTGTGTCGGCGGCTCCACGGTTCATAACCTCAATCTGATCAAACGCCTGGATGACCGCCTCTTCGCCCACTGGAAAAAGGAATTTGGCCTGGAACATCTCGGTCTGGACGAACTGACGGCGCTGTATGATGAAGCCGAAAAGCTGATGAACGTCCACCCCATGACGGAACCGGATGTGAACGCCAACAACGCCGTCTTCCGGAAAGGATGCCAGGAACTGGGCTACCACTGGGCGTTTTTACGCCACAACCGGCGCGGCTGCCAGCACAGCGGTTTCTGCGAATTGGGGTGCGCCTACGACGCCAAGGAAAACGCCATGAAGGTATGGCTCCCCCAGGCCATGGAGCGCGGCGCGCGCGTGCTGGCGGACCTGCACGCCGATCGCCTGCAATTCACCGGAACCAGGGCGGTGTCCCTTCATGCATCCCTGAGACACCCGCTGAGCCGGGACATCGAACAACGGGTGGTCGTGCGGGCGAGGCAGTTCATTGTTTCCGCCAGCGCCACGGGAACACCCGCCCTGCTCCAGCGCAGCCAGGCGCCTGATCCATACCGGCGGATTGGCCGCCACCTGCGCATCCACCCGGCGGTTTCGGCGGTTGGATTGTTCCCTGAACGGCTCAATTCCTGGATGGGTGTGCCGCAGGTTTTTGAATCCGTGGAATACCTGGGCGAGGAGGGTTCCAAGGGCTTGCGCATCTGGCTGATCCCCACCTTCGCGCATCCCGCCGGGTTGGCTGGCATGGTTCCCGGCCCGGTGGCGGAACACCAGCGGCAGATGCGCCAGTACGCCCACATGGCGGCGGTTTCGGCCATGCTGCACGATGAATCCGAAGGCGAAATCATGGCTTCCGGCGATCAGGAAACACGCATCGCCTATTGGCCCGAATTGGCCGACCGCCGCCGGCTTCTGGATGGGCTGCGTGAAGCGGCGCGCATTTTGCTGGCTGGCGGCGCCCGCAAGGTCATGCTGCCATTCCGCCAACCCGTGGAACTGGAGAAAATCCACGATCTGGAACGGCGCCGGACCAGCGATTTCGAGCCGCTGGATTTGCCCCTCCTGGCGGTTCATCCCATGGGAACGGCCCGGATGAGCGACGACCCAAAAACCGGGGTCTGTGATTCCACCGGCAAGGTCCACGGACTGGACAACGTCTACGTGGCGGACACCTCCCTGTTCTGCACTTCCACTGGCGGCCCGCCCCAACTGACCGCCTATGCGCTGGGGATCCGGGTGGGGCGCGCCGCCGCCGCGGCCTGATGCAAGTCCCCCCGCCGGAGCCGCCTTCAATCCCCCGGTCAACGGGGAAGCGGATGGTCCCCGCCCGGCTGAGATCCCTGACCCGGCCATTCATTGAATTTTCACGGGGGGTTGGGTAGTTTGCCGGGGATTCAGACTGAAATCGCCAACCATTGCTGGAGGTCTTCCGTGACTCAATTGCTCCGGACGGAAAAGAAACTGTTTGCCGCGGCGTTGGTGCTGGGCGTGGTATTCGCGGGCTGCAAGCGCGAGGACAAACCTGCGGAAGGCTCCGGTCCCGCCGCGGGCGGGGCTTCGGGAACGGCTGGAGCAACCCCCGGGGACGGCCCGATTCTGGTCGGCGAGTATTCCTCCATGACCGGCGCCGAGGCGACCTTTGGACAATCCACGCACAACGGCATCATGCTGGCGGTGGAGGAAGTGAACGCCGCCGGCGGGATCAAGGGCCGCAAGGTGGAGATCAAACTCTATGACACCCAGGGCAAGACCCAGGAGGCAGGCACCGCGGTGACCCGTTTGATCACGCAGGACAAGGTGACGGCGGTGCTGGGAGAGGTGGCCTCATCGCTGTCGCTGGCGGGCGGCGCGGTGGCCCAGCAGTTTGGCGTGCCCATGGTGACGCCTTCCTCCACCAACGAGCGGGTCACCAAGATCGGCGACATGATCTTCCGGGTCTGTTTCATTGACCCGTTCCAGGGTTACGTGATGGCGAAGTTTTCCCGCGACAACCTCAAGGCTGCAAAAGTCGCGGTGCTGTACGACCAGTCCCAGGCCTATTCCAAGGGCCTCAAGGACGCCTTCGTGAAGTCCTTCACGGAGATGGGCGGAGAGATCGCCTCGGAACAGGCGTACAACAAGGGAGATTCCGATTTCAACGCCCAACTCGCCAACATCCGCGACGCCAAGCCCGACGCCATCTTCATCCCCGGGTATTACACCGACGTGGGGAATATCGCGCTCCAGGCCCGCAAGCTGGGCATCACCGCGCCGCTGATGGGCGGCGATGGCTGGGACAGTTCGGAACTGCCCAAGATCGCCGGCGAGGCCATTGAAGGTGGATATTTCTCCAACCATTATTCTCACGAGGAGCAACGTCCCGAGGTGCGGAACTTCGTCAAGGCCTATCAGGCCAAATACAGCGCCGTTCCCGACGGACTGGCGGCCATGGGGTATGACGCCGCGCGCCTGCTGTTTGACGCGATGAAGCGCGCCGCTTCTCTCTCCGGCAAGGATTTGGCCCAAGCCATTGGCGAAACCAAGGATTACGCCTCGGTTACCGGAAAAATCACCATTGACGCCGGGCGGAACGCGCGCAAACCCGCGGTGGTGCTGCAGATCAAGGGCGGCAAACACGCCTACGTGGCGACCATTGATCCGAAATAATCCGTGACCAAACTGCTGCAGACCCTGCTGGACAGCATCGCCGTGGGCAGCCTGTACGCGCTGATCGCGCTGGGCTACACCATGGTCTACGGCATCCTGCAGTTCATCAACTTCGCGCACAGCGATGTCTTCATGCTGGGGGCGTGGTTTTCCTTCGTGCTGGCGCGCGCCATGGGGCTTGGCGGCGCCGGTTCCGGAAGCATCGTGCAGAGCCTTGTCATCCTGCTTGGCGCGATGCTGCTGTGCGGGGTGCTGGGGTTTCTGATCGAGAGGCTGGCGTACCGCCCGCTGCGGAAGGCGCCCAAGCTCAATGTGCTGATCACGGCCATTGGCGTCTCCTTGTTGCTGGAGAACACCGGACAGCTTCCCCAGCTATTGGGCAAACAGCCGGCGCGCATGCCCTCCGTCATTCCGGACCTGGTGCTGGTGGAGGCCGCCGGCGTCCAGATCCGCCTGGTGGACGTGCTGGTGATCGTGATCGCACTGGGACTGATGCTGTTCCTCCAGTGGCTGGTGTTCGGCTCCCGTCTTGGCGGCGCCATGCGGGCGGTCTCGCAGAACCAGGCGGTCGCCGCGCTGATGGGGATTCCCGTGGACAGGATCATCTCCTTCACCTTTGTCACCGGCTCCATGCTGGCCGCGGCGGCGGGTTTTCTGTACGCGGCGAAATACCCCGGCCTGAACCAGCCCGCCCATTCCACCTGGGTGCTGCTGGGGCTGAAATGTTTCGTCGCGGCGGTGGTCGGCGGCATTGGAAGCATCCACGGCGCCATGGCGGGGGGGCTGCTGATCGGTTTTGTCGAAATGTTCGGCGCGGCTTATCTGACGCCCCACCTGCGCGATGTCTACGTCTTCACCCTTCTGATCGCCGTGCTGCTGTTCCGCCCGTCCGGGTTGCTGGGGCTGGCCCGCGTGGAGAAGGTGTAAACATGAACTTCCCGGGTGTGAGCATTTCCCGCGCCTGTTCCCTGTTCCGCGGAGGCCCTGCGGCATGAACGGCGGCGCGGCAGTCCGGTCGGTGAAATCCAACGCCGCCGCCATCGCCGCCGGCGTGCTGTTCGCCGTGCTGCTGCAATTCGTGTTGCGCGGGGTGATGGGTCCCTTCGTCTCCAAGGTGATGCTGGACATCGGCATCAACATCATCCTCGCGCTCTCGCTCAATATCGTGAACGGCTTTACCGGGCAGTTTTCCATCGGTCACGCGGGCTTCATGGCGGTGGGCGGATACGCCGCGGCGGCCATCACCTACTACGGCTCCCTGTTGCTGTGGGGATCCGCCGCCATCCACGGCGACATCATGGGCCCGGGGGACATGCTGTTCCTGGGCGCCTGCGGCGCTGGCGGGTGCGCGGCGGCGCTGGCGGGCCTGGTGGTGGGACTGCCCTCGCTCCGCCTGCGCGGCGACTATCTGGCCATTGTGACGCTGGGCTTTGGCGAGATCATCCGCGTGTTGATTCAGCAAACCGGCGACGTGTTGCTGACCGCGGACGAGGTCCGTTCCGCCTCGCCCGGCACAGTGCTGACCAGCCTGGGCGGATCGCTGGGATTCCCCGGCATCCCCTTTTACACCAACCTGTTCTGGGTGTGGATTTGGGTCGCGGTGACGCTGGCCGCCGTCTGGCGCCTCAAATATTCCGGTCTGGGGCGGGCGTTTCTCTCCATCCGCGAGGACGAACTCGCCGCCGAAGCCATGGGCGTGCCCACCACCCGCGTCAAGGTCACCGCATTCGTGATATCGGCCTTCTTCGCCGGCATCGCGGGTGCGCTCTTCGCCCATCTGGTGGGGACGACGCTGAACCCGGGCGAACTGGGTTTCCAGAAGAGCTTCGACATCATCATCATGGTGGTGCTGGGCGGCATGGGATCGATCTCCGGATCCATCATCGCCGCGATTGTGCTGACCATTCTTCCGGAAGCGCTGCGCGCGGTGGCCGATTACCGCATGATCGCTTACGCCGTCTTCCTGATCGCGCTCATGATCTGGCGGCCCAGCGGTCTGTTTGGCGTGCGCGAACTGTGGGAGCTTGGCCCGTTCCGCCGCCGCGGGGAGGCGAAACCCTCGTGAGCACGCTGTTGGAAACGGAGGGCCTTGGACTGTCGTTCGGCGGCCTCAAGGCGGTATCGGATTTCTCCCTGCGCATCCCGGAGGGCGGACTGCATGGATTGATCGGCCCCAACGGCGCGGGGAAAACCACGGTCTTCAACCTGCTCACCGGCGTGTACAAACCCGGCAGCGGAACCATCCGCCTGGGCGGCAAGCTGCTGAATGGGCTCAAACCCCATCAAATCGCCAGGGCCGGAGTCATGCGCACCTTCCAGAACATCCGGCTGTTTGGCGAACTGAGCGTGCTCGACAACGTGAAGGTGGCGCGGGGGCAGCACGCCCGCGCGGGATTCATCCATTCCATGCTGCGGCTGCCGCGCTTCCACCAGGAAGAACGGGAGATGGAGGAGGAATGCCTCAACCTGCTGCGGGTCTTTGATCTGGAAAAGCGCGCCCACGAGCCGGCGCGCAACCTGCCCTACGGCGATCAGCGGCGGCTGGAGATCGCCCGCGCGCTGGCGGCGAAACCGCGGCTGCTGCTGCTCGACGAACCCGCCGCCGGCATGAACCCCAGTGAAAAACAGGACCTGAGCGACCTGATCCGCCGCATCCGTCTGGAATTTCACCTGACCGTCTTGCTCATTGAACATGACATGAAGCTGGTCATGGGCGTTTGCGAACATATCACGGTGCTGGATCACGGCTGCGTCATCGCCGGAGGAGACCCCCGGGCGGTGCAGGATGACCCCCGGGTCATCGAGGCCTACCTGGGCGCGCCCATCGAGGAAGGACAAGGGGCCGCGCCATGAGCCTGCTCCAGGTCAGCGGCCTTCAGGTGCATTACGGGGCCATCCATGCCCTCAAAGGCATTGATCTGGAAGTGGAGGCCGGTCAAATCGTCACCCTGATCGGAGCCAACGGCGCAGGCAAATCCACCACCCTGCGCGCGATTTCCGGCATGATCCCCTGCTCCGGCGGTTCGGTGGTGTTTGAAGGACGGAATCTGAAGGGTCTCAACGCCCATGAAATCGTGCGGCTGGGCATGTCCCATGTGCCCGAGGGGCGCGGTGTTTTTCCGCATCTGACGGTGGAGGAGAATCTGGCCCTGGGGGCCTATATCAGGAGCGACAAGGGGGGGGTGAAGCAGGACCGCGAACGGGCGCTCGATTTGTTCCCGCGCCTGCGCGAACGGCTGCCGCAGGTGGCCGGAACGCTGTCCGGCGGCGAACAGCAGATGCTGGCCATCGCCCGCGCATTGATGGTGCGGCCGCGCCTGCTGCTGCTCGACGAGCCTTCGCTGGGGCTGGCCCCCCAGGTAGTGCAGACGATTTTCCAAATCATCCGCGACATCAACCGCGACGGCGCGACAGTCCTGCTGATTGAACAGAACGCCCACATGGCCCTGCATGTGGCCCATCGGGCGTATGTGCTGGAGACCGGGCGCATCGCCATGTCCGGCCCCGCCGCCAGCCTGGCCGCCAGCGACGCCGTGCGCAAAACCTACCTGGGCGCGCACGAATAATTCGCGGGCCCGCGCGCCGGAGCGGGACGGGGATGAATTATCCCGTCAGTTTGGAGCGCCGGTATTCTGCTCCGATGGCGGAATCACCTGCAGGCTGGGTGTGGCGGCCACTGCGTTCCCGCCGTCCCGCGGCGCGGAGATGGTGTCCGCGGCGGACCGCGCCGGAGCATTGGGTCCCGGCTTGCAGGAGCGCGTGGCGGCGTCACACAGATACCCCGGATTGCATTGTTTGTCCCCGGAACAGTACGCATGGCAGCAGCCAAACGCGCAGGCCATGGACGGATCGCACAACATGCATTTCCCGCCCGCCTCCCTGGCGTCGGCGCATTCCTGCTGCTGGTGGCATTGCGGCTTGCCCGCCCGGGCCAGGTAAAACTTGTTGTTGCTCTTGTCTATCACCTCGAGGAGGTCCTTCCAGTCGTTGGGCATGGCCTCCTTGAGCGCGTTCAGGCGATCCTGCTCGACGATGAAGTACCGCCAGGCGGTCGCGCGGGGATCAGGACCTTCCTCCGGCTTCCGGTTGGGCCGGGCGCTGCAGTATCCGCCGGTGAGAAACCCCGGAACGGAGGGGGTCTTCAACTGCGCCTCGGTGTCCTTGGAATAGAAGGTTTCGCCGCGCCAGTTCATCAGAAAGGCGCCCATGGGCGCTTCCCCCGCGAATTGCCCGCGCTCGTGGAAATAGGTCTCGAAATAATATTTCTGCGACCAGTGGGGCGACAGTTGGTAGAACAGATAATGGGTGACGAAGGTCCCGAACACCACTGCGAAGACGCAGTACATGGCCACAAAGCCGCGGCGGGTGTCTGGAATGGGGTTGAGTCTGTGCCAGATCCGCGCCACCCAGCCGGTGAAACCGCTCGCGCGCGCAATCGCGCCCGTGCCGCTTCCCCATAACGAAGCGACCAACAACAACGAGCATCCCCAGAAAATGATATTCATCGGAATGACGTTGTTCACCTCGCGGCTGGGATAGGGCCGGTCGTATTTGTACACAAACAGGTTGGGCAGGGCCTTGGGTTCGTTGATCAGGTCCTTGGCCATGACCGCGATGGCCACCAGCACGAACAGCCCCAGCAGTCCAAGGCCCTTGGTCTTGCGCCCCGCCTTGAGGAAATCATCGAGGAACAGGGCGATCAGGATGGCGCCCGGTATCACGGTCGGGAAGATGTAGTGGTTGAACTTGGTCTTGTTGAGCGTGAACATCAAAAATGTCACGGCGTACCATACGAAGACGAAAATGACCGCCTTGTCGGTGCGGGTGAGCCGGGACCACGCCTTGCGCGCCTGCTGCGCCACCGCCAGCGGAGTCAGCGCCGCCCAGGGGAAAGTGCCGAAGCCCATGTGCTCGAAGTAGTATGCGAAATTTCCGCGCTCGCCATGGACGCCTTCCGCGAAGCGGTTGAAGTGATCATGGATGATGAAGCGCTCGAAAAAGGTCTTGTTTTCAAAATCCACCTGGGCGCAGGCGCGCACCTTGTTCATCTCCAGCGACTGCAGCCAATTGAACAAGGGCTTGCCCAACAGCGGAACCTTGCGCATGTCCTCCAGCGTGGCGAGGAATTTGAACTGGTATTTCAGCAGTTCCGTGGTCGTGCAGTCCGGCTTGCTCTTCTGCAGGAACATGACCACGTACCAGGGCAAGGCGATCAGCATGAAGAGCGGCGCGCCCACCGCCGTGGTGATCCAGAAATCCTGGCGGCGGAGCAACTGCCAGTCCCATGCGATCAGCAGGTAGAATCCAATCACCACGACTGGAATCACGATTCCCGGCAGGCCCTTGGTCAACACGCCCCAGGCGCACCACACCCAGAACAGCAGGGTCCAGCCCCAGGGAAGGCGGTCTTTGGTAAAAACCGCGATCATGAAACATCCCAGCGCGGCGGAGACCGCCGCCGCCATGGGCATGTCGGTGACCGCCTGACGCGCCAGAAAAAAGAATTGCGGGCTGGTCAACAGAATCAACACCGCGAAGAACCCCGCCCGCCGGGAAAAAATGCGTGCGATGGCCACGTACAGGATCATGACGCAGAGCAGGGTTTCCAGCGCGGTGAAGAACCTCGCGCCCCATTCCAGCGACGGATCCAGCCCGGGATTGCGGGTGTCCGATCCGAAAAACTCCCAGCCCGCGGCCATCATCCACAGCAGTCCCACCGGCTTGGAATAGAACCAGGTTTTGCTCCACATGGGATGCCACATGTCGGGGGTCTGCAGGAGTTCGTTCTCATAGCGGTAATTGATGGACTCCTTCCGGCGCTCGTATTCGCCCGCCGGCAGGGAGGCCTTGTCCTGATCGAGCGCCGCCAGTTCCTGCCGCCATTCCTCCTGGATGGCGCGCTCCTTGTAGTAACCCTCGCGCATTTCCCGGGCGACTTCGCCATAGTGGGTTTCCCAGGGGTCCCACAATCCATAACCGCCCAAGGCGGGAAACAGCACCAGCACCGCCATGGCGAGCGCCACCCAGCCCGTCACATTGGGACGGAACACGAACGCCGATATCCGCCCCAGCAGATTGTCCACCGCGGACGCGGCGCCATTGGGCTGGATCAGTTGCGCTCCGGCGGATGAGGCGCTGGGCGCCGCCGCGCCCTCTGTGGACTCCATGTCACTCATGGCGAATTCATCCCCGCCTTGCAGGTTGTCTGGATAAGCTGGCCCCGGAAAAATCGCGGAGTTTTACCCGGAACGCCGCGTCCCGCGCAACCCTTCCGGCATGTTCCATGAAACCGGGCGGCTCCTGTTCAACCTGTTTCAGGCGGCATAAGTTTGACCTGCGGCGGGGATTCGTTTTCTATTGTTTGACCTTTGGCCCGGGTGCGGGGCAAATTTGCGTTTCGAGGGTGCATCCGGAAGTCAATTCCCTGGGTTCAGTAAGGAAAGAACCATGAAACCGTCCATCGTTCTGGCAGGCGTATTTCTCGCGGCGGCTTCAATTCTGGCCGCATGCGAAGATGACCTGGTCTTGGTGCAAGCCCAGACCCGCCAGGTTGAAATTGAAAAACAGAAGCCCGAGGAGGCGGTTCCCGACAAGGTTGAACCGGAAGTCCAAGAGCCGACGGACCGCGCCGACTTCTTCCGCCAGCGCGCCGCCAAGGTGGATATCCTGTGGGTGATTGACAGTTCGCCCACCATGAAGGACGAACAGGAAAAACTCGCCGCCAACTTCAAATCGTTCATCTCCTTCATGGAGTCGAGCGGCGTGGATTACCAGCTTGGCGTCACCGACATGGACCTGCAGACGCCGGGACGCCAGGGCGCGCTTCAGGGCTCCACCAAGATCATCACTTCTTCCATGCAGAACCGCGAGGCGCTCTTCGCGGCGAACGTCAAACTGCCTTCCACCGGCAACGCCGATGAGCAGGGATTCACCGCCGCCGTACGGGCGCTCACCCCTCCCCTCATCACTGGAGTCAACAAGGGATTTCTGCGTCCCGAGGCGGCGCTGTTCATCATTTTCGTGTCCGATGAAGACGACAAAAGCCCGGGCCCCATCGAACATTATTACCGGTTCTTCGAGCAGTTGAAGGGTCCCGGCAATGAAAATATCATCAGCATCTCCGGGATTGTAATCCCGTTTGGCGGTTGCCCGCAGGGCACCCAGGTTGGCGCCCGGTTTTCCGATCTGGCCAAACGCACCGGCGGACTGCAGGGCAATCTCTGCGCGTCGGACTTCTCGAAAGACCTGGAAAGCCTTGGATTCAGCGCGGCGGGCCTGAAGGAACGATTCCCGCTGTCCGACGCTCCGGAACCCGACACCCTCCGGGTGGAAGTGGATGGCAAGCAGGTTGACCCGCCCGCCTGGTCCTATCAGGCCGACAAGAACGTGGTCGTCTTCGCCCGCAATTCCATCCCGAAATCCAACGCCACGGTGAAGATCAGCTACACGCTGCTTGGCAAAAAGCCGACCTGATGGGGAAATGCTGAACATGTTGAGCCATCTGAATCCCATGAAATCCGGCGTTTTTCTGACCGCCCTGGCGGCGGGGCTGTTGCTCTCCGCCTGTGAAGAATCAACGGGCCCCGCAACGGGAGACTCCATCAAGCAGCAAATCAAATGCGGCACCGGCCGCGCCACCTGCCCTGATGGATTCACCTGCGAATCATCCTCTGGCGAATGCAAATGCACGGCGGATGAAGCCTGTGATCCGGAAGGCAAGGGCGTGGCGAAATGCCAGGTCGAAACCGGCAAATGCCTCTGTTTTGGTCCCCAATGCTGCAGCGAGGAGGAAGGGTACTTCTGGGATATCTCGGTCAACAAATGCGTCTGCAAGCGCGACGCCTGTTGTCCGTCCGGATTCACCTACAGCGCGGATCGCAACAAATGCGTCTGCAAGTCCGATTCATGCTGCGGCGCCGGTTTCCGCTACGAAGCGACGCTGGACAAATGCGTCTGCGCCGGCGGTTCGGCCTGTTGCCCCAAGGGCGGCAAATATGATCCCGCCAAGAAGGAATGCCTCTGCGACTCCGATGATCAATGCGTCAGCAACGATTTTCCCAAGGGCCGCGCCTGCGACAAGGACAACGGACGCTGCAAATGCACGGGCGACGAAGGCTGCTCGAAGGGCGAGTTCTGCAATGAATTTGGTTTCTGCCAGAAGCAGGTCGCCTGCGAACGCACCGCGGACTGCGCCGGCGGTCTTTTCTGCGCTCCCGATGTGGGGATCTGCTCCTCGGTGGGAACCTGCACCAAGGACATCCACTGCGCCCTGGGGCAAGTCTGCAATCCCGGCGACAACACCTGCAAACCGGGCTGCAAGATCAATGGCGACTGCCCGCTGGGGCAACCCTGCGTGAACGGCCAGTGCCTGGGCGACGGCAAATGCAATGACAAGGACCAGTGCCCGTTCGGCAGCTTCTGCAAATCCGGCAATGACATCTGCGACAACGGCAAAACCACTGGCGGCAAGGACTGCGTTGGAAGCTGCGTGAACGCATTGACCACCACCCCCTTGTGCAAATCCTGCGGCGGCCTGACGGGCGATCGCACCTGCCAGCAACCAGGACAGAACAACCGCTGCCTGGAAGGCACCGCGACCACCGCGGGCTTCTGCGGAACCGACTGCGAGGCCACCGGTCAATGCCCCAGCGGGTTTGAATGCTACGCCATCACACTGGTGCCCCCGGGCGCATCCTGCCGCACCGACGCGCAATGTCCGAACAACCGCAAGTGTTACCTGCAGGAAGGCAGCGCCAATGGTTTCTGTCTGTGCAACCAGGATCGCGACTGTCCGCAGGTTCCCACGCCCACGAAATGCCAGAACGGCGCCTGTTTCATCGGGCGCAACTGCGGCCCCCGGGAAGGCCTGAAATGCCGATAGGCGTGAGCAACCGCTGAACCCCTTACCTGCGCGCCGCCCCGCGGCGCGCTTTTTTCACCGCCATGAACAAATTGTCCGCCAGCGAAATCCGCACCCGGTTCCTCTCCTGCTTCGAGCGCAAGGGACACCGTCCTGTGCAGTCATCGGGGCTGCGTCCTTCCAATGACCCCACCCTGCTCTTCACCAACGCGGGAATGGTGCAGTTCAAGGACCTCTTTCTCGGCCGCGAGAAACGCGAATACACCCGCGCCGCCACCAGCCAGAAATGCCTGCGGGTCTCTGGCAAGCACAACGACCTCGAAAACGTGGGCCGCACCCCGCGTCACCATACCTTCTTTGAAATGTTGGGGAATTTTTCCTTCGGCGATTATTTCAAGCGGGAAGCCATTGAATACGCCTGGGAATTGTTGACCGGCGATCTCGGCCTGCCCAAGGACCGGCTCTATGTCACCGTATTCCAGGCCGATGATGAGGCGTACAACCTGTGGCGCGACGTGATCGGCGTTCCGGAGGAGCGCATCGGACGGCTGGGAGAAGCGGACAATTTCTGGGCCATGGGTGAAACCGGACCGTGTGGACCCTGTTCCGAAATCCATTGGGACAAAGGCCCCGCTCACGGCCCCGGCGGTCCGGCTATCTTCGGTTCGGAGCGTCTGCTGGAGATCTGGAACCTCGTGTTCATGCAATATGACCGGAACGCCAGGGGGGAACTAAGCCCCCTGCCCCGCCCATCCATTGACACGGGCATGGGACTGGAGCGCATCGCTTCGGTCGTTCAGGGGGTCGAAAGCAATTACGACACCGATCTGTTCCAGCCCATTATCCAGGATGTTTCCAGACTGGCGGGCAAATCCTACGGCGAAGACAGCGAAGATGACGTGTCCATGCGCGTCATCGCCGATCACAGCCGGGCGGCGGCGTTCTTGATCGGCGAAGGGATCATTCCCTCCAACGAAGGGCGCGGATATGTCCTGCGCCGGGTGATGCGCCGCGCCATCCGCCACGGAGATCGCCTGGGATTCAAGGAGCCGTTTTTTCACCGGGCCTGTCTGACCGTCTGCGATTTCATGCAGGAGCATTACCCCGAACTGCGCGACAACCGCTCTTTCATTGAAAAGGTGGTCATTCAGGAGGAAACCCGCTTCCGCAAAACCCTCAAGCATGGCATCACCCTGCTGGAAGAAGCGATTGCATCGGTCCGCAAGGACGGCGGTCAGGTGCTCCCGGGAAAAACCGCCTTCACCCTGTATGACACCTACGGATTTCCGCTGGACCTGACCCAGGTCATCGCCGGCGAACATGGCCTGGGCGTGGACGAAGCCGGATTTGATCTCCATATGGAGGAGCAACGAAATCGCGGCGGTGATTTCAAGGCGGGCGACGCCGCCGTTGAAGGCGTGTACAAACAGGCCCGTGAAATCACTGGTCCCACCGCATTCCTTGGACACACCCACGAGGTCGCCAGCGGCCGCGTGCTGGCGATCATCCGTGATGGCGCGCTGACGGATTCCGCGGCCACGGGCGACCGGATCGAATTCATCACCGACGCGACGCCCTTCTACGCCGAGTCCGGCGGACAGGTGGGCGACACCGGCTACGCGGTCGTTCCCGCCAACGGCGAAGCGGAGGTCACCCTGCGGATTACAGACACCCGCAAACCCGCCCCGGACCTGCATATCCATCAAGCGACCGTCACCGCGGGCGCCCTGCGCAAGGGAGATGTCCTGACCCTGCGCGTGGACAGCCCCCGCCGCGCCGCCACCCGCGCCAATCACTCCGCGACACACCTGCTGCACTGGGCGCTGCGCGAGGTGCTGGGCGACCATGTCAAACAGGCTGGATCGCTGGTTTCACCGGATCGCCTGCGCTTCGATTACACGCACTTCGAGCCCCTGACCGCCGCACAGACACGGGAAATCGAAGACCTGGTGAACGAGCGCATCCGCGGCAACTTTGATGTCCACACGGATGAAACCGGAATGGACGAAGCCCGCGCGCGCGGCGCCATGGCGCTATTCGGGGAAAAATACGGCGACGTGGTGCGCGTGGTGCAGGTTTCTCCCGAATCCATCGAACTTTGCGGCGGCACCCATGTCGCGCGCACGGGTGATATCGGCTTCTTCCATATCGTCTCCGACGGCGCCGTGGCGGCGGGCGTGCGGCGCATCGAGGCGGTCACTGGCGTGGGCTTCGCCCGTCACCAGCGCGAAATGGATGATCTGCTCATGCAGGCGGCGCGCCAGCTCAAAACCGCGCCCAGGGAGTTGCCGAAATCCATCGAACGCCTGCTGGAACAGCAGAAAAGCCTCCAGCGCGAGATTGAAAACCTGCAACGCCAGTTGGCGCGCGGCGGCGGAGACGCCTCCGGTTCGGAGCGCGAGGTCAATGGGATCAAGGTGGTCAGCCGTCTGTCCCCGGTTGCGGACATCAAAAGCCTGCGCGAACAGGTGGATCACTGGAAGGACCGGATCAAATCCGGCGTGGTGGTCGTCGGCGCCGTGGCTGATGGCAAGGCGACCCTGGTGGCGGGCGTGACCAGCGATCTGACCCACCGTTTCCAGGCGGGGGAAATTGTCAAACAGCTTGCGGCGATGGTGGGCGGCAAGGGCGGCGGCCGGGCTGACTTCGCCCAGGCGGGCGGCCCCAACGCCGGTGAGTTGCCGAAGGCGCTGGAAGCGGTTTACGGGCTCATTGGCTAGTTCCCGCCGCTGTTTTCTTTCACCATGTTGTTTGCCGCCCGCTTCCTGGGGCGGCCATTGGAGTCTTCAGCTTCCGCCATCAACGGATTGGAGTATTTCCAGTATAGTTCAAACAGGAACTCCACCCGCTCGCGGTCTGAGCGGAAAGGCTTGTCCCGGTAGCAGCGATCCACGGCGATATCCAGCGCGTGGTGCGCCTTCACAAGGTCAGCCGGATTGAGCAGCGGATCATATAAGTCATCATAGCTTTTCTTCGGATAGCGGGCGCGGACATCAAGCACTGCCTGAGCCCTGCGCATCACCATGTTCCGGCGCGCCTCGCTCATCCCTTTGGGCCATGGAAAGTTGTTGTATACGAGTTTGATCGAATAGCGGCAGTCGCTTTTCAAACGGCCACATACCTGCCTGACCCACGCCATGTGCATTGCGGAAGTCAGTATGCCAAATGCGAACAGGTCCGCCTCTGGAAGAATAAAACAGGCGTCTCCCGTCAGCACTCTTGGCTTGAGATATCCAATGGGAATGTATTTCCGCAGTTCGGAAGAGGTTTTGGGAATGACCAAATACCGCCGGTCTGGCGCGTTGTTGACATGAAATCTGAGCGGTGTGTTGGCAAGCAGTTTCGTGGGTTCGCTTTTGCTGGCTTTGCGAAAGGTCTGGACCTTTTTCACCCGTTCCATGACATGGGGATACTGCTTCAGATCTTCCAGCGAATAATCGGCAAGATACAGACACCAGCGCTGATGGCCATGGATAAACTCTTCCGCGCCCACCCAGGGGCGGAAAAATCTCGCCGCGGCAGGCTCCAGCTTCAGGAACTCTTCCTTCTCCTCTTCCTTGAACAGATACTGGCCGTCGTCAATGGGTTTGTTGCCAATGCCTATCTCTGGAACGCCGCACAAGGGACGCCCGCGGTTTTCGATATAGATATTTGGTCCGTCCACCAGATAGGAATTGATCCGGTTGACCGGAGTGCTCGTGAATTCACCTCCTGGTCCCAACTCAAACAACAGCCTCCATGGGGGCTCATGGGCGCGGAATCCGATGATCACCACATGCACATGCGCCTTGTGGGAAGCTTCGTTATCCCAGGGAAAGGTCTGGTAGCCGAACTGGATGCGAACCCCCCAATGTTCCATCAGTTCACGCCACAATACTCCCGCCTGCTCTCCCTGGCAGATGGAGTTGGTGGAAACAAAGGAACAGGGAATCGCCGTGCCATGAATATATTTCGCGGCCTTGAGATACCACCCGCAAACGTAATCCAGCAAGCCGCCATTGCGGACGTTCTCCACCAGCGGCCTCATATCCATCCGCTGTTCCGCGCTCATGTATTTGGCCCCAACAAATGGCGGATTGCCGAGCACGGCGTGACACTGCTCGCGCGGAAGAACACTGTTCCAGTCCAGTCTCAAGGCGTTGCCAAGCACGATGCGCGGTGATTTCAACAACGGCAGGCGGACAAAATACTGTCCGAACCTGGCCGAGAGCTTCAGATTCATCTGGTGATCGGTAAGCCACAGAGCCACCTCGGCGATGCGGCATGGCCACTCCTGGATCTCGATGCCAGCCATGGCGTCCACATCCACCTTGCTCATCTCGCGGATATCGAGTTCAAGCTGGTTCCCGCGCATCGCCGTCAACACGTCCATTTCCAGAAGACGAAGTTCGCGGTATGCAACCACAAGGAAATTTCCGCAGCCGCACGCCGGATCCAGCAGACGAATACCCGAAAGTTTGCGGTGGAAGTCTTTCAGACGGGCCGGACTACCCTTGACCTTTTCAAATTCCGCGCGCAGGTCATCCAGAAATAGCGGCTTGATGACCTTCATGATGTCCTTTTCCGATGTATAATGGGCGCCGATCTTCCTGCGATCCCTTGGTTCGATCACCGACTGGAACAACGCTCCAAAAATCGCGGGGGAAATCTGGCTCCAATCGAAGCGCGTGCAACGCAACAGTTCTCCGCGCATCGCCCGGTTGAATGCCGGAATGCCCAGTTGCTCCTCGAAGAGACCTCCATTGACAAAGGGAAGACCGGCCAGGGTTTCATCGAGACGTGATTGGCGGGATTCTGGCGGGGTATTCAGAATCTCAAAAAACTGGGCGAGCATGGGTCCGAGATTCCGGCCATCTTCTCCAGACCCTTCCACCAATAGGCCAAACAGATTTCGCTCGAAAATGCCTGTGTGATCCGCGAAAAGGCAAAACAGCACCCGCACAAGCATTCGTTCGAGCGAATGACCGCGATAGCCGCCATCCTCCAAGGCGTCGCGCAACTGGCTGATCAACCGGACCGCTTGCAGATTGACCGGATCAAGATCATCAAAATGATGTTCCTGGTAACCTGCGATGAACCCCAGTTTTTCCACATGGCCTGGAAAATCCTCCAGCAGAAAGTGATGCACGGTTCCCCGGTCCAGATCCGTCAGTTCAAAACGGGCGAAATCGGACACCAGCAGATAGCGCGGGCGTTCTTCTTCTGGCAGGAGGGGAATGTAATTCATGGCCTGGGTGGCGGCCTTGGAGAGGCTGGCTCCGCGGGATTTGTGTTCCACGAGCAGCATCCCTTTCCAGAGCAAGTCTATGCGGTCATATTGTTCCTTCAGGTTCCGCACGGCGTATTCATACGCCGCCACGCTGCGCCGCCGGATGCCAAACACGGCGAAGAACTCGTTCCAGAAAGTCTGGGCATCCGCGCGCTCGCCAGCGGCTTCACGCCATGCGTTGGCGAACTCACGGGCCCGCGCACGAATGTCAGCCAGTCCCAACGGCATCAACAAACTCCAAGTTGAGTTGAAAACAACGCGGTTTCACGCCGGGCGGGCTTTCCCCCATTTTCCGCCGGATTCACTTCACCCCCAGCGTCTTGTAGGGATCGATCAATTCCGGCGAACCTTTTTCCAGCCAGGTCTTGTACCAGTGCAGCCACTGGGTGCGCGCCTCTTCGGTGTTCTCAAAGCCGCTGTGGTCCGCCTTGTCCTTGCGGTTCTGGATATCAAACTGAAAATATCCCGCCGTCAGGCCATCGGTGCTGTTGGCGGAGACGGGCAGCGCCCGGTTTTCCAGCGGCATGCCGGGAACCGGATGCAATACCGGTTGCAGCAAGGGGATGCCCAACGCCCTGCCGAGCAACTCATTGGGCAGGTTGGGGACGTAAGTATCCTGCTCCACCGCCTGGAAAAGCACGTGCTTCCGTTTCGACGGACCTGCTCCTCCCATGGGATTGCGATGAATCAAATGGGCGAGGTTGCCGGGATCGCCCTTCTCGAACATCGTCTGCAGCACCGGGAAAAACGCCTGCACCTGGGCCTCGGTGGTGTTGGGAGGCGCCAGCAGTTTAATGAATGTGCCAAACAGCGCCGATTCCAGCAGGATATTGGTCAATCCGCCGCCGCCCGCCACCAGCACGCCCATGCTGTTCAGACGGTCCATCGCCATATAACCGGTCCCCAGAATACCGCCGAGGGAATGACCGATATACATCACATCCTTCGCCTGGATTTCCGGTTTTCCGTCCGGCGCGCCAGCCGGGAGGAGGTCAATTCCCGCCGCCGCCAGACGGGACAGCATCAACAGTTCCGCGTACGCCTCGCGGAAATTGTCCCGCGCTTTCAGCATGTTGAAGGGCTGCCGGGCGCCCTGCGTGTTGACCGCGAAGAACCCGATGACATCCAGCCCCTTCACGCCCTTGTTGCGGTAGCCATGGCTGGGCGCGTCAATGCTCAACATGGCGACGCCCAGGGGCGCCAGGCGAGCCATTTTGGAATGCATGCTGCCGCGGTCTCCATTCAAGCCATGCTGTTCAATCGAGACCGGGAACGGGGCCTTGACGGTTTCTGTTTCGCACGGCAGCCAGAAATCGAAGCGAAGCGGCTCCGGCTGTTTCTGGCGCACCGGTTTGCCGTCTTTCCATTCGATCAATCCGTTGGCGTTCTGGTAGCTGTAGGCGTTGAAAGTCCCCGTGCTCTTGACCGCGATGGGACAGGTTCCGGTCACCTCCACCTTCATGGAGGCAGGGTCGATTTTGAAGCCTTCTGTTTTGGCGAAGTTCTCCACGTCTTCAACGATGGCGCGGATGTCCTCCTCGATGCTCTGTGTGGTGTAGATGGTGAGGTAGGCCAGTTCCTCCACACTCCGGATGAAGCCCTTGTCGCGCAGGGCCGCCACGGCGGACTCCCGGTCCCGGTTCAGGCGATCCCACCCTTTGCCGGAGGCCTCGCCGCGCAGGAAAGTCCGCGTGGCCTCGCTGGGCGCCAGGCATCCCATCGCCGGGCTGTTCACCGAGCGAACCGCAAAGGCGTAAGTGGTCTTGGGGCGAAGCGGGAACAGCGGCTCCGCGAACAGGATTTTCTGTCCCACGAAACGCGGGACAATACGCACGGGAACAGCTTTGCCGGCGTCAGGGGATTTTGCATCCACATCAATCAGCATGACCGGCGAGGATGGCGATACGGTGTCCGTTGCGGTGACATCAAACAGTGCGGTGTCAAAGGGCGCTGTCAGGTGAACAATCACCCCGGCGATGGTTCCAAAACCATCCAGTTGATTCAGTTCCTTGTTCAAATCCGGGTACTGCCGAAAGGTCTGCTCCCGGGGATTCAACTCTTCCTTGATGAAATGGAGCCGGATGCCCGTATGGGTCGAGGGATCATCCACCGTATAAAAATTGGATGGAAAGGCGATCGCCTCCGACTTGGCCGGATCATGAATCGCCTGCACCTGACCATCGCAGAAGTTCAGGGACGGGGATGCGGTATCCGCCGCGCTGGCCGCGTCGTTGTCCAGGGCGTCGCCGGGCGTTGGCATGGCGCCGCCGTCAACAGGTTGCTGTTCGCTGGATGAACAACCAGACAGCAACGTCAACACGCAACACAGGGTCAAGGAGCGGGAAACAGACCAGCGGAGGAAATCCAGATTTTGCATTCCCCTACCCTACCCAAGGCTGAAGCGCCGGGCAAAGCATGGAGTGTTCTGCAAAGTCCAGTATGGATCAGGCCATGCCACGGCTGGGGCGGGGGCAGGATTTTTCCCAGCGCATGGATGCCTCCTGAAAAAAATCAGACTTAGGGGATGCGCTTGCCGGCGGCGCATCAACCTGTGTTTCGCCGGTGGAATGACCGCTCCGTACCGATTGACCCTTCGCCATACAGGGTGATACACAACGCTGCTTTCATACGCGCCTGCCCGGGCGCGATTTTTTCAGGCGTCACCAAATGCCCAAACGCAATGACATTCATTCCATTCTGATCATCGGCAGCGGCCCCATTGTCATTGGGCAGGCCTGCGAATTTGACTACTCCGGCACCCAGGCCTGCCGCGCCCTGCGCGCCGAGGGCTACCGGGTCATCCTGGTCAACTCCAATCCCGCGACCATCATGACCGATCCGGAAACAGCGGAGCGCACCTATGTGGAGCCGCTGACCCCGGAGCATGTCGAACAGATCATCATCCGCGAAAAACCGGACGCCATCCTGCCCACCATGGGCGGACAAACCGCGCTCAATCTGGCGGTGGCCCTGCACGAGCGGGGCATCCTGGAAAAACATGGCGTCAAACTCATCGGCGCCAATATCTCCGCCATCAAGAAGGCGGAGGATCGGGAACTCTTCAAACAGGCCATGCAACGCATCGGGCTGAGCGTGCCCACCGGTTACACCGTGACCACGGTGGAAGAAGCCATGAAGCGCCTGCCGGAAATCGGTTTGCCCGCCCTGATCCGCCCTTCCTTCACCCTGGGAGGAACGGGAGGCAGCGTGGCCTACGGAGAGGAAGAATTCCGCACCGCCGTGCAATGGGGCCTGGACGCCAGCCCGGCCCGCCAGGTGCTGGTGGAGCAATCGGTGCTCGGCTGGAAGGAATATGAACTGGAGGTGATGCGCGACACCCGGGACAACGTGGTGATCATCTGTTCGATTGAGAACTTTGATCCCATGGGCGTGCATACCGGCGACTCCATCACGGTGGCGCCGGCGCAAACCCTGACCGACCGCGAGTACCAGCGTTTGCGCGACTACTCCATCGCCATCATCCGCGAGATCGGCGTGGAGACCGGAGGGTCGAATATCCAGTTCGCGGTGAATCCGGAGGACGGCCGCGTCGCGGTGATTGAAATGAACCCGCGCGTGTCGCGATCATCGGCGCTGGCTTCCAAGGCCACCGGATTCCCCATCGCCAAGATCGCGGCCAAACTGGCCGTCGGCCTGACCCTGGACGAAATCCGCAACGACATCACCCGCGACACCCCCGCATCCTTCGAGCCGGTGATTGATTACGTGGTGACCAAAATTCCCCGCTTCGCTTTTGAAAAATTTCCAGGATCGGATGATCGCCTGACCACGCAGATGAAATCGGTGGGCGAGGTCATGGCGATCGGCCGCACTTTCAAGGAGTCTTTTCAGAAGGCTTTGCGGGGCCTCGAAGTGGGCTCCTGGGGATTTGACGAGCAGGATGGCCGCCGCTTCCCGGAGCGCCCTCCCGCCAGCGCGCGCAAGGAACTGGAAGAGGCGTTGCGTACGCCCCGAGCCGGCCGCGTATGGGCGCTGGCCGAAGCCATGCGCGCGGGTTTCAGCGATGAGGAGATTCATCAACTCGCCTGGTTTGACCCCTGGTTTCTCCGTGAAATCCGGGAGATCGTGGAGGCCGAGCCGGAAATCGCCGCCCGCCTGCAATCGGGCGCCATCACCGCGCTGGAACTCAAGCGCGTCAAGGCGATGGGATTTTCCGACAAGCGTCTGGCGGCGTTGTGGGGTGGTGGAAAGACCCATCTGGATATCATGGCGTTGCGGCGATCGCTGGGCGTTCGTCCGGTCTTCAAACGTGTGGACACCTGCGCGGCGGAGTTCGAGGCGTACACGCCGTATCTCTATTCCACCTACGAGGAAGAAAACGAATCGGTGGTGGGAGACCGCCCGCGCGTGATCATCCTGGGCGGCGGTCCCAACCGCATCGGCCAGGGCATCGAATTTGACTACTGCTGCGTTCACGCGGTGATGGCCCTCAAGGAAAAGGGATTCGAGACCATCATGGTCAACTGCAATCCCGAGACCGTTTCGACCGATTACGACACCAGCGACAAACTCTATTTCGAGCCGCTGACCTTTGAAGATGTCATGGCGATCATCGAACACGAGCGCCCGATGGGCGTCATCGTGCAGTATGGCGGGCAGACCCCGCTGAAACTCGCGGTTCCGTTGGAAAAAGCCGGGGCTCCCGTGATCGGCACTTCTCCCGGCGCCATTGACGAGGCGGAAGATCGCAAACGTTTCGCCGCGCTGGTGGACAAACTCGGTCTGCGCCAGCCCGAAAACGGCATGGCGGCATCGGAAGAAGAAGCGCTGGCCGCCGCCCGCCGCATCGGATACCCGGTGCTGGTGCGTCCCTCCTATGTGCTGGGAGGCCGCGCGATGCAGATTGTTTACGAAGACGATGATCTGCGCCGCTACATGCGCGAGTCGGTGAAGGCCTCTCCCGATCACCCCGTGCTGGTGGATCGCTTCCTGGGCAGCGCCATCGAGATTGACGTGGACGCCGCCTGTGACGGCGCCGCCTGCGTGGTAGCGGGAATCATGCAGCATATCGAAGAAGCAGGCGTGCATTCCGGCGATTCGGCGTGTTGCCTGCCTCCCTATGATTTGCCCCCGGACGCCATCCGCGAACTGGAGAGACAAACCTCCGTGCTGGCGCTGGGGCTGGGCGTGAAGGGTCTCATCAACGTCCAGTTCGCCATTCAGGACGGCCTGATTTACGTGCTGGAGGTGAACCCCCGGGCCTCGCGCACGGTTCCATTTGTCTCCAAAGCCACCGGCGTCCAGTGGGCCAAGGTGGGCGCACGCATCATGGCCGGCGAAACCCTGGCCGGCATGGGCGTCACCCGCAGCCCGGTTCCGTCTTACTATTCCGTCAAGGAAGTGGTGCTGCCGTTCATCAAATTTCCGGGCGCCGATTCGCTGCTGGGGCCGGAGATGAAATCCACGGGCGAAGTGATGGGCATTGACTCCACCTTTCCGCAGGCGTTCGCGCGCGCCCAGATCATGGCCAGCAACCGGCTTCCCGCGAAAGGTCCGGTGTTTCTGACCCTGTGTGACGCGGACAAACCCCATGCGGCGGAACTGGCCGGCAAACTGGTCGCGGCGGGGTATGAGGTTCTGGCGACCGCGGGAACCGCCAGACTGATTTCCGGCGCGGGCATTCCCTGTGGCGTGCTCAACAAGGTGGTGGATGGAGAACATCAGGCGGCGGCGGCCATCGCCCGGGGCGAAGTGGCGGCGGTCTTCAACACCACCGTGGGAAAGAAGATGATTGAGGATTCCAAACCCATCCGCCGCGCGGCGCTGCGTTATGGAATCCCTTACGTCACCACCCTCGCGGGCATCCGCGCGGCGGTGTCGGCGATGACCGCTCCACAAGCTCCCATCAGCGTGATGCCCCTGCAGGAGCGGCACCTGCAATTGCGTGACGCCTGACTTGCGCGCCCGCGCTGAAGCAGCTTAACCTTCATACTGAACCCATTTCATCCGGCAGGAATCAAAACGATGTCTGATCGTGTTCCAATGACATTGGTGGGCCAGCAAATGCTCAAGGATGAGTTGAAGCAACTCAAATCCGTGGAACGTCCGAAAATCGTGCAGGAGATTGAGGTGGCGCGGGGCCACGGCGATCTGTCCGAGAACGCCGAATACCATGCCGCCCGCGAGAAACAGTCGTTCATCGAAGGACGCATCCGGGAGATTGAAAGCAAACTCGCGGTTGCTCAGGTGATTGACCCCTCCCAGTTGAGCGGCGAGCGTGTGGTGTTCGGGGCCACGGTTTACCTGACCGACCTCGACAACGACACCGAAGCCGCCTGGCAGATCGTCGGTGAGGACGAGGCCAATCTCAAGCTGAAAAAAATATCCATCACCTCGCCCATCGCGCGCGCGCTGATCGGCAAAAACGAGGGGGATGAGGTGATGGTCAACACGCCCGCAGGCCAGCGCAACTACGAAATCAGCCGCGTGACATACACTGGCAAGCCGCCAGAGCTTCCGGCGGAGTGAGGATCGGATGATCCGGTGCAACAACTGCGGCAACGTCCAGGAGAGCGGCAAGTTCTGCAACGCCTGCGGACTGGCGATTGTACAGGCGCGCAAGACAGCACCGGTTGAAAAACCCGGGGAAGAACCCGGGGGCAAATGCCCGCAGTGCCGTTTTGTATCATCCGCGCGCGTTTGCCCGCAGTGCGGCACCCGGATACCCCAACCGGATGACTGACCGGATTTGCATTCATATGCGGTGAGGCAGGATGGGACTTGGCGTTATATTCACCGTGGGTTGTCTGGCGGCTCTGGCGGGCCTGCTGGTTTCTGAATACAAAAACGCGCGCACGGGGGTCTGGATATTCAAGCCCATCGCCTCGACGCTGTTCATCGCCACGGCCGCCGCCCACAACGCCCATGCTTCCGCTTTCGGCCGGTGGATTTTGATCGGCTTGGTGCTTTCGTGGTTCGGCGATGTTTTTCTGATTCCGAAATCCAAGGGATTTTTTCTGGCGGGGCTGAGCGGTTTCCTGCTCGGTCATGTGGCCTATATCGCCGCATTCTGGGGGCTGAACCTGCCGCCCGCGCCCACGGCGGCCGCTTTCCTGTTCCTGCTGGCCCCGGCGGTGTTTGTTTTCCTGTGGCTGCGCAAAACCACTCCGCCGGAGATGATGCCGCCCGTGGTGGCCTATATCGTGGTGATTTCCGCCATGCTGTCCGCGGCGGGAATCGCGGGCTGGGAGCATGGCGAATGGCTGGCGTTCTCCGGAGCGCTGCTGTTTTATCTCTCCGATTTGTCGGTGGCGCGTGACCGCTTCGTGAAGAAGGAATTTCTCAACCGCGCCTGGGGACTCCCCTTCTATTATGGCGGCCAACTCATTCTGGCGTGGAGCACGGCCTCCTGATCACTGCTGCTTCGCCACCGGCAGGAAGGCGAACCACACCGCGCCAAACAACAGGACAAACGACACCAGGTAATTCCATCCCGGTTTTTCCTTCAGCCAGAAGATGGAAAAGATCACAAACACCACCAGGGTCACCACCTCCTGGATGATCTTGAGTTCAAAGGCGGTGAAGCGTCCGTATCCCAACCGGTTGGCGGGCACCTGCAGGCAATACTCGAAGAACGCGATTCCCCAACTGACCAGGATCGCCTGCCAGTACGGCGTATTTTGGTAACGCAGATGCCCATACCAGGCGAAGGTCATGAATACGTTGCTGGCGATCAACAACAAAACCGTGGACACGATTGTTTCTCCCCTGTGACTGCCGCGCGGCGAACGGGTTGCGCCGCGCGGAACGCATGATGGAGCCGCCGTGGACGGTTGACAAGCACGGATCGGTTGAATACTTTCCGCCCCGCGCTTGCCTGAATTTTCCTCGACACAACATCATCGCCAAACAGCCCCATGTCTTCACTAGGAAAGAAGCATTCCTGCTGGAACTGTGACACCCGGTTCTACGACTTCAACAAGTCCCCGGCGATCTGCCCGAAATGCGGCGCCGATCAGGCGAATCCAAAGGCCGCCAAAAAAGAACCGGCGGCCAAAACCGACGTGAAGCATGAGACCGCCAAGGGCGGCAAGAAGAAGCCCGCGAAAAAGAAGCGGCGTGAAGAGGAAGAAGAAGAGGATGAAACCTCGTCCGGCTACGAGCCTGACGAGGATGACGATGAATTTGACGAAGAAGAGGAGAACACCCGCTCCCGCGATAACGGCGACGGGGATGACGACGAGGACGAAGACGAGGATGATGAAGAAGACGGCGAGGAATTTGATGATGACGAATCGTTCCCCATTCCCGGCGGGGAGGACGAAGATCTGGAGGATGACGAAGACGAGGACGATCTGAACGATCTCGAGGAGTTTCCCGAAGGGGACGAGGAATTTCCCAGCGGCGAGGAAGACCTCGACGGCGGAGAGGAAGAAATGGACGACGCCCCGGCTGACGAAAACGAATACGGGATGGAAGAGGAGGAGGAACCTGCTCCCAAACCCAAATCAAAGAAGAAAAAGAAATAAGAATCCGCCACACGGGCCGCCACGGGCGGCCCGTGTGATTTTCAGCATGGGCGCGGGACTACCGGTTGATTGCGTCCGGCAGCGAATACGGTTGCAAGAAATATGTCGCGCCGCGGCCCTCTCTTACCAGATGAAAAATCCGCGCTTGCGGCGGAGCGCTCCCCCCAGCCAGGCATGCAATACCGGCGGGACTTCCAGCAAACGGAATTCTTCTTCCTTCATCGTCCGGGACATCGCCGCCACGCCATGGATCGCCAGCAGATTCAATATCCCGGCTAGGCGGAGCGGGATATCATCTGGATGACGAATATCTCCGCCGCTGTTTTCAACAATCAACCTGACCCCACATTCTGGCTGACGGATCACCCAGCAAGGTTGCATCGCGTTTCCAGTCAAGCCGCGCCAGCGCAGAAATCCCCCAATGCTTCCGGAATCCAGGAGAGGATGCGGACGGAGGATCCGCAAACCGGGCATGGAGGGAAAATCGGTCCATGCCGCGCCCGCCGCCGCCATCAGCCCCACCCGTTCCCGCTCCACCATGCGCGCCACCTGATCCCGCCCGGCCGCGAGCCTGCCATCCGCATGAATCACCTTGATGCGGGTCGAATCCAGCGCATGTAGAAACGACCGGGGAGTATTCCCGCTCGCAACAACCAGAAGCGGACTCGGCGGCTTACGCATCGCCATGCTCCCCGAGACCCAGGAACTGAATCGCGCGTTGCTCCAGCAACAACGCTTCCGCGGTCCAAGCCAGTTGGATCCAGCGGTTAAACGGTTTCTCCGCCGTGGATGCGGGAGACCAGCAGGGAATGCCGCCGGGGTGCGGGGCATGGCGCAAAGCCGGGGTCTGATGCCAGGTCACCCGATCCAACATCGCGACGCTGGTGTTGAACGCCAACAGCAGGGCTGTTTTGCGCTCCACCGTCCGCGGCGGCTCTCCAGCATCTTCAAGGGCGCGGGACAGTAACCTGCGCGCCGCCGCCAGCAAAACGCCGAGGTGGCGCGGACCGCCGGACCAGGCGCCCAGCCCGGCGATTCGCGAGGAACGCTCCAGCAACAACGGAACCGGTAATCCTTCCTCAGGCAAACTCCATGCCGGATTTCCGAAAAAACGCCCGGCGCGGACGCGCAATTCCTCCCACAACGGCAACGCCAGGCCATTGGGCGTGGCGCTGTGCCGCCATTCCGCAAACAGTCCCGGCGGCAAGCCCTCCTGTTCATCGGAGAGCAGGGCGCGCATCAACGGGTCCAAGCGATCAAAAACCGCCACGCCAAACCATTCCTGAGCATCCATCAGCGCCAGGCCGCCCAGCATGAGCGTCATTGTTTCATCCGGGCCGCGTGGTGAATGGGGCTGGCGGAGCGGCGGATGATCCATCAACATCTCTCCCAGCCGTCTTCCAGTTGGCCACGCCCAGCCATGACCGCTTTCATGGGCGGCCAGGCAGGCGGAAAGCCGCCCGGCGGCGGTCCACAGCCCGGCGGGATCCAACGGATTGCCCTCCAGCGAGGACAACTCCGGAAAAGGCCGGCCGGCGGCCAGAGCCGCCCGGACTCCGCCGTCCAGCAATTGCGGAAACGCCTTCTGAATGCGGAAGAGCGCGGACCAGACCGCTCCGGCTCCAACCTGCGCATCGGGAGAGTTGGGGTACAATCCGCCCAACATGGGGTGCCTGAGCAACCAGTCCGCAACCGGTTTGAGATGATCCTGAACCACGCCGGCGATGGGGCGGTGTCCCAACCATGCGCCGGGCATGGCGAGCAGCCGCAGGTCGCGCGCGGCGTGCCGCAACCCATGCCGGGAGGCCATATTCTCCGCCCAAAGTTTCAATTCATGGCGCGGCATGATCCAGCCAGATTTGCCGGAGCGCTTCATACGCGGTCAACGCCACGGCGGATGAGAGATTGATCGATCGCACGGGCCCAGGCATCGGGATGCGCAAACATTGATCTTCCGGCCAGCGGGCGAGCAATTCGCTGGACAGGCCCCTGGTTTCACAGCCATACACCAGACAGTCTCCCGGGGCGAAACGCGCATGAAAATAGAACCGGCGTCCCCGGGTCGAGAACAGCCAGGGCGGACGTGCGGCGCCCAGCAGGGCCTCGTCCAGCGTATTGACGTGATGCCAATAGACGTGGCGCCAGTAATCCAGTCCGGCTCGCTTGAGGGTGCGATCGCTCAGTTCAAACCCGAGTTTGCCGACCAGGTACAACTGGCACCGGGTCGCGCCGCACAACCGGGCGATATTTCCAGTGTTGGGCGGAATCTCCGGCTCCACCAGGATGATGCGAAGCGGCGGTTCCGCCGCCCATTCCCGTACGGATTCCATGAATGGCAGGGTTATTTTTTGGCGGCCTTGGCCACCATCAGCCGCCGGGCCGCCGCGGATATCACCGCGGGCACCCCCTTGCTCTTCGAGATATCCTTGATGTCCTTCTCGTTGAGCGTCCCGAGATAACGCATGGCTTCCTTGGCGGGGGTTTTGGGATGAACCGTCAGGTTGCGGCGGATGGAGTATAGCTTCAGCCAGTTCGCGTTCATGGTCATGCGGCGGATGACGTCGTCGGGCATGGTGCGCATGGAGGACATCTTGACCACTTCGCCGTCGGTGAGGCGCGGACTGTTGACCAACGCCAGCAATATCAGCTTGTTGGTCTCGCGCATCAGGAAGGTGCGCGCCTCCTTGTTGCCTTTCTGCGCCACGCAGATTTTCTGCGCCACGTTCATCTGCAAGAGTTGCTGATACATGGTCTTGGGTTCGCCGCCCTCCTCTGCGTCATCCCCGCCTTCGCCAGACCCGTCCCCGCCTTCCTCGCGTTCGCGCTCCATCTGTTCAATCAGGCGCTGGGCGGCGGACTTCTCCTGTTCCTCCTCCGGCAACTCCTCTTCATGGACATATTCATTGTCAATGATGGACGCCTGCCGGGCGAGATCGTGCAAATCCTCGGGCGAGAGCTGATTGAGCACTTCATCAGGAAGACCCGGCATGGCGGCGCGCGCCGCGGCGATCGGATCAAAAACCTGCGCGATCTTCTCCGGCGCCAGCTCAGGCACGTCTTCCAGCTTGATGCCCAACCGCTGGGCGTCTTCAACCACGCGGTCGCGCAGCGATTTGGAAAAGGCCGGATTGTGATACAGCGCGCTGATGATCGGCGGATGCCGGTGGATGCGCATCTGGTTTTCCGCGATCACGCGGGTCAGGCGCTCATCGCCCCGGCGGGCGATATGGACAAAGGCCTGGTCTGGCGCATGGCGGTTGGTGAGGATCATCTCCAGCCGCTGATCCTCTGACGAGACCGGAAGCCGCTCGGCCAGATAATTGAAAATTTCGGCGGGAAGCTGTTCCTGCAGGGCCGGATTGAAAATCTTGTCCGGCAGTTTGCCGAAGGATTCCGCCGCGGCCTGGGATATCTTCGGATCTTCGTCGGCGAGCAGACAGTACAAAACCGTGACCATCTCGCCCGGCTTGAGCGGAACGAGGGTCTTGGCAGCCATCATCCGGCCAGGAGCCGGCGCGGAGGGATCAACAAATTTCCGGAGGCTCTCCGGAATCTTTTCGGCTGGAATCGGAATATAGGTCATGGTGTGGACCGCTGGTTGCGATTGTAAAGGATTCTCAGGCCTTCCAAGGTCAGGAATGGCGAGACCTTGTTGATGGTGGTGGATTCCTGACTGACCAGTTGGGCAAGGCCTCCCGTGGCGACCACGGTCAGCTTTGCGGTGTCCATCTCCGCCTTCATGCGGCGGACGATTTCATCCACCTGTCCCACGTAGCCGTACAACAGGCCCGCCTGCATGGATGTAACGGTGTTCCGTCCAATCACATGGGGCGGCCGGGTCAGTTCCACGCGCGGCAGTTTGGAAGCCCGCTGGAACAGCGCCTCCATGCTGATGCCGATGCCAGGGGCGATGGCGCCGCCCATGTAGGCGCCCTCGGAGTTCACCGCATCGAAGGTGGTCGCCGTTCCAAAGTCCACCACAATGCAGGCCTGCTGGTATTCCTCATACGCCGCGACCGCGTTGACGATGCGATCCGCCCCGACCTCGCGCGGATTGTCGTAGAGAATCTGCATGCCGGTTTTGATTCCCGGACCCACCACCAAGGACTTGAGTCCAAAGGCGTTCTGGATCATCTCCTCCAGCACGCGCTGAATGGGCGGCACCACGTTGGAGATGATGGCGCCGTCAATTTTTTCAGGATCCACGCCTGAATCGCGCAGCAGGCCGCGCAGGATGAATGTATATTCATCGCCCGTGCGGTTGCGCGACGAGGACAGCCGCCAGTGTCCCATCAGGCGCGCGCCGTCGAACACCCCAGCCACGATATTGGTATTGCCCACATCAACCGCGAGTAACATGAATCTCCATTTCTGAACGATCCCGGATAACTAGACACCGCGCCTTGGGGTGTCAACCCGGCTTTCCACCCTACTCTTCCACCACCTCCGGCAGAAACAGTGACACATCGCCTTCGGATACAAGCCGGGCCTGACACGCCAAACGATCGTTGGGCCCGTCCCGCACGCCGGACAGGCGGTATATTTCGATGTCTTCCGGCGGGTTCAGGTGTTCCATGCCGGATTTCACCCGCACCATGCAGGTGCCGCAGATGGCGTTGCCATTGCAACGGTGCGCCAGGGGGAATCCCGAGCGCAGCACGACGCCAAGCAGTTTCTGGCCGAT
Source organism: Myxococcota bacterium (assembly GCA_022072125.1). Lineage (GTDB taxonomy): Bacteria > Myxococcota > JAJVIH01 > JAJVIH01 > JAJVIH01 > JAJVIH01. Next base: position 93,701 of record JAJVIH010000004.1, on the reverse strand, counting down.
ATGCGCCTCCACGGCCGCCTTGCGGCGCCTCCAGCGGATGGTCACGGTCGCCATGTCCGTACAGTATCGCGCGTATTGACATTGTCCAGCAGGACGCCCTATGTAGCCGCCGGTTTCATCAGACCCAGTCCGCAACCGGATTGCGTTTCCGGTCGCCGCATCCGATTTCCATCTTCCAGGGAGAACGTTTCTCCAAAGCCGGAACGTGCAACCGCTTTCCGCCAGGTTTCAACTTCCCATCACCCGGCTTGGCGAATACAAACTCGCCGATCTGGAAGCCCTCCGAGTCATTCTGTTTGGGGGCTCGGTGATTGACTGGAAGCGGCTCTCATTCGACAGCGAGATGGACGCCGTGGATTTCCTGCGCGTCAACCTGCTTGATCCCTACGATCCCTTCGACGCCGGCCGCCTCAACTACCTGCACAAGGAATCCATCCGCTACCTGGAACACCATTTCCACTGGACATTCGATGATCAGGTCAAACGCCCCGGCGGCATCCAGGAATTGCTGATGCTGGCCTCGCGCAGGGAGAATGATCCTCTGCAGAAAGAGGCCTGTTCGGTGCTCAAGGTGATGGACGTCATCCAGCATATTGACGCGCGCGAACTGGTTTACAACGCCGCGATTTCCGACGCCGTCCTGGCGGAGCAATGCGTGGTCAAGGTTCGCCAGTGCGTCAATCAGATGAAAGAAGCCGGACTTGGAATAGATGACCATTATGGCGGCCCGAAAACCCGCGACTCCACCATCACCAAACTGCTCTCGAAAAAGACCGCGACGGCGTCCCGCGTATTTGACCGGGTGCGGTTCCGCATCATCACCAAAACCCCGGATGATATCATCCCGGTGATTGATTACCTGCGCCGGGCCCTCTTCCCCTTCAACTATGTGTTGCCGGGAGAATCCCACAACAACCTGGTGGATTTTTACGCCTGGATAGAGAACCAGAAGCTAGGTCACCTCATTCCGGAGATGCAACAGGGCATCAACCTCGAACAGAACCCCCTCGCAAATTCCTATTCATCGAGGGGTTACCGCACCGTGAATTTCATCGCCGAGTTGCCGCTGGCCATTGATCGCCTGGCCGAATCACCCAGCCGCAGCCTGCTCCAGAAACTCGGGCGAATCATTTACTACGCCGTGGAGTTCCAGATCATTGATCGCGCCACCCATGTCAACAATGAACAGGGCGATAACTCCCACGATATTTACAAATTGCGCCAGCGCCAAGGCGTTCTCGCCCGACTGGGATGGGAGGAAACCCCGGGAGAAGAGGAATGATCACCAGCCCGGGCCTTTCTCCACCACCGGCATCACGGTGTCCCACCACTTCTTGAACTCCGGATTGGACATCACGGTTCCGCCGCTGAGACGCGCCACGCTGTACAAATCCCGCCAGTCCTTGCGGTCCGCCGGCAGAAATTTGTCTTTCTGGATGGAGAAGCTGAACTTCTCCATCCGTTCGTTCTTGAGCTGATCCAGCCGGAACACCTTCACCTCCAGGGTTTTGATGGTGATGTATTTCTTGAAGATCTGCTCGTTCAGATCCATGCGGCCCAGCACCTCGCCCACGGCGTCAATCTTGTCCGCTTCCAGATCGGTGGACGCGGCGGGCTTCCACACGATGGCGCGGCTGCGATCCGGAGTGATCTCCACCGCATCCGCCTTGGCGAAAACGCTTTTCACGCCTCCAGCGATGATGCTGCGTTCGGTCTGATCCACCGCCTCGGCCTTTTCCTTCTCCAGTTTGGCCTTGGCGTCCCCGGAGGCGAAACTGAGGGCGAGTTCGTAGCTGTCCTTCACTTCATCCGGCTTGGCGTTCTCCTGGGCTTTCTTCGCCTGGGAAACATGAAGTTCGACCAGTTTGGCCCTGGCCTTGTCCGCGTACTGGGAATCCTTGTGATTATCAATCACCTGCTGGTAGGCGCGGATGGCCTCCTTGACCTCGCCCGTATTGGCAATCACTTCCGCCTGCTGATAACTTTCTTTCGCGGCGTCACAGCCTGAGGCCGCAAGCGCGAGAGCGACAATGATGAGTACGAACAACCGATGTCCCATGGAATGGCCTCCGGAACAGGTAAAGGGAATCAACCGCCGCGACACGTACACGGGTTATAAAACTCCATCTCCTTCCCGGCAAGCACGCCAACGCGCGGGATGGATCCCGGCGGCGCTGGCGGTTTTTCTGTTTGCGGCCTGTTCCAGTTCCCAGTCCTCCGATCCCATTCCCGTGGATGACAAGGCCTTCGCCCAACGCGCCTATGACAAATTGCTGGGTTCGGGAAAACGGAAATCCAGCGACCCGGAGTCCATGGACGCATCCGCCAGCGGCGGCGCGGCCGATGGCGCGCCCATGGTCAGCGGGCCGCCCGACAGCGGCGACAAGGAAACCGATTCCGGCCTGCCCGTGGAAATTCCCGGCATTGTCAGCCCGGCGCCCCTGCTCTGCAAACAGGTCTGCGAACGCATCATCAACGAATGCGGGGCCACGGGCGATACCCGGGATTGCACAGCCTATTGCGAATCCTCCGTCAGTGAAACCGAGGCGTTGTGTGTCGCCGGCGCGGCATCGTGCAAGGCCATGTGCGGCGCCTGTTTTCCATGTGAATAATCCCCGCGGCGAGGCGGACAAAACATGAACACCCATGTATCCAATCATCCTTCCTCCCCGAAAGTGGATCACATCGGCGTCGCGGTTTCCGATCTGGACGCCGCCATCGCCGCCTGGACGCTGATCACCGGCAAGAGCCCCGACCATATTGAATTGGTGGAAAGCCAGAAGGTGAAGGTGGCCATGTTTCAACTCGGCGAAACCCGGATTGAACTGCTATGGCCCACCTCCCCCGACAGCACGGTGGCGAAGTTCATCGAAAAACGCGGAGAAGGCATTCATCACCTGTGCCTGGGCGTCACGGGAATTGACGGCCGTTTGAGCGAATTGAAAAGCGCCGGAGTGCCGCTGCTCCATGAAACGCCATTCATGGGCGCCCACGAAACCCGCTGCGCATTCATCCATCCCAAAGGGGTTCGCGGCGTGCTGGTGGAACTGAACGAACCCGCCGGCGAATCCGCGGCCTGACCCCGGCTGTCCGCCGCGCCGCCGGTTCAATTACCCGCCGGCGACCTTGTCGTTGACAAACCGGGCGATGGCGGGAACGTGCTGCGGCGTCAACCGCTTGAGCAGGAAAAACGCCCACGCCTCCGGCGTCACCGGCACGATATGCTGATTGTGGCGGATGGCCTTTACAATCGCTTCCGCCACCTTGCCGGGGCCGAATTTCCGGTCCTGGTACATCTTCATCAGCCGGGCCCGCCGGGAATCAGGATTATCCACGCCCGCCATACGCATGGCGCCCACGATGCCCGTGGCGATAATGCCCGGACAAATCGCCGAAACGCCGATATTTTTATCCGCCAGTTCAATGCGCAGGCTTTCGGAAAGCCCCAGCACGCCAAATTTCGTGGTCGCATAGGCGGCCACGTTGGGCGCGCCGGCGTATCCCAGGGCTGATGACACATTGACAACATGCCCGCCGCCGTTTTTCACCATCGGGGGAATGAAAAAATGGCATCCGTGGATCACTCCCCACAGGTTGATGGACATGATCCAGCGGAAATCCTCCAGACTGGTGTTGACAAAGCTGGCGTAGACCGCCACGCCCGCGTTGTTGACCAGGATATCCACGGCGGGGACCCTGCCGTGAACCTCGCGTGCAAAGTTTTCCATTTCCCCGGGGCTGGAAACATCCACGCGGCGCTGCAAAAACAACCCACCCGAGGAGCGAAGCTGGCCATCCAGTCCGGCCAGGCCGTCGTCGTTCACATCGCAGGCGATGATCCGGCACCCCTCGCGCGCAAGGGCGAGCGCGGTGGCGCGCCCAATGCCGCTGGCGGCGCCGGTCACAAGGGCGGTTTTGCCGCGAAAGTCCTTCATGATCGCCTCACATGGCCAGGCGCAGGCTTTTTGCGAGCGCAAGCCCGTCCCGTTTGTAATCGAAATACAGGGTGGCGCGGGCGTATTTCGTCGAGCCGGCGTTGATCACAAACTCAGCGCGGGAGAGGCTTTTCAGGGGTTCGGTCAACCGCATATAAGCCTCTCCATAGGCGGTGTACTTTTTGCCGTCGTCTCCCGTGAAGGTGAATTCATAGAGCAGCTTGCGGTCATTCCGCATGGCGTTCTGGAGCGTGCCCTGGTAGCGCGCGCCGCTGGCCAGCCCTTCAAAATTCAGCACGCCGCCAAGGGCGGCCTCACCGCCACGCAAAAATTCACGGATGCGCCAGACTTCCCCCTCCATTTCCAGGGAGGCCTTGTGCAACACGTCCGGTTTTTTCAGCACCCACCAGACGCCGCGCTTGGATTCACGAAAACGCAGTTTCATGGATGCAACTCTCCTGTCCGGCGGCTGCGCGATGCTTCATCGGTTGCGCGGTGAGGGCGCAGCAGTTCCTGGATTTCAGTGGTGACGGCCCCATGCCGGGGAACGAATCCCAGCCGCGCCAGGGCGGAGCAATCCAGCACCTGATCGCGGAGCCATGGCTCCAGTTCGGCAATGCCCAGCCGGCGGGACAGACGAACGCCGGGCGCCAGATCATCCAGCATGCGCGCCAGCGACAGCGGAGACAGACCATCCAGCCCCAGCGGAACGGGCAGCCGCCTCACTCCCAGGGAGTTAAAGACATGGTTGAGCAGATCCCCTGTCCGCGCCGGCACGTTGTCACCGGCATTGATGACGCCGCGCCAGTCCGACCGCAGGATCGCCGCCAGCGCGTGCGCCAGATCCTCGCAATGAATCCAGTGGGTGATGGCGCCGCCGGAGAAAAACGGGACCGGAATCCTGGCCCCCGCGATGCGTTGAACCAGACTCCACAGGGGCTCTGGAAGCGGCGCTTTTCCGCCGTAAAGGTGCGCCGTGCGGACCACCACGCGGCGCAATTCCTCTTCGCCGCCCGCATGGAGCGCCGCCTGTTCGGCGTCTATCCGCGCCTGCGCCCATGGGCTCCACCTGCTGACGGGCGCGTCCTCGCGGATCGCCCCCTGACCAGGCCCATAAACCGCCGCGCAACTCAGATAGATGAAGGTCTTGCAGCCATAACGTGCGGCTGCTTCGGCCAGCATGGCGGTGGCGGAAACATCCAGCGCGCGGATTTCATCCAGAGTCGCGGAGCGGGTGTTTTCTCCCGCCAGATGAATGACGTGACGGCTGTTGGGAATGATATCCGCGGCGAATGGGGCGTACCGCAGATCGCCAATGCGGTAATGGAGGTGGGGCGATTCGATATTCAGCGGCCGGGATTTTTCCCGCCGCACCGCCAGCACGCGGAATCCTGCTTCCAGCAGGACGGGAACCAGCGCGGCGCCGGCCTGTCCGGTCGCGCCAGTCACCACCACGGTTTCCCGTTCCCGGAACACTGGTTTTCCCATCGCCGGAGTCCGCCGCCAGGTTATTTCGCGGGAGCGGAGCCCGCGGCTCCGCTGGCCGCGGCTGGTTCGCCCAGCCGCGCGGTATAACCGGTTTCGTTGACCACCCGGACCAGTTCTTCCGGTTTGATTTTTGATGGATCATGCTCAATCACCGCCTTGCCCGGCTTGAGCTGCACATCCACTTTCGTCACGCCGGGGGCGCTCTTCAAGGCCTTGGTCACGGAGTTGACGCATCCGCTGCAGACCATTCCTTCAATGGCTATGGTGGTGGACATGTTTTTCGACTCCTTCTGGGCGATGATCATAGGGTGAACGCCTGTGGCTTGCGGTTCGCGCGCGGCGGCAATCCACGGCGCCAACAGGAGGGCGGCGGCGAGAAGGATTGCTTCCATTCTGTTCATGGTTGGGGTCCCTCTTCCCCATGCCGGGCGAGGAAATCCGCCGCGGACATCCGGGGTTTTTCAGCAATCAGCATATAGACCAGCGAACCGGCGCAATCCAGTGTGATCACCGGACCATTGTTGGCGCCCCCCGTTATGCGTTTGGCCAGCGCGCCCAGGTCCAGCGACATGCCGCCGCGCCCGCAGACTTTCAATTTCTGGTCCGCCAGCAGCGCTTCCGCCTGCTCCGCCGGCAATGCCCGGGGCGGGTGACTCCACAGCGAGCGGACCCGCGCCGGCAGTTCGCCAGCGGCAAACCCCATCAGCGGCGCATTCCACGGTTTGCCATATTCCAGCACGGCGAGCCGTCCTCCGGGTTTGAGCAGACGCTGCGTCTCGGACAACAAGGACCTTGCCGCCCCGCCGGATAGTTCTCGATCCAGCACCACCACATCAAAAAACGCATCTTCAAACGGGGTTTTGACGAGTTGAGACTGCACATAGGTGATGAACAGGCCCTGTTCCTGCGCATGGCGTTTGGCGATGGCGATCAAGTCCCCGGAAGGGTCGCATCCGTAAGTCTTGGCGCCCGCGGTTTTCCAGAGTTCCGTGAAAACCCCCGCGCGCGCGCCCAGATTCAGCACGCGGACGGCGCCATCCAGGGGAATTGTCTCCTGGAAAAACTGGAGCGCCAGGGGATAAATCCGGTGCAGCAACCGGGCTGGACCACGCGGGTCCCACCAGGCGTCGCCGATTTCTTCACCACGATGCAGGTTTGGTGTTGCCACCCGGACGGGCCTCGCATATAAACAGAATGAATGCTCATTCATTTTTGAGTGAGCCGCCCGGAAGTTAACCCCGTTCAACGGAGCCCGCAAGGCTCCCTGATCCGCCCTGGAGTCGCCATGAGCACTGAATTTGCCTCCGCGAGTTGGCTGCTGAATCCCGCGGGCTCCCGCGAGTTTTTCACCCCGGAACGTTTCAGCGAGGAGCAGAAGGCCATCGCCCAATCCGCGCGGGAGTTCTGCTCCAAGGAGATCATGCCGCACTCGAAGGATATTGAGGCGAAAAAGCCCGGCTTGATGCGGGAACTGGCCCAGAAAGCAGGCGAACTGGGTTTTCTTTCGCTCGAGGTTCCAGAGCGTTTTGGCGGATTGGGGGCGGAAAAATCCACATCCATGCTGCTCACCGAGGCGCTCACCGAACAGGGCTCATTCACGGTCACGGTGACCGGCCATACCGGCATTGGCACCCTGCCGATTGTCTATTTTGGCGACGAAGCCCAAAAGGCCAAATATCTGCCCAAACTGGCCTCGGGCGAATGGATGGGCGCCTACGCCCTGACCGAGGCCGGCAGCGGATCGGATGCGCTGGCCGCGCGCGCCAAGGCGGTGCTTTCCCCCGATGGCAGGCACTACATCCTCAATGGAGTGAAACAGTGGATCACCAACGGCGGCTTCGCCGATGTCTTCACGGTTTTCGCCAAGATTGACGGCGAACATTTCACCGGATTCATCGTGGAACGCGGTTATCCGGGGGTCTCCACCGGTCCCGAAGAGCACAAGATGGGCATCCGTGGTTCCTCCACCGTGGAACTCATCCTGGAAAACGCCATGGTGCCCGTGGAAAACGTGCTCGGCGAGATCGGCAAGGGTCACCGCATCGCATTTAACATCCTTAATATCGGCCGTCTGAAATTGTGCGGGGCCGCCGTGGGCGGCTCCAAGCAATTGATTGACGACGCGGTCAAGTACGCGCTGGAGCGCAAGCAGTTCCACACGCCCATCGCCAACTTCGGCATGATCCGCCGCAAGTTCGCCGACATGGCGGTGGTCACCTATTCTTCCGAGGCGTTGACCTATTATCTCTCGGGCCTGCTGGATGAGCGCATCTCGAAGCTGGACAAATCCAGCCCTAGCTACGACGAAGACGCGCTGAAGATCATCGAGGATTATTCCATCGAATGTTCCATCGCCAAGGTGTTTGGCAGCGAGGCCGTACACAAGGTGGTCGAGGAAGCGGTGCAGATCCATGGCGGTTATGGCTACGTCTCGGAATTCCGCGTGGAACAGGCCTACCGCGACGCCCGCATCAACCGCATCTTCGAGGGCACCAATGAAATCAACCGTCTGGTGACCGTGGGCACGCTGCTCAAGCGCGCGATGAAGGGCCAGCTTGATCTCATGGGCGCGGTGGCGCGCATCATCGAGGAAGAGCCGCCGATGGCGGCGGAAGGGCCGCTGGGCAACGCGGAACGGGCGCTCGATCTGTCCAAGCGCTGCACGCTCTTCGCCATCAACGCGGCGGTGATGAAACATATGCAGGGCTTGAATGATCAACAAGAACTGCTGGAACTGATGGCCGACATGCTGATTGACACCGCCGCCTCGGATGCGACGGTTCATCGCGCCATGCAGGCCGCGAAGGATGACCCCAAGCGGGCCGGGCATCACCGCCAGTTGGCCACGGTTTTCGCCATCGAGGCCTATCGCCGCGTGCTGCGCAACGGCAAGAATATCCTGTGCGCGCTGGAGCAGGGAGATTCCCTCGACGCCTTGCTGGCCGGCATCCGGCGCTACGAGGTGCGCGACACCACGGACCTGATCGGGCTGAAGAAAAGCATCGCGGAAACCGTGGCCGGGGCGGGCGGCTGGGCCCTGACCTGGAATTGACGCCTTCCAGCGGATGAGCCGGAAACGACGCATCGCATGGATATCCGGAACCTTGGCGGCGTTGCTGCTCGTGGTTCTGGGGGGAGCCATCGTGGCGTCCTCATGCGTCAAACGGGATGTATTCGAGCGGGTGGCGAGCCCCGATGAATTGCGGGAAGGCGACGCCCTCGCGCGCGCCATGGCGGACAAACTGGGCGGGCCGGCGTGGGAACGCATCCAGTACATCCACTTTGATTTTGAAGCGCGGGCCGCCGGACCGCGCCTCGCCTCCCGCAGCCACGACTGGGACAAATTCCGCGGCCTGGCCCGCATCAGTCAGGAAACCGGCGGAGACAGCCTCGTTGTGTGGGTGCGGTTAACGGATAAAACCGGGGTGGTTCACCGCAATGGCGTCCCCGTGAAGGATGAAGCCGAAATCAAACGCCTTCTGGAGAAGGGATTCTCCTGGTGGACCAATGACAGCTACTGGCTGGCCGCGCCATTCAAGGTGTTTGATCCGGGCGTCAGGCGGGCGGGGTACCCGGAAGGCGTCCTGATCAGCTTCGACAATGGCGTGGGACTGACGCCCGGCGATCGCTACCTGTTCCGCCTAGCGCCGGATGCAACCCTGCTGGGCTGGGATTTCATCCTGCAATCGGGAATGGCGGCCTCGTTCGATTTCGAATCTCCGGTAACCGTGCTCGGCGCGGTCATTCACACGGTGCGAAAGAACGCGCTCAGTTCCATCACCTTCCGCAACCTCAGGGCTTCAATCTCATCCGTTGATGATCCTTTCGCGCCATTGTTGGAAGCATCGCCTTCCCGTTAATATCGGAACGTGTCCACCCGATTGAATGCAGAGCCGCCAGCGCCCCGTGGCGCCGCGCGTTTGACCGGCAGTTCGCCGGTGATTCAGCGGCTTCGCCAGGATTTGCTGCGCGTCGCCCCCAGTCCGGTCAACGTACTGATCACGGGAGAATCGGGCGCCGGAAAGGAATTGATCGCCAGGGCGATCCACGAAGAAAGCAACCGGCCGGGAGGCCCTTTTGTCGCCATCAACTGCTCGGCCTTGCCGTCCGGCCTGATCGAAAGCGAACTCTTCGGCCACTACCGCGGCGCCTTTACGGGGGCCGTAGCCGATCGCACCGGTCACGTGGTGCGCGCTCACCAGGGCACGCTATTGCTGGACGAAATCGGCGAACTGCCGCTGGATGTGCAGGCCAAACTGCTCCGGGTGCTTCAGGAACGGGTGGTGGATCCGCTGGGGGCGACGGCCTCCATTCCCGTGGATGTGCGCGTCATCGCGGCGACCCACCGCAACCTGGAACAACTGGTCGAGGCCGGACGGTTCCGCGAGGACCTCTACTACCGGATCAACGTGGTCCATCTCCGGGCCCCCTCCCTGCGGGAACGGACCGGCGACATCCCCGAACTCATCGAGGAAATCCGCAAGGACAGGATTCGCCGCCATGGTCTGCCGGATATCCGCTTTACGCCAGGAACGGTGGCCCGGCTGGCCGCGCATTCCTACCCCGGCAATATCCGGGAACTCATCAACATCGTGGAGCGCCTGCTCATCATGAATGACGGCGGAACCGTGGAAGCTTCCGCCGTGGACCTGCCGCCGCCATTGCACGCGGAACCTCCGCTGACCGCCGATGGACCACTGGATGGCGCATGGTCCCGGCTGGAAGCGGCGCACGAGGCGGCGCAGCTATCCCTGCTCCGGCGCGCCATCGAAACCTGGCCGGGTGAATCCAACACCATCCTCGCGGAGCGGCTGGGAGTCACCCGCCGGGTGCTGGAAAAACGCCTGAAGGATTTCGGTCTGGACAAACCCCGCGCGGTTTCCAGACGAAAACCGGAATAACGGCCATCGCAGAGCGGGGCTAGCCCAGTTCGTTGTAAGGACGGTGGCGGAAGGTCACGCCCAGTTCCTGTTCCGCGATACGGCGGCAGGCTTCCATATCCAGCCCGGGCACGCCGACAGCGCTGGCGATCACCTCGGGAGCATATTTTTTCGCCTCCAGAATAAACGCTTTCACCGCCGGCCAGGCGGCCTCCCCGAATTTCGATGGACAGATTTCGGCGTAGCTCTGGGCGTCCGGCGCGTTCAGGCTGATGCTGTAACAATCCACCAGACCCGCCAGTTCCTGGGCCACGTTGCGGCCATGCACCAGGTTCGCCAATCCGTCGGTGTTGATGCGGATGCGCCGGACTCCTTGCGAGCGCAACCACCCGGCCACCTGTTTCACCACCGCGGGACGCTTGAGCGGCTCGCCGTATCCGCAAAACACCACCTCGCTCCAGCGGGTGGGATCGTCAATGGCCGCAATCAACTGCTCCGCCGTGGGGTCCTGGCGCAGACGCAGGTAATGGCCCTTGACAACATAACTCGTCCACTTGCCGCAGAAGGTGCAGGCCAGCGTGCATTTGTTGGTGACATTGAGGTACAGCGAATCCCGGATGGAATAGACCAGTTCCGGAGCCTCTTCCGCCTCTTTCAGTCCGAACATCTCCAGACCGTTGCGGGTGGTGATGCGCGCCACGTCATCCACGGAAAGCTTCTTCAGTTCCGCGATGCTCTCCGCCACCCGCCTGACGTATGAGGGTTCATTTCGTTTGCCGCGGTGTGGAATCGGCGCCAGGAAGGGCGAATCCGTTTCGATCACCAGCGATTCCATGGGAACGGCTTTGACCGCCTCGCGAAGCATATCCGCGTTGCGGAAGGTGATGATGCCAGGAATGGAAAGTTTGAATCCCAGATCGAGGAAGGAAAGCGCCTCCTGCTTGCCATAGGTGAAGCAGTGGATCACCCCGCGCAACCGGCCCTTGCCATGTTCGCGGAGCATCCGGTGGGTTTCTTCAAAGGCGTCCCGGGAATGAATGATGATGGGCAGATCGCGCTCCAAAGCCAGCGCAATCTGCTTTTCGAAAGCTTCATACTGTTTATCGCGCGGCGAATTGTCATAGAAGAAATCCAGGCCGGTTTCCCCGATGGCCACCACCAGATCGTCCTCCGACAACTCACGCAGCCGGGCCCATACTTCATCATTGAATATGGCCGCGTCGTGGGGATGTAAGCCCACCGAACAGAAAATTCCGTCCTCGCGGCGGGCGATCTCCAACGCGGCGCTGGCCGAATCAATGCCGCGTCCGCTGCCGATGGTCAGCATGTGGCGGACGCCGGCGGCGCGCGCCCGGTCAATCACCTGCTGGCGATCCTCGTTGTACGACTCGAAATCCAGGTGGCAGTGGGTGTCAAACAGGGTGGCGCTTTCCATACGAACTCCGGGCGGCGAGCAATAAGGCTTATCACAGCCACGGGTTTTATAGTCATCCCCATCTGAATTGGAAAGCAAATCTCCACGGATGTCAGGACGCGGTAGTACCGCCGCCGGTTTTCTCCATTCCACGAAGAAATTGCCTGGCGGGCCGCCCGTGATTAACGTCCCCCAAATGAATATCCGGCGCCGCAGACAATTCGCAGCCCTGCTGTTGCTGGCGGGAACTGTCACCGCGCTCGCCGCCGCGGAAATCGCGCTGCGTATCCAGCGGTTTGGCGATCCCAATCCCCACGATGCGCCCCTGATGCCGGATTTACTGCCCTACCGCCCGCCTCCGCAACTGATCCGGGAAACCCGTTATGGGAACGACTGCCGGATCAATAACCATGGTTACCGGGGGGCGGACTGGCAGATTCCTCCGCAGGGAAACGCCCGCCGGATCATGGTAATCGGCGATTCCTTCGTGAATGGCGCGGGGGTGGACGACACCGAAACCCTGCCCTTTCAACTGGAACTGAGACTTCAGCAGAAATACGGCGTTCCATTCACGGTCTATAATATTGGGTTGAACGGATCGAATATGCAGCAGGCGTGGATACACGCGCGCAAATGGGTCCCATTGCTCAAACCGGAGATCGTGTTGACAGTGGTCGTCGCCAATGACGGCGACGTGATGACATGGAATCCCGACCCCATCGAAACCTGCGGCGTGGACTGGACATGGTACGAACGCCTGCACTGGGCGTCGCTCAGCCATTGGTATGTCTACCGATCCCTCCGCGGCGTGCTGGTGGACAAGGCATGCACCGGTCCCAAACGCTGTCTGTTTGACTGGCTCAATGATGGCGTTCCCACCCGCTGCTTCGACCATTCCTTTGATCAGATGCTGAATGAGATCATCCGCGGCGGCGCTTATCCGGCGGCGGCCTTCTACCCTGCCGCGTATGACGAATCCCGGGACGGACTCGACGATCTCGCCAAGGAGCCTCGCCTGATTGAAGGACTGCGGCGGCGCAGCGCAAAGCGGGGGGTTCCTTTCATCAGCCTGGAGGGGGTGTATGCGAACGTGAAACGGAAGGACCTGGCCATCAAACAGATTTATTCCACCTGGGATCCGCATCCCAACGGCGTGGCTCACGCCAGGGCCGCTGCGATTCTCGTCAACTTCCTGGATGATATTTGGCGCGGTAGGGTATCCGCATCCCCACAACCTGAAGGAAAATGACCGGCGTAAGATGTTGATCCGCATTTCCGCCGGAGTTAGACAATAGAAAAACGATTGGAGTGCAATCAACCGGCGAACAGGCGGCTGCAGAAGCGAATCAACCAGTCGCGTCCCACGGAAAACTGACCGGACGGATCCAGCAGCAAAGGCACGCCGGCTCCATCGAGATTTTCCGTCGCCAAAAATGGCTCCGGCTGCTCCTTGGACCTGTCCAGCAAGCGCGAAACCAGTTCCGTATCCACCCCGCCGGCCTGCAATTTCTCCAGGGTCATCAACGGCTTGATCGCCGCCATTCCGGATTGCAGTTCACCATCGCCGAGAATGATGGCGAAGGGGGCGCCGCTTTTGTTCGCCTGTTTGAACTGGGATTTGGGCGAACCAAAGCGGTGGTCGAGGTCCACATCAAAGCCGGCGGACCGCAGTTCCGAGACCAGGCGCAAGGCCCCGGCGCCGCCAGCCGCGCCAAACGCGACCACAAAAAAATCCGGACCCGGGAACTCCATGGTCTGTTCACTGTTCAACACCGATACCAGCCGGTCTTCCCCAATGGCGAAGCCGATGGCAGGCGTGGGATGGCCGCCAAGCTGGGCGATCAATTGATCATAGCGCCCTCCCCCCGCGACCGCGTTTTGCGAGCCGACACCCGTGAACGCCGTCACTTCAAATGCGGTGCGGACATAATAATCCAGCCCGCGGACAATCCGCGGATTGATGCGAAAGGTTCCGGGGACGGGAACCTCTCCCGCGTTTTCGCGGATTCCCATGGCGTCGAGGCATTCCCGCAGACCTTCAAAATGAGCCCGGGCTTGTTCGCCCAGGTGATCAAAGGTGTGCGGCGCACCCCGGGCGATGGCGCTGCAACCTTCGACCTTGCAATCGAGCACGCGCAGGGGGTTGGTCTTCAGCCGGCGCTGGCAGTTCTCGCACAACCGGTTTTCTTGGCCCGAAAAATAGCTGACCAGCACGCTCCGGTAATTCCGCCGATCTTCCGCGTCGCCAAGCGAATTGATCTGCAATTCCAGGTTTTTCAGCCCCAGGGAGGCGAACAGATCCAGCAGCATGGCGCACATCTCGGCGTCCACCGCCGGGTGGTCCATGCCAAACGCCTCGGCGCCGATCTGGTGGAACTGGCGGAAGCGCCCGGCCTGAACATTCTCGTGGCGGAACATGGGTCCCGCGTACCAGAGCCGCGCACGCGGATCGCTGACATGCAGCCCATTTTCGATATAGGCGCGCGCCACGCCCGCCGTTCCCTCGGGACGCAGGGTGAGCGAAGTCCCGTCGCGGTCGTCAAAGGTATACATTTCCTTTTCGACGATATCCGTGGTCTCGCCGATGCCGCGCGCGAACAACTCCGTGCGCTCCATGATCGGAGTGCGGATTTCCTGGTAGGCGTAGCGCAGAAAAACCTCGCGCGCCGCCGCTTCCACGCGCTGCCACACGCAGGTGTCCTGGGGCAGCAGATCATTCATGCCGCGGATGCGGGTGATGGATGCGCCCTTGCTCACTGGATTTCTCCCGAGGACAGAATCACCCCATCCGGCAGCCCGGCGGAAAACGCATCGCGCGCCTGCAGCACCCGGGCGTGGTCCCGTCCTTCAATGGTGATACGGGTTTTGTATCCACTGGCGGCGAATCGCGGGTAAGAGCCAAAATCCACTCCGGGAAAGGCCGCCACGGTGCGGTTCAGCAGATCAGCGATCTCTGGTTCTCCCAGGGTCAGATCAATGGCCCACGCCAGCACGGGCTGGCCGCGGAATGACTTCGCCGCGGCCAGAAAACGCCCCTGGAAGAGCGCGGGAACGCCCGGCAGGATGAACACATTGCCAATGCGCGGCGCCGCGAATAACGGTTCTTCCTGGTTGATAATCTCGGCGCCCTCCGGAATATCCGCGAGACGCATGACGGCGCCGTTCAGGCGGCCCCGGTAATGCCGCTGGATGAGTTCTTCCAGGGCCGGGTGGCGCACCACGCCCACGCCGAATGCGCGCGCCACTCCCTCGATGGTCACATCGTCATGGGTGGGCCCCACTCCGCCCGAGGTGATCACCCAGTGGTGGTTGGCCTTATGCCGCGCCACCGCCTCCGCAATAATCTCCACGTCGTCGGGAATGACATCCACGCGGCCGGTGTCCACGCCATTGTCACGGCACCAGCGGATGGCGAACTCCGCGTTTTCATCGCGCACCTTTCCGGTCAGGATTTCATTTCCAATGATCACGAGCGCGATATTGTCGGGGCGATTGCTCATGGGCTTGTCCGGCAGACCCGTTTCCGCCGCGGAACCGGGGGGCACGATCTAAACGTTTTGTCCCGCGAACGCCAATCCGGGAGAGTGCTCCAACTGGCTTGGGCGGTGCTTCCATGCTACAGAGCCGCGCCATGACGCAGCACCGCATCGAAGAGATCGCCGCCGTGTACAGGAAACGCCTGAGTTTCCATGAAACCGACGGCATGAAGATCATGCACCACACCAACGCCCCGCGCTGGTTCGAAATAGCCCGGGAGATCTACTTCCGGAAATTCTTCCGTCCGTTCCAGTCCTATATTGATGACGATATCCATCTGGCTGTGCGGCAGATGGAACTGCGCTTCGACGGCTTCATCAAATACGATGATCCCATCGAGGTCTGGACCGCCATGACGCGCCTGGGGCGGGTCGGGCTGGGAATGCACTACCGGGTCGAGAACCGGCGCAGCAACCGGACCGTCATTATCGGCTCCACCGATCTGGTGGCCGTGGACGCCCAAGGGCGCATGACCCGTTTGCCTCCGGATGAGCGTCCGCGGGGCCAATCCATGCTGGTTTCGCCTGACGAGTTTTACAATTTACCCTTGCCCCCGCATGTGGAGCCCCACCATTGACCGTAACGCATCGCCGCCGGGCCGGACCGTGCCGGAAAACACGCCCCCGGCCCTTTATCCGGTCAAAACGTGGAGACACCGCTCCATTTGGTGATTGCGGCGAAAACACCGGGCGGGTGAATGGGCCCCGCGCAAACCTGGCGCGTAGCCCGCTGATCCGGTTCTCAATCTCAACAAGGCCGCTGGGGAAGAAGGCTCAAACCCGCCGGACAATGGCCAGCGCGACTTCTTTCTCCAAATAGCAAGCGCCATCCAGGTCTTCACGGAGAAAACGGACCGGATCCAGGGACTCAATTTCAAAGGCCTTCATCCCCGGATCAAACATCCGGGCGTTGACCGCCTTGAGCGCCGCTTCCTTCAGCGCCCACAGGCTGGGCAACAGATCGGCGCGATTCTTCAAATCAAAGCGGATGATCTCCGCATCCGTGCAAAACCGCAGCATGATGCGGGACAGACGGGTCGCATCCGCGTGCAGACACAGGTCCACGGCGGCCGGAGCCCCCGACACCGTCGCTGACGCCCAATCCCCCGTATGGCTGATGGAGACATGCAAATCAGCGGGAATTTTTTCTCCCACCAGCATGGGCGGTCCGGCCTCGGTGGGCATGATGGAGAGGTCGAGCGGGTTGACGCCGCGTTGCTCCATGAGGAGCTTCTTCAGGGCGAGACGGCCGGCCGTCCATTCATCCCGCCGGGGCGGAAATACAAGCTGGGAGATATATCCCCGCTCCGCGCCGGTGAGCCAACCCGGCGCCATGGGCATCAACTCGCCCTGACGCCACAATCCGGCTTTTACGCCCTTCCAGTCATGGATCATACCACATCCAGCCGTACATCTGCCGGAGCCGGCGTACGCAGGTCCGGCGGCGGAGGCAGGTACGCCGGATCCAGTTTACGAAGTTCTTCAGCCACCGTCGCTACCGTGTATCGTATTTCGTCTTCGGTGTGCAGACAAGTCAGGAAGAAACGCAACCGGGAGGCGCTGTCCTCGACCGCGGGGTACAGGATCGGCTGGACATTGACGCCGCGCCGGTTGACCGCCCCGGCAAGTTGCAGGCAATGCATGGAATTACCCACGATCACGGGAACCACCGCGGAGTTTTCACTCTGTCCGGTGTTGAGCCCGTAGGCGCGCGCCAGTTCCAGGAAGAGCCGCGCCCGCTGGTGCAGCACTTCCACCCGCCAGGGTTCCGCCTGGATCTTCTTCAGCGCCGCCAGCGAGGCGCCGGCAAGCGCCGGCGAGAGACCGACGCTGTAGACAAACCCCGGGGCGGTGTACTTGAGGTAGGTCACCAGCGCTTTTGAACCGGCGATGTAGCCGCCGCATCCGGCCAGCGACTTGGACATGGTGCCCATCCACATATCCACATCGCGCGGGTTGACGCCGGAATATTCGGAAACGCCGCGGCCGGTTTTTCCCAGAACGCCGATGGAATGGGCTTCATCCACCAGCATCATGGCTCCGTATTTCTTCTTCAGTTCCACGAAGCGCTTGAGGTCGGGAATATCGCCATCCATGCTGTACACGCCCTCCAGCGCGATCAGCACCCGGCGGTAGTGAGGACGCAGGTCTTCAAGGCGCTTCTCCAGCGACCGCCAGTCGTTGTGGGCGAAGGGCAGGCGCTTGGCGCCGCTCAGGTGGCAGCCCTGCAGGATGCTGTCGTGGGCCAGCGCGTCGTGGAGAATCAGATCCTCCTTGCCGGCCATGTGGCCGATCACGGTCACATTGGTGGCGTGCCCGCTGACCATGACGATGCAGTCTTCCGTTCCGATGAAACGGGCCAGTTCAGCCTCCAATTCCCGGTGCAGCGGCTTTTCCCCCGAGGCCACGCGGCTGGCGGAAACCGAGGTGCCATACTGCGCGATCGCCTCCTGCGCGGCGCGGGTCACATCGGGATCGCCGGACAACCCCAGGTAATTGTAGCTGGAATAATTGATGACCGGACGGCCATCCACCACCGACCGGTTGTTGGTCACCACCGAATGCACATGGAAATACGGGTTTTTGACGCCCGCCAGTTCGGCCATGGTCAGCCGCTGGTTCAGTTCCACATACTCGCTGAACTGTTCGATATCCCAGGTGGAAGGATCAATCCCCGTGACTTCATGCGCGGGAGCGGCGGCGCGGAGATCACGTCCGCTGAATTGCGCGGTGAGGCCCTGCACAAAGGCCAGCGGTTCCCCCTGCGCGCCGCGGAGCACCACGGTTCCCCGGGTCAAACCGCCTTCATCGGACTCCAGCCGCAACTCGCAACGGATGGCGTCGCCAGTTACCGGTTTCAGCAACACGAAACGGTCCAGCGCCATGGGGAATCCGGCCTTGTGCAAGGTAACCCACGCCCAATAGCCTGCAAGCTGAAACGCCGAGTCGAGCGCCAGCGGATCGGCGTCCCATTCGCCCGTGCGCCCGGGGATCCACTCGCCGGGTTTGCAGCCATGCACCACGCCCGCCGCGCTTTCCGGACCAACCGAGGTGATCAGGCCGATGCCCTGCAACAAACGGCCATGGAAAGTCACGTGTCCATAAAATTCGCTGAGCGGCAGGGAGGGCGCCCCTCCTTCCACCCGGATGGAGGGGATCATGGCCCGCTCCCCCTCCGCCTTGCGGGCGTGGCCGCGGTACGCGGTGACCAGCCGGCCATCCTTCTTCGTCTGGATATGGATTTCGGCCACGCCATCGCGCTCCACCGCTTCCACCAGCAGCCAGAGCGGATCACTGGCGTCAACGCCATGGAAGAGGCGGAAATCCTCCAGCGCCACCGGTCCCTCCCCCAATAGCGGACGGGCCACGGATATGGCCTCGTTCATGGCGAATGCAAAGGGGACGATCGGTTTCCCGTGAAGACGATGGTCGTTGAGGTAAAGGTGCGTGGCGGGGTCCACATACTCCGCGCGGGAGGCGCGGCGTTCGGAAGGAACGGTTTCCCCAGCCACCAGCAAGGCTCCGCTCACGCCGGAATCCAGCCGTTCTTCCAGCATGGCCAACCCCTGATCCCGGGTCAGGAAGATGGCTCCCCGCTGAATCATCATCGCCTTGACCGCATCGCCCAGGGTGTTCGCCATGGCGGAGCCTTCCCAGGGCGGCCATTCGATGGTCAGCGCAAGCAGGTGCGGGGCGCGTTTGCGCACATCCTCAATCACCCGGGCCGCCACCGCATTGGCGGCGGAGTAAGGCGTTTGCCGCGCGTTGCCGAACCTTCCAGCCCACGAGCCATATACAATGGCGGCTTTGAGCCTCCCCAAATCAAGCGCGTTCAGCAGATGCATCAGGCCCGTGACCTTGGCGTCGAAAACCCGGTGCAAATCGGTTTCCTGAAGGGATGTGATGGGGCCATCCGCCAACACGCCCGCGCTATGAATCAGCATATCCACGCGGCCAAAACGGGTGTTGGCGCCCTGCACCGCCGCCTCCACCGCCTGGCCATCGGCGATATCCACGGGAATGTACAAGACATCCGCCGCCACGGCCCGCAGGCGCTGAATATTTTCCGCGATCTCCGGATGCTCCGCCGGGCGGCGCCCCAGCAGCACAAAACGGCAGCGGTGTTTTTGCGCCAGGCTCATGGCGCTGTCGAAGCCCAATCCGGAAGCGCCGCCGCTGATCATCACCACGGAATCCGCATTCAGACGGAGCGGTTCGCCCGGTCCACCGGCTGGCGCCAGGGACTCCACCGCGCGTCCTTTGGCCGATAAACCCACCAACGGCGTGCGATCCGGAGAGACCATTTCAGCAAGAATCCATCCCGCCAAATCCTGGACGGACGCCGTGGCGTCCACATCCAGGTGGCGGACATTCCAGCCGGGATACTCGCGGGCGAGCGCGCGGGCGAACCCGGCCAGCCCCAGCGGCGCGGAGCCGTGGGAATCTCCCGAAAGATGACCGCCCGTGGCGCTGATGGTGAAAAACACCGGGCCGATGAGCGGGGCGTCATCCTGCGCGGCGATGGCTTTCGCCAGCCCGGAGACGCGGCGAAGCTGATCGCGCAACGGCTGGATGGACTCCGCGCGCCCATTTGCGGGAGTCTGCTGCAAGGCGGCCAGATCCACATACCCCCCCACCACGCCGGATTCGCGGATCACGCGGGAGGCCGCATCGAAGGACTCCACCCGCCCATTATTGACGATGACGGATTTGACGCCGCGTTCATTCAACAGGCTCTGCAACTCCTGGGCCACCCCCATGTCATCACCGGAAATCAGCATCACGCCGGGAATTTCCAGCGGGAAACGGCGATCATCCGCAAAATGGGGACCGGTTTGCACCACGGTCCGCCATGCGCTCAGCGCAACCGGGGCGGCCCGGGTTTTGCCGGCGGCGGGCGCATCGGCCCTGGAACCCGACAAAGTCTGGATCACATGGTCCGCGATTTGCCGGGTGGTGGTGTTGACGTTGAAGAGCGTGGCCGGCATGGCGCCCAGGCCCGGAAATTGCTTATCGAGGCGCGAGGCCATTTCCTGGACCATCAACGAATCAAACCCCAAATCATTGATGAGGGTCTGATCGTCCTTGAGCATGGCGGCGGGAAAACCGCTGATGTCCGAGATGACGGCGCGCACGCCTGCGCGGATTTCACCGCCGCGATCCGCGGACGGCGCGGCGCCGGCGGTTGCCGGCCGCGGCTCCAACGCGGGCTGGGCCGGCTGAGCGGCGGATTTTTCCGGCGCCGTATCATGGGCGGACGAAAATTCCGGTTTCACGGCGGTGGTTCCGGAAACAGCGGCGGCGGACGGAACCTGCTCCCGCGCGCCAGGGACAACCGGAGCGGCGCCCTGCCCCAGCGCCCGCGCCTGTTCTTTCAGCACTTCCGCCTGGGCGTTGAGAATATCGAGCTGGCGGTTGAACAATTCGATCAATGGATTCTGGGTCATGGCGGCCTGGGCGGCTTCAGCAGCCGGTTGAGGTTCAATGATTCGTGGAATTTCAAAGGGCTTGGCGGAGCCCCGCTCCACCACCCAATAGGTCTGTTCCGGCAGGGGACCGCCGGGCAAATGGATGATCCGGGCGCCGCGTCCGTCAAATAGCGCCGCCGTTTGCAGGTCAAACCCCAGCGCCGCCAGTTGACCCAGCGCGGACAGGAATGACTCAACGGGAGACTCTTCGGAAAGGGCGAACGACAGGTTGGCCAGGCGCTGTTCCGCGGGCAGCGCCTTGACCATGCTGACCAGGGTTTTGCCGGCGCCCATCTGCACCCAAACCCTGCCCCCCCGTTGCGCGCAGGTTTCCAGCGCGGAGACGAAATCCACCGGCGCCGAGGCGTGGAACACCATGATCTCGCGCATCATCTCCGGCGAATCCGGATAAGGCTGGCCGGTGATGGCCGAGATCGCCGCTCCAGAGGCGGGTTGCAACGGCAATTCGTTGACAATCTCCGTCATGCGCGGGGTCAGGCCGTTCATTAGCGGCGAATGGAATGCGTGGGAAACATCCAGCCGGGTGGCCTTCCAGTTCCGCATCCTCGCCCTTTCAAGAACCTCCAGAACCCCTGCCGTCAGGCCGGAAATCACCGTTTGGGTGGGGTGATTGAAATTGGCCGCCGCCACGCCATGGATTCCGGCGATCAGTTCCTCCACGGCCTTTCGCGGCTGCATGATCGCGGCCATGGCCCCCTTGTCCTCCAGTGGGAGGTCGCGCATGGCCAGACCGCGGCGCGCCACCAGACGGACCACTTCCTCCATGGGAAGGGCGCCCTCCAGTCCAAGAGCGGCGAATTCACCCAGGCTGTGTCCGGTCGCCATGTCCTCACGGACGCCCAGCGCGCGCAAAAACTCCGCGCAGGCAAGTCCCAACGCCGCCATCACCGGTTGACAGGTTTCGGTTGCGGTCAGGGCGCGCGCGGCCGTGTTTTCGTCATATCCGGAGGCGCCGGTATCCGGGTAAAGCCGCGGCAACAGGGGGCTCTCCACCACTCCATCGGCGGCGGCGCAGAGGCGATCCAACGCCGTGCGAAAGGCCGGGAACCGATCATAAACCGGCTTGAGCAGGAACAACTTCTGCGCCCCCTGCCCCGGAAACAGAAAAACGGTCTTGCGATCCTCCGCCTTGAGCGGCTTCGCCTGAAAAAAGGCGCCCGCAGCCGCCGGACCGGTTTGTCCATCGCGGATGGCCCTGGCCGCACCGCGCAGGCGTTCCAGCAACTCCACCGGACTGGAAGCGGTCAGCGCCAACAGGGCGGACTGGCGCTCGCGCAACGCCAGGGTAAAGGAAATATCACGAAGGCTGGCCGGATTCCGTTCGATATGATCCGCAAGGCTGGCCGCATAACAGGCCGTCAGTTCCGGGGTTTCCGCGCTGAGCAGAAACAGTTCCGGTTCGTCTCCCGCCTCTGGAACAGGCGCGGGAGCCGGTTCCTCCAGGATCATGTGGACATTGGTGCCGCCGAAGCCGAAGGAACTGACCGCGGCCATTCTCGGGATGGTTGAATCCCAGACCTGTTCCGCGCCGGGCACTTTGAAGGGGCCTTTGTCGAGCCCCAGTTTGGGGTTGAGTTCGCTCACCCCCGGCTGCGGCGGGATCACCTTGTGATGCACCACCAGGGCGGCCTTGATCAGTCCCGCAATGCCAGCGGCGGCCATGGTATGGCCCACATTCGCCTTCACCGAGGACAACCAGGTCTGACCGCGTTCGCTCCACCCGGGCTCGTATTCCTCGTACACCCTGCGCAGGGTATTGACTTCCACCACGTCGCCGACGGTGGTTGCGGTGCCATGGTTTTCAATGTACCCGATCCGCGAAGGCTGAACACGCGCATCCTCCAACGCCAGCCGGACCACGCCCGCCTGTCCTTCCGGGCGCGGAGTCATGGGCCCTTCGCCCTTGCCATCGTTGTTGCAACCGGCGCCGCGGATGATCGCGTAGACGCGATCGCCGTCGCGGATGGCGTCGTCCAGGCGCTTGAGCATGACCATTCCCACACCTTCGCCCATGATGAAGCCATCGGCTTTCGCATCGTAGGGACGGCATGCTCCGCCGCGGGAAATCGCCCCGATCTTGCTGAAGCACACCAGGTTGTCGGGGGTCATGTTGACATAGACGCCGCCGGCCAGCGCGATTTCGCTTTCGCCGGCGCGCAGGCTGACCACCGCCTGGTGAACGGCGGCCAGCGCCGATGCGCACGCCGCATCCACCGCGATGCTGGGACCGCCGAAATCAAAGGTCTGGGAAATCGCGGCGGCGTGCATGTTGAAAAGCGAACCCGCCATGGTGAAGGCGCGCACCGGGGCCACGTCGCCGGAAAGCGAACGCTCCAGCCCATCCATTCCGGACGGCGCCGCTCCAAAATCACCCGACATCGCCTGATGGATGCGGATGCGCGAGGCCATGACATCCTTGTATTCGGCGGCGCTGACGCCCACATAAACGGAAGTCCTGGCCTTGTTGAACGGCCGGCGCTGGTATCCCGCATCCTGGATCGCCAGGCGGACGGTATCGAGCAACAGCCGCTGCTGGGGCTCCATCACCTGCGCGCGGCGCGGGGCGATGCCAAAATACAGCGCGGCGAAATCACGGATGTCTTCGTCGCGCAGAAAGGCGCCCTTGTGGACGTAGTAGGAGTCCGGGCTGGCCTGCTGGGGATCAAAAAACGCCTCGTGATTCCAGCGGTTCGACGGAATATCGCGGAACTGAACGGAACCGGCGCGGATCAGGCTCCAGTAGGCTTCCAGCGAGGGGGCGCCCGGAAAACGGCACGCCATGCCAACAATGGCGATGGGCGCGCCGCGGCCGGAAGAAAAGGAATCGTGACTCATTGCGGATACAAAACCGGAAAACGAGGGGTGAAATCAGACTTCCGCTTCATCCTTGCGGAAGATTTTGCTGATGGGCTTTTCAACAATCTGGCTGGCCTTGTGCCGCACCTTGCCCAGCAGCGATTTGCCGACATGCTTGGCGACCACCAGGTTATCGGCGGTTCCGCCTATCGTGCGCACGCCCTGTGAGCCAATGACCCGATCCAGGTATTGCTGGCGGGTGCGCGCGCGCTGCACCTTGCCGCTGGAGGTTTTGGGCAGCGCGCCCGGTTCGACGAACACCACATCCGCGACGCCCAACTGCAATTGCTCATTGACCCGGCGGACAATTTCGCGGCGCAGCGGTTCGTGATCGCTTTCGCGGGTTTCGCAGGCGACCACCAGTTCTTCCGAAATCGCTCCCGGTCTGCTGAACGCCACCGCACTGCCCGGACGGACCCCCGGCACTTCGTTGCAAATCCACTCGATGCTCTGCGGAAAGTAATTGCGGCCGTTGATGATGATGACATCCTTCTTGCGGCCGGTGATGAAGACCTGCCCGCCGGCCACGTACCCCAGGTCGCCGGTGTATAGCCAGCCATCCCTGAAGGATTTGGCGGTGGCTTCCGGGTTCTGAAAATAGCCTGGAGAGACACTGGGCCCGCTGACGATGATCTCGCCGATATGGCGTTCGGGCAGTTCCTCGCCGTTGTCATTGACGATTTTCAGGCCATGCCCCGGGAAGATGCGCCCGCAATTCACCACTTCAATGAAGCTCTTCTCCACGCCGTTGGGCTCGTACAATTTGGCCACCTGACGTTCGTGAACCTCGTCGGCGTCGAGGGTTTCCGCGGAGACTTCTTCATCCAGGCCAATGAAGCTGATGGCCAGGGTCGCCTCCGCCATGCCGTAACAGGGCAGAATGGACTGGCGTTTCAGCCCTGCGGGGGAGAAGTGATCGAGGAAGCGGGCCATGGTGTCCACATGGATGGGCTCGGCCCCGCACCCCAGCACCCGCACCCTGGAAAGGTCGAGGGTTTGGACCACTTCGGGCTTCGTGCGCTTGACCGACAGCGCGTATGCGAAATTGGGCGCAAACGCGATGCTGGCCTGGATGCGGCTCATGGTTTTCATCCACACGCTGGCGTCCTTCACGAAAGTCAGCGTCTCCAGGAATGTGACCGGAACATCGCCCAGAAGGGGGGTCAACACAAAGCCAATCAGCCCCATGTCATGGTAAAGCGGCAGCCACGAAAGCGCGGAATCTTCCGGCTGGAGTTTCAGGCCGTCCCAGGCGATGGCCTTGCAATTGGCCACCAGGTTGCCGTGCGTGACCATCACGCCCTTGGGGTCCGAAGTGCTTCCAGAAGTATACTGCAAGAAGCAGATGTCATCCGGCTTCACCTGCGCCGGGGAAGAGATCGCTTCCTTTCCGGCCTTGGCGAACTCCTCGCAAGTCACCAGGTTTTTCAGTCCCTGCACCTTGGGCGCCACCGACCATAACACGGTGGACGCCTTCTGCGTGGTGACCAGCAGTTTGGGAGAGGACGACACCATGATGCGGGTCAGGCTGTCTATGTAACTGTCGAGCCTGCCCATGGCCAACGGCGGATAAAGCGGAACCGGAATCGCCCCAAGGGACACAATGGCCAGAAAAGTCGGGACAAATTCATCGCCATTGGGGATGATCATCGCCACCCGGTCGCCCTTGTTCACCCCGTATCCCTCCCGCAGATAACGGGCGCGCCGGAAGGCTTCGGCCCGGAGTTGCGCAAAGGAAACGAAGGTGGGGTTCAGCTTTTGATCCAGAAAAGTATAGCCGCGATCCGCGGGCAGGTTCTGCAATGCGTCAATCACCTGAACAAAGTCAGCGAACTGGGACATGGATGTGTTCTCCAGAAGATTGCGGACGAAAACCACCACCCGCTGAACCGTCATGGGGCTTCGCCGGAAGTGGCTGGAAGGAAGCGATTGCCCGTCGCGCGGATTCATGCAGGATGCGGGCGAAAACTACACATCGCGCATGGTTCAGGCAAGATGTATGGGCGGTCGAGGGCCCGGTTTTTCTGGGGTGGTTAGACCACCCGCTTTCGCCGGAAGTATCCGCGGATAACTGACAGGATTGACATTGAAAACCGGCAATCCGGCCGCCCCGCGAATTGGCGGCGCCTCGCTGTTTTTGGGACGGCGGAGCCAATGCGGCATTCCATGACCGGAAGCATGCGAGGCGCACCAGCGCGGTATTCAGCGGCGGAGCATGCTATTGCCCTTGGGCGCCTGTTTTCGCGGGGGCGGGCTTGTTGCTCGCCGCCAGCGCCTTCTCTTCCTTGAGCAGGCTCCATTCGGATTTGGGACGCGACACCACGAAACTCCGGTAGGTCACCAACTCCCCATCCTTGCGGGCGACAATGCTCATGCCGTTGGCTCCTGCCTTGAGCGGGGCCTCGGTTTCTATCTGGAATCCGCCGCCAGCGCCGGTATCAAGGGCCTTGTAAAACACCTTGTCATCGTTGGCGAGCACGTAGACATCCAGCACGCCGTCGCCTTCAATGGACGCCTTGAGTTTGATCTTATCCCCCTGCTGAATCTCGCCGGAGATCGCCTCATCGAATTTGATCTTCGCCGGACGGAAGACGCCCGCAAGCGGTTTACCCAGGGGAACCTCGATGAACTGGGAACTCTGGATGGCCAGGGTGGCGTCGAAGACGGCGATGCGCAGGCTGAATTTGCCGCCTTCCGGTTTCTGGTTGATTTTGACCGTGAAGAACGCCGCCGCGGTGGCGGGAGCATCCATCTTGCCGATGGTTTCACGGCCTTTGTCCACGAAGATGGCCGGCCCGGTTTCATTGCGCAGGGTGGCGATGACCTCCTCCGCCTTGCCCGCGCCTTCGTTATCCACCTGCAGGTTGATGCGCACGGTTTCGCCCGCCTCGGGCAGGCCATCGCCGTCGCCGCCTTCCTTGTCATCCAGTTTGTAGGTGACCGCGAAGGAGGGTTCTGGCGCGCCCCGCACCATCACCTGCTGAATCAGGTCCGGCGGGGCGAACCCATTGCCTTCATAGAAGTGCAGCAACAGTTGATCGGTGCGGGTGTCCATACGTTTGGGGGCCTTGATTTTCACCCGCGATTCCCGGGCTTCACCGGGGGCGATCTTTCCGAACAGCAGTTCATGGCGGCTGAAGATGCCGTTGTCGCAGTCGCTGACCGCGCGCAACTGGTGGAAAGGCGCGTCGCCCTTGTTGGCGACCTTCACCACCATTTCGATTTTATCGCCGGCGGTGATGGGCGGCGCTTCATCCACAAACTCCAGCGACACCGCGGCCACGGGCTTGCCCTTGGCCACCGGAGCGATATCCCAGGAAATTCCGCGCTTGCCGAGTTCATCGAAGATTTTCCGCAGTTCGATATTGCGGGCGTCTCCAATGACGCCCGAGGCGGCCTCCAGCATGGCCGAACGGGTGGACTTGCCGGCTTTCAGCAGGATGCGCCGGGCCAGGTTGATTTCAAAATCCTCCCTGAAATCGTCCTCGGTGCCCGTGGTGTCCTCTTCCTCCTTTTTCTGGGGCTTTTCGTAGTAGCGGATCACTTCAACCGGCTTGCCCGCCTTCTCCACGGCGTCTTCCAGGTGGCGGTCCAGGTCTTCCTCGCGGTTGCGCACCGGCTCCGCGAAGACCTGGGTGTAATCCTCTTCCAGCACCACGGGGCGAAGCTCGATATCCGGCGTGATCCCGACGGACTGGATGGAAATATCGCCCGGGGTCAGATACTGGGCGATGGTCAGCTTCACGCTGGACTCGGTCTCGCCCTCCTTCGGACGCTCTTCCTCCAGCGGATAAATCACCTGCACGCTGCCCTTGCCGAAGGTCTGCTCGCCGATGACGACCGCCCGGTCCAGGTTCTTGAGCGCCCCGGACACAATCTCCGAAGCCGAGGCGGAGCCCGCGCTGACCAGCACCACGATGGGCGCCCGGGTCTTGGTGTCGGCGGAATGCGCCGCCTTTTCCTCGCGCATGCGGGCGCCGTGGCCGACCGTGGCCACAAGGATGCCGCTGTCAATGAAGGCGTCGGACACGCCAATGGCGGCGTCCAGCAGGCCGCCCGGATTGTCGCGCAGGTCGAGCACCAGCCCCTTGATGGCGCCCATTTTTCGAATATGCTCGCCGGCGTCCTTGGTGGTTTTGGCGTCGAAATTCTTGATGCGGAGATAGCCAATGCCATCTTCCAGCCTCTGGGAAATGACGGAATTCACCCGGATGGTGTCGCGCACCATGTTGAAGGCGCGGGCCTCGTTCCAGCCATCGCGCATGATGTACACGGTGACGGGCGTGCCCTTGGGACCGCGCAACTTGTTGACCGCCGTCTCCAGCGGCATGTTGACGGTGCTTTCCTCGTCAATGCGGACAATCCGGTCCTTCTTGCGGATGCCCGCCCGGTGGGCCGGTGTGTTGGCGATGGGGGAAATCACCGTCAACTGGCCGTCGCGGACGGAAATGGTGATGCCCAGCCCGCCGAACTCCCCCTTGGTCGAAAGCTTCAACTCCTGGTTGATTTCCGGCTTCAGGAACACGCTGTGCGGATCCAGGGTGGACAACATGCCGTTGATGGCCGCGTATTCAATGTTGCGCAGGGACTTTTCATCAATCTTGCGCAGGTTGCTCCGGACAAAGGTCAGGGCTTCCTTCACCCGCAGGCTCATGGCCCACAGGGTGTTGACGCCCGTGGTGGGAATCGTCACGGACGCCTTGTTGACCACGAGGTTGACCGAATTGCCATCCGGGCTCTCGGTGACCATGACCTCGGGGGTGTTTTTCTCCACGCCGTCCAGCGCCTTGATCAGCATGTCGCGCGGGTTGAAGCGCGACGGATCAAGGTAATTCTCTTTCATCAACAGCAGGGTGCGGTTGAAGTACCGCATATCCTCCAGTTTGTAGGAACTGGAAGCGGAGGGATTGGCGAGCAGCACGCCCAGCCACGAAAGATAGGCCGCGGCGGCGGCCAGCAGGGCGATTTTGACAACAGGATGACGTTTCATGAATCGGGTGTCCTTGTCCGGGGGCTATTCCAGCGCGGTGATCCTCAGGTTGTCGTAATAGGCCTGGGTTCTCCAGTTGGAAAGAGCGAAGCGATCATGGCCGGGGCCTTTGAGGGGATTGGCGTCGGCGTATTCCATGTACAGGGCGTCATTGACGAACCACTTGATCTGGCCGCCTTTCCGTTCGATGCGCCACCGGTAAGTGATATTCGGCTTGTTTCCGCTGTCCATCTTCTCCAGCCGTTTGGGTTCATGCTCCCCCAGGCGGGCGATGCAACTGATGGTGTTTTTCCATCCCCCGGCGATCAGGCTGTAACCGGATTCATGGCGCTGGCCATCGCCAAATAGTTCGACCTTCATGTCAAAATCCGGGCTTTTGGAGAGGATGTCGAATTCAATGCGCACATCGGCAGGCAAGGACCTGTTCAGCCACAGCGGCGTATTATGGGCATATGGCGAGTACGCCATCCCGTCGCGGATTTCCCATTTGCAGGGCTGCTCGCCGCTATCATTGCATCCAGAAGCCTGCCAGTCCGGCCCCAGTTCCGCACGATCAAAATTGTCGGTGAAAGGGAGCCCCTGCGCCGGGGCGGCGGGACGCGCGTTCGTCCCTCCAGGGGATGATTGGGAAGCCTTCTTGCTGCTTTCCGATGGGCTGCAGCCCTGCATCAACAGGCACAGGGCGGCGAAGAGGATCATTCTGTTCATGGAGAGTCTTGGATTGCTCCCTTCTGGCGGATACGCCGCTCCGTAGCATTTCACAACACCGCCAAAAGCAAAAGTGCGGAAGACGGGCGGGCGGATAACCCCCGCCCGCGCCGGATGGGGAGTCCGGGGCGGAAAAGAACGATGGTGAAAACCCGGTCCGTGCGGCTCAAGTCTTGTTGGTCAGCGCAACGTAGCGGACCTGCAGATCGTAGATCAGTTTCTGCAACATGCGCTCTTCGTCCGCGCTCAGGTTGCCCCTGGTCTTGTCCCGCAGCATGCGGAGGATTTCGATATGCTGCTGGGCTTCGGGCAGGTTGACGCCCTCCCCGCCTTCTTCCGGAGTGGTCATCAAACGCAGGGCCACCACCGCCAGCGACTGGGCGAAAGCGGAAAAATCCACCCCCGGAACGGGATCGTCAGTCGTCGTCGGCTTCGTCATGACTGGTGTCCGCCGGACGCAGGGATGCGGTGGCGCGCATGCCGCGCGGCGCCAACAGTTCGATATTGACCACTTCGGCGTTGCCGCTGATATCGGGCAGCGACGCTTGATGCTTCTGGACATCCTTGTCGGATACCAAGCCCTTCTTGATCAACCGATCCGTCAGGCGTTTGTCCAGTTGAATGGGAGTGAGTTCCTTGCTGCTCATGAGGTCTCCATGATGACACTGCCCCCGAAAGGAGACATGAGTAAATCCCGCGCCTTCCGATGTCAATATGGGAACAGCCGGAACAGCCGCCGCCTTCCGGGCTTCCCGGTCCGCCAGCCCCGCCCCCGCCGGGCGCCATGACTTCCCAGGCGGACCTAAAACACCCTCTTGCGCTGGGAAGAGGATGGTATCCTCAGCATCTCCCGGTATTTGGCGATGGTCCGGCGGGCGATCTGGATGTTCTGTTTCCGGAGTTCGTCCACCAAATCCTGGTCGGACAGGGGTTTCCGCGGATTTTCGGCCGCCACCAGCTTCTGGATGGCCTGCTTGACCGATTCCGCCGCCACATCCTCCCCACCGGCGCCAGAGGAAACACCGCTGCCAAAGAAATACTTCAGTTCGTATACGCCATGGGGCGTATGCACGTACTTGTTGGTGGTCACCCGGCTGATCGTGGACTCGTGCAGTTCCAGCTTTTCCGCCACATCCCGCAACACCATGGGGCGCAGGCGTCCAGGCCCGTACTCAAAGAAGTCGCGCTGCAACTCCAGAATACACTCCATGACCCGATAGATGGTGCGCTGCCGCTGGTGGATGCTCTTGATCAACCACTGGGCGTTGCGCAGTTTCTCCTGAATGAACGCCTTGGCGCCATCCTTGCCGTTGGCGGCGCGCAACTGATCCAGGTACATGGGACTGATACGCAGCTTGGGCAGGCCATCTTCATTGAGAATGATTTGCCAGTTCTTGCCGGTCTTCTGCACATATAGGTCCGGAGTGATGTACTGGCTCATGTTCTGGGCGCGCGTGCCGGAAAAATTGCGGCCGGGCTTGGGGTCCAGGCGGCTGATCAGCTTGATGGCCTCGATCAGGTCATCCTTGCTCACCCCCAGGGCGCGCACCATCGGCGGAAGGCGGCGATTGATGAAATCGTCCCAGTGCGACTTCAGCATCCGGTACGGCAGGGAGTCCTCTCCGTAACGCGCCGCCGCCTGCACCATCAGGCATTCCTGCAGTGAACGGGTGGCGACGCCGGCCGGATCAAATTCCTGGATGACTTTCAGCACTTCCTCGATTTCGGAAGCATCCACCTCATACAGACGGGTTAGTTCCTCGAGAATACTGATGTCCGTCAGGCGGCCATCCTCATCCAGGTTGCCAATGATCTCGACCGCCGCCGCCATTTCCCAGTCGGTCAGTTCGGTCATGCGCAACTGCCACATCAGGTGTTCGACCAGGCTTTCGTCATTGGCCAGGGTTTTTTCGTAATTGGGCAGTTCGTCATCGGGAATGCGCTCGGCGGGACCCGTGGCCGGACCCGATGCGAAGTAGTTCTCCAGGTATTTTTCCCAGTCTATGTCCTGGTCTTCCAGACGGGCGGTATCGGCGGGCGTGGGTTCGGCCCCAATGGCGTCGGCCAGGGAGGTCTCCGTGGTGTCCACGCTAGAGGGCAGGTCCAGTTCCTCGGACGAGGTTTCCTGTGCGCCATTGGGCAGTTCCTCAAGAACCGGGTTTTCCTGCAACTCCTGGTCAATGGCGGCCTGAAGCTCCATGTGATTGAGCAACAGCAACTTGATGGCCTGCTGCAACTGGGGCGTGATGACCAGTTGCTGGGACAGTTTCAGTTGCTGTTTGAGTTCCATGCTTTAACCGGTGACAACAAGGGCGGCGAATCCACGCCGCCCGTCCATGAAGAATACCCAAGGCCCGGGGATGGAACAAGCACAAAATGCTTTCTGCTTCACAAGTTGGCATGCTTTTCGCATGCGAGAAAACTCAATCAGAAACTTCCAGGACGATGATATTGTATTCGCCGGTTTTTATTCCGGCCATCGCCCCGCCCATGATCCGCTGGCGGCGAGGCGGTTCCGGTGGAGTATTTCCCCGTCTTTCGTCCATCGCCCGTATCGAACGTCCGTTATCCAGTACATTCCGGACCCGTGCGAACAATATGAAGAATATCAATCGCGCAAGTCCGCCCCGGGACGGAGGAAAGCACCCGCCTGACGGCCCGCTGATTCATGTGGCGGGAGCGCCAAACCGCAGATCGCCAAAGCGGAAGGTGGGCTTCAGGCCGGGGAACGCCCACCAGGCGTCAAATTCCGAGGAACAGACCATGTTCGGAAAATCCGGATTGCGGCGCGAAGGACCGGCGATTTCCTTCTCCAGGATCATGGACAGGTACTGATCCACCCCGCGCTCCAGCGTATTGCCGTTCAACACCACTTCCATGCCGGTGTCACGCACGTATTTGCGCACGCCGGGAATCGCCGAGTGCTGGGGCGCATAGGCGTCCGGGCCAATGCCGTTCTCGCTGGTGACCATCAGCCCTTCGGGAGTCCGCGCCACGAAGGAATGGTTGCCTTCGGTATGGCCAGGCGTCATGACGATTGAAATGCCTTCGCCAATGCGGGTATCTCCATCAATCAGGAGCACGCGGCTTTCATCCACCCCTGCCACGCCGTTGGGCACATACCAGTCCTGCTGGGGCGGCAGGAGTCCTTTGGCGCTGGCCCATTCCTGCCGGGAAACAATCAACTTTGCGCGGGGAAACAGCCCCGGCTTGCCGTCCGTCCCCAGCCACTGGCGGATATCCTGGGTATGGAGGTGATCGTAGGAAATATAATCCACCTGTTCCGGCGCGATACCGGCCTCGCGCAGGGCCGCCAGCACATCCCGTTTCACGGGGGCGAGCAACCGGTTGGTGATGGCGCCCTTGGGCAAAACCGCGCCGAGCCGCTTAAAAAACGGGGTTTCGCGTCCGCCCACGATATCCGACGGCGACGCCAGCAAGGTTTTCAGGCGGCCCTGACTTTTGAACTGGATGATGAACAACCGGTTCACGATATGCAGCAACGGGGTCGGAACCGTGGTTGCGTTCAACAATCCGTACCGGGCGGGATAAGGAACGCGGATCAACTCCATGGAGCGATAGAATGACAAGGGCGCGTCGCTCAGGAGTTCCTCGCGCAGACCGCGGGCGGCGTTGCGGATGGCGCGCAGGCGATCCTGCGGGGAGGAGGCGGAGCGGGCGCCTTCCAGATACCCAAGCGGAGAGAAGCCCTCGGTTTCCAGCAGGGTTTGGCTGGCGGATGATCCGTGTCCCATATGCGTTCCTCTCCGGAGGCGTGCGTTTGCGTCACAATGGATGGCCGCGGAAAAACTCCATCACCGCTTCACCCCAATGGAAATCCACCGGCGGCTTGCAGGCGAAGGAAGCTATCTGCCCTTCCATTTTGCCATCGTCCTTGCTGCCAGGGTAGCAGTGCCCCGCAATCAGGTTGCTCTCCGCTTCGTAATCGTGCTCCAGATAATGCATTTCCGCACCTCCCACCCCTTTCCAGGTGGTGTGGCGGAAGGTCGCCGTCTCCTTGGTTTTTTCTCCGGGACCTGAAGCTCCCAGCCATTTCACCACGGCGTCCCGCTGGGGAAGCGCGCAGGGGTATCCCACGATGCGATCCTTTGTGCCGTGCATATACAGGATGGAGATTTTGCGTTGGGGGGATTGCTCACCCGTAAACGTGCATCCTTCATGCAGGGTCATGCCGCAGGCGGCGCCGGGAGCAGCGGAGGAGATCAGGTCTGAATGGTTGCAAATGAAGCGCCAGGTCATGAATCCGCCCTGGGAAAAGCCGGTGAAATGGACCCGTTTGGGATCAATCCGCCACGCCTTGATGGCGCGCTGCATGAAGTCCACGATCTTTTCATCGTCAATCTTGGGGTCCCAACTGGCTTCCGGCGGCGCGGGGCGGGCGTTCGGCTGCACCACCACATAATTGTATTTGGCCCCCAGCCGGCGCATCTCCGTATTGTTGTCCTGCATGCGCCCGCTCATGGTCAGGCCGTGAACATCCACCACCATGCCGCATCCGCCGGCGATGCAGGCGGCGGGGACCATGACATCGAATTTTCTGCGCGAGCAGTCGAAAACATGATCGCCGGGTTGATCGCTGGTGATGCATTCATCCAACGTGACTCCGGTGGCGGGGGTTCCGCCATCACTGATGGTCACCCCGCCGCCATCACCGTCCACGCTGGAATCCGGCTTTTCCACATCCGGCGAAGCGCCATCCGCCGCGCCGCCGCTGGGCGTTCCGGCATCGGTTGTCTCCGCCTTGTCAGAGTTGCACGCGGCCAGGGCCAACGCGCAAATCCACAAACACCACAAGCGGATGAATTTCATGCGCGCGCTCTCCATCAAGGTCTGGGGTGCCGGATGAAAAACTCAAACACCTTTTCCGGCCAGTTGGGAACGCCCTTCTCCACGCAGGCGAATCCGTAAATACCGCCGGATTTGGGGCCGCCGGGGATGCAATGGCCTTTGTACAGGCTCGATTCCGCCTGGTAGTCGTGCTGGAAAAATTCAAAGACATTGCCGCCAGGACTCTTGTACCGCGTCCAGATGTGGGCGCTGTCCTGCGAAACCACGCCATCCTTGGTCATTTTCCAGTCGTCAATGATGTTGTCGCGCTGGATTTCCGCTTCGCCAAAGCGGCGCACCGAGTCTTTTGTCCCATGCATGTACAGCACGGGAATTTCCCGCGCGGGAGTTTTGCCGCCCGCCTTGCTGCATGGATCCGCGGGCTCCATGCCGTAAGCGGCGGGGGCCACGGATGCGAGAACATCCGCATGGTCGCAGAGCATGTTCCAGGTCAGCCTTCCGCCCTGGGAAAAGCCGGTGATATGCAAACGCTTGCGGTCCGCGCGGAATACCCGCGCCATGCGCTCGAAAAACGCCCATACCGGCGGATAATCCTTTGGATACCACCCGCCCGTCGGCGGCCCCGGATTGGCGTTGGGCTGCACGACGATATAGCCATGCTTGCGTCCCAGCGCGCGCATGCCCGTGTTCTGGTCCTGAATGTCGCCGCTCATGGCGAGGCCATGCACGTCAAACACCAGTCCACACGCCTGCTTGACGCAGATATCCGGCACTGAAATATCGAATTTATAGCCTTCGCATTTGATCTCACGCTCTCCCGGACTGACATCGGTGATGCAGTCGTCCGGCTGGGGCGGCGTGAACGGCCCGGAATCCGCTGGACCTGAATCGGGCGGGGCCGCATCCGCAACACCCGTATCCACAGGCCCGGCGTCCGGCGGCGCCGCGTCCTCAACCGCCGCATCCGCCGGGGATACGTCCGATGGCGCGGCGTCAACCGCGGCGGAATCCGCTGGTTCTCCGGCGTCATTGGATGGTCCGGCGTCCGGCGGTGAAGCGGAATCATCCCCCGCCGCATCGGATGGACTGGAAGCGTCGCCGGACGGATTTCCTCCGTCTGCTGGAGGAGTGTTCGCGTCCGCCGGCGCCGTTGAGTCCTGGGCTGCCGCGTCGCCGCCGGGGGCCGCCCCATCTCCATCCACGCCCACGTCATTGGCGCCGGGAACAACGGGTTCACTGGAACAGGCGCATAAAACCACGAGCGCCAGAAGGGTCTGAATGCGAAATGCCGGTTTCCCCATGATGAAATTGGTACGCCGGTTTCCGGCAAAATTCAAGCGCCGTTCGGAATAGCCGGACAGGTCCCGCCAACCGGCGCGCCTTTCCGGAATCACCGGAACAGCGGGCGGATGCATGGGGTGACCATCGGGCGGAGGATCCTCACCCGGCCTTTCCTTCCGCCTGCGCACGGGATGGTTGAATCCATCCGGGCGGCTGGTAGTATCCGGCCTCTCTCAGCCAGATCCACGTTGATCCGCCACAGGAGCCGCCATGGGAATGCAGGACAAAGTCATCATCACCGCCGCGCTGACCGGCGTGCTCGCCAACCGCGACCAGTGCCCGGCCATTCCATACACCCCGGCGGAGATCGCGGAGGAAGCGCGCCGCGCCTGGGAGGCGGGCGCCTCGGTGGCGCATATCCACGCCCGCGAACCGGAGACTGGCGCGCCCACCTTCGACAAGGCGATCTACGAGCAGATCATGATCGAAACCCGGAAGCGTTGTCCGATCATCATCAATTTCTCGACCGGAGGCATCGGCATTCCCATGGAGGATCGCGTGGCCCATATCCGCGATCTGCGCCCGGAAATCGGCGCGCTCAACATGGGATCCATGAACTACGCCAAGTACTCCGCCAAGCGGAAATCCTTTGTGTTTGATTTCGTGTTCTCCAATCCCTTTGGCGACATCATCTTTCTGCTGGAGCAGATGAACGCCGGAAATGTGAAACCCGAACTCGAATGTTTCGACACCGGGCATATCTACAACGCCTATCCGCTGATTGACATGGGCCTGCTGAAGAAGCCGCTTCAATTCAGCTTCATCATGGGCGTGCTGGGAGGCCAACCCGCCAACGCCGAGGCGCTCTCCTGGGCTTCGCGGCAGATTCCGCCTGATTCCACCTGGGAAGTGATTGGCATTTCACATGAACAGTGGATGCTCGTCGCGGCGGCGCTGGCGCTGGGGGGCAATATCCGCGTGGGCCTGGAAGACAATTTTTATGTCTCTCCGGGCGTCATGGCGAAAAGCAACGGCGATCTGGTGGAAAAAGCCGCGCGCATGACCCGCGACATGGGCCGCGAACCGGCGACCGTCGAGGAGGCGCGCAAGCTGTTGTCCCTGCCTCCCGCCGGAAAAGCGTGACCGCACCGCGAAATGGACGCCAACCCGGGGGCCGGTGAGGCGGATAGCTCCAGGGGTTGCGCAAACGATCCCGCTGGTTACCCTCCATCAATTGGTGATTGGCCGGATTTCCAGCCAGACAAAAACAGGTGCTCATGGACGACCCCACGACTTTTCATGGAACCACAATCATCGGCGTGCAACGCGATGGGCTGACGGTGATGGCCGGCGACGGCCAGGTCACCATGGGAAACACCATCACCAAGGGAACCTCCCGCAAGGTGCGGCGGCTGCATGACGGCAAGGTTCTGGCGGGTTTTGCGGGGGCCACCGCCGATGCGTTCACCCTCCTGGAGCGCTTCGAGGAAAGTCTGAAGGAATACAATGGCAACCTCACACGCGCCTCGGTTGAACTGGTCAAGGCCTGGCGCACCGACCGAGTGTTGCGCCGCCTGGAAGCGCTGATGCTCGTGGCGGACAGCAAGAAGATGTTTCTGCTCTCGGGCTCCGGTGATTTGATCGAACCCGATGGCGGCGTGATGGCCATCGGTTCGGGCGGCCCCTACGCCCTTTCCGCCGCGCGAGCGTTGCTGGAGCACACATCCCTGTCCGCGAAGGATATCGCCTTGGCGTCCATGAAGATCGCCGCGGAAATCTGCATCTACACCAACGACGAAATCGTTGCGGAGGAATTGCAGGCATGAGCAGATATTCTTCCGCCTTTGCATCCCTCCCCCCGATGACGCCCGCCGGGGTGGTGGCGGAACTGGATCGCCACATCGTCGGACAGACGGAAGCCAAGCGCGTGGTCGCCATCGCCCTGCGCAACCGCTGGCGCCGCCAGCAGACTCCCGATGACATCCGGGACGACATTTATCCCAAAAACATCATTCTGATCGGACCCACCGGGGTGGGCAAAACCGAAATCGCCCGGCGGCTGGCGAAGATGGTGGGTTCGCCGCTGGTGAAGGTGGAGGCGTCGAAATTCACCGAGGTGGGTTACGTGGGACGCGATGTCGAATCCATGGTGCGCGACTTGGTGGATGTCAGCATCAAGCTGGTGCGCCAGGAACAGCGGGAACTGGTCGCCGCCCGCGCCCGGGAACTGGCGGAAGAACGCCTGCTGGATTTGCTGGTTCCGCCGCCCGCGGGGGCAGGAGCATTCGGCGGCGAACTGGGGCCGGGCGAACCCTGGCAGGAGCGCCGCCGCCGCATGCGCGAGAAATTCCGTTCCATGCTGCACGAAGGCGCGCTGGATGATCGCGAGATCGAGATTGAACCGCCGGAAGGACCCCGGTTGGGAGGCATGCAGCTTGTCACCGCCGGCGGGCCGGAAGACTTCGCCATCAACCTCAAGGAGATGTTCAGCGGGATGACCGCGGGGCGCAAACGCCGGAAACTGAAAACGCCGGACGCCCTGCGCGTGTTGATCGACGAGGAGACCGCCAACCTGATTGACAACGAGTCCGTCAACGCCGAGGCGCTTCGCCGCGCGGAAAACCACGGCATCATCTTCATTGATGAAATTGACAAGATCGCCGGGCGCGACTCCGGCCACGGGCCCGATGTCTCGCGCGGGGGCGTGCAGCGCGACCTGCTGCCCATTGTCGAAGGCTCCACGGTCAACACCAAATATGGGGCGATCAAGACGGACCACATCCTGTTCATCGCTTCGGGCGCTTTCCACATGAGCAAGGTCAGCGACCTGATTCCCGAATTGCAGGGCCGGTTTCCGGTGCGCGTGGAGTTGACGCCGCTGGGCGAGGCCGATTTCCTGCGCATCCTCACCGAGCCCAAAAACTCGCTGGTGCGCCAGTACGTGGAACTGCTGAAGACCGAACGGGTTGAACTGGAATTCGACCCCCAGGCCCTCGAAGCCCTGGCGCGTTATGCATCCCTCGCCAACGAGCGGATGGAGAATATTGGCGCGCGGCGGCTGCACACCGTATTGGAGCGGGTTCTGGATGACCTGTTGTTCGACGCTCCATCCCTGGCGGGCCAGCGCATCACCATCACAGCGGAGCGGGTGGCGGAGAAACTGGGCAAGGTCTTCGACAGCGAGGATCTCGCCCGGTACATCCTGTAACCCGGTTCACCTATGATGTGGAAAGGTCCTGGCGCCGGGCGTTGTAGCGTTTGAGGGATTCGTTGATCAGGCGTTCCGTCGGAATGTCAATCGCCCGCTCCAGGATCAGGAAATTGGTGTCCACGTTGAAGGTTCCGTGATCCCATCCCACGATGGATTCAAAGGCTTCCACCCCGCGCAAGTCGCCGTAGATGGCGTGAACAACCTTGCCCTCTTCGAGGTAGATTTCCGCGGTTTCGCCGTCGCGCTCTATCAAAAGCTGCCCGGATTGCCGATCGCGCATCAGGATTTGCAAAAGCTTGGGCAATCCCATGTTCTCCAGTTCGCCGGTCAGGGCGACATTCCGCGATTGGGAAGGATCCAGCATCACCGTTTTCGCGGTTTCGTTGGTCATTTCCTTGCCGCGATCCTTCAGAACTTCCACCATCTTCTGCACGGCCACGGACAAATCCAGCGGCGTCGTGATGAATTCCGCCGCTCCGGCGGCGAAAGCCCTCTGGATCAGCATGGGGTCAGTGGCGGGCCCCAGAAACACCACCGGCCAGTCCGCGGTTTTCTCGCTCTCCTGGAGGATCGAGGAGATCAGAATGCCGTCTTCACCCGCCAAATCGCAGGATGCGATCACGCCTGAATAAGAATTGGATTTCAGCACGTTCTCCACTTCCTCGATGGAACGCACCCGCTCGGTGGCCACGCCCTCTTCCGGCAGAAATTCTTCCAGTTCGTGCGCCAGATTGTCATCGCCCACCGCCAACAACACCACATAGCGGACGGGAGGACGCTCGCGGGCTTCGTTGTGGCTGATTTCCTCTTCCAGATGACCAATCACCAAGGGGTCGAACAACTTGCCAGACCAGGATTTCAGCACCTTCAGGGCCTGGTCGGGAGAAACCGGAGTCTCTGATTTCGGCGGACGCTCAACCAGTCCGAAAAATGAATCCACCGCCGAGAGGATCCGCCCCCCCAAGGGAATGCGATCGCCCGCCCGGCCCGTCGGGATGCCGCTGCCGTCGTAGTTTTCAAAAATGGAATTGAGTATCTGCACGACTTCCGCCGGCAGGGGCACGTCGCCCATGATATCAAGCGGGGCGTTGAGCACCTCGCGGGCCATGGTTTTGTGCTCCGGAACGGTCTGCAAGGACATCAGCGTGATATGATCCACGCTTTTGCCGAGATCGTGCAGCGCCGCCGCCAGCCGCAGGTAGGATACCTGTTCATTGGGCATTTCCATCTTTTCGGCGATGGACATGCACATCAGCGCCACGTTGTCCGAATGTCCCTTGGTCAGCGGATCCAGTTCTTCAAAATGGCGGATCAGGGTCGCCACGGTTTGCAGATAGACCTCGTCCACACCCTGGTTGGGATCGGGAACATCCTCCACCAGGGGAGCCTGCTCGACCGTGGCGCGCGACGTGCTGGGCGGGCGGGAAACCACCACGACCGCCTGCTGAGCGGTGGCCGGACGGACCACTTCCAGCGGCAACAGGGGTTTTTTCGCGGGCGAGGCGACCTCTTCCAGGATCAACGGTTCATCGGAGGACTGCTGGGACGCCCGCAAATCCGCGGCGGCGACGCCAAACAGGGCCTCGTCATATTCCTGCTGGTAAACAGGCGGCCGGTTGGTGCGCGGCCGTCCGGAACCCGGCGCCGGCTCATGGGACATTTCTCCCACGACCTCGTTCCCGGTCTCCATGGGCGCGGTGTCGTCATCGCTCAGGTTGTTGATGGCGCGGTATTCCTTGATGAACCAGGCGGTGTCGCTGGACAACGAGCGGTTGAGCGTGCTGAAGGCGCCCACGTCGTTCTGGTATACCCGGCGCAGCATGGCTTCCACGGCGGTAGGCACCGCCAGCACCATGATCACCTTGCCCACGCTGGAGGCGATTTTCGCCGCGCTTTCCGCTTCCGGATTCCTGGGCTTGGTGGTCACCACCTTGAGCACCCAGTTCCGTTTGTCGAACTCCACCGGAACAATATGGTGGTCATACGCCAACTGTTTGGGAATCATGCCGCGCACTTGTTGCGGCGGATTGATTTCCGAGAGTTGGTTGATGGTCAGGGTTTCGCATCCATACTTGGAGGACAGATAGTGAAGAATATCGTGCTCGCCGGGATAACGCAGGTCCGCCAGGGCGGAATCCACATCC
Organism: Myxococcota bacterium; assembly: GCA_022072125.1. Classification (GTDB taxonomy): domain Bacteria; phylum Myxococcota; class JAJVIH01; order JAJVIH01; family JAJVIH01; genus JAJVIH01. The sequence goes on along the minus strand of JAJVIH010000004.1, from coordinate 52,960 downwards.
ATGCCCGTCTTGCGGATGATGTTCACCAGCTCCTTGATTTGCTCCTGCCCAATCAGTTTGTCCTGGAGCAGCCTGGTAATGAGCGGGTTATTCGACATGGCGGAATCCGTCCGGAATCAGCATCCGGAACTCAATCCTTTCCCTGGCTGCCAGCCAGTCCCTGGAAGGGACGGAATTTCAGATCTTCGCGAGACATTTCCTGGCGCGGTTTGCCGGATGCGCCGCCGTCCGCCGCCGGGGCGGCGGGTTTGGGCTTGTGGTCGAAGCCCTCCGGGCGCAGATAGCCCGGCAGTTTCATCAAGTAACGCTCGTACATGGGCTGAAAAGCCGTCCACTTGTCCGATGGGTCATCCAACATAATGGAGTACCAGTTATCCAGCCGGGAATCGAGTTCATCCAGCGCGCTCAGGGCCAGCGCCTCCATGGTCTTGGGACGCTTGGGCGATCCGAACTCCAGCCTGCCGTGATGGCTCAAGACCAGGTGCTTGAGGATCATTTCCAGGTCTTCCGGAAAACCGTCCACCTGCCGGGCGCGGGCGGAGATCATCTCCACGCCGATGGTGATATGACCAACCAGCTTGCCAATATCCGTGTAGCCAAACTGGCCGTTCACGCTCAGTTCATGCACCTTGCCAATGTCATGCAGGAAAACCCCGGCGATCATCAGATCGCGGTTCAGCAGGTGAGGATAACAATCCACCACGTTATCGGCCAGACGGGCGAGAGAAAGCGTGTGAACCAAGAGTCCGCCCATCATCGCATGATGGATGGTCTTGGCCGCCGGCGCCACCCGGTAGCGGGCCAGAAAATCCCGGTCCGCCAGAAATCCCAGAAGAAACGCCTTGAGATGAGGATTGACCACCTGCTCGAAACGGACGCGCAACTCGGCGATCATGTCATCCGGGTTGCGCCCGGCGGTCGCGACGAAGTTGGAAATGTCCACCCTATCCGCCGGGATCTTTTCCAGACGGTCCAGCTTCAGTTGCAGCCTGCCCTGGTATTCATGGGCGGCGCCTTCCACCCACAGGTAGTCCATGGCGTCAAACAGGCGGGCGCGATCCTCGACATCGTCAAATACCCGCGCCTCGATGGCGCCGGTGCGATCCTGCAACACCAGGGCGAGGTAGGGCTTGCCATTGCGGCTAAGGGGAACCGCCTTGTGCTTGACCAGAAAAACGGTCGCGACACGGTCCCTGTCCCGGATGGACTCGACAAATATTTTTCGGGTTTCCCCCATCGTGATCCTTTTTAGCGGGCGGCAAACTACCCCAGCACCGGAACCGCCGCAAGCATCCTGGTCAGCCGTTTCACAAACAACGGAATTTGTCCGGCGAACGGTCGGCGGAAAGGGAATCATTTCCCTGCTGACCCGCAAATCGCCGGATCTCAATCCAAGACCAACCAACTCCCGGCCTGCCCGCCCAAGCTGCCCTCCGCGCAAAACCCCAAGAAAAATCACACCGGTACAGGCCGGAACTTCCGTGGAATAACTCCCAAGAAAGCGGTTGACCGCTATTCCCCGCCGCTGGCCGCAGTCTCATCCTCGGCCATCATGTCCATTTCCTCCTTCAATTCGATCAACTCGTCCTTGGCAAGGCGATGGCGGCAACTGTTTGGTTCGGGGAAATATTTGAGCAGGGTTTCCAGTCTGGCCTTGGCCGACTGCAGATCGTCCTGACCGCTCCTGTACATCTTGTATTCAAAGAAGAGTTCCGCGCCCTTCTTTTCCAATTCGTCGGTCACCGTGCGCAAAAGGGACGTGACCTCGGAATACAACAGCGGTTTGGATTCCATGCCTTCCAGGTAGAGCTTGGCTTCCCGCAGGTCTTTCCAGGCCAGAAACAAGGCTTTTTCCTCCCGTTTGCGGGCGTTGTAGCGATCCTTGGCGACGCGGAATTTTTCATCCGCACGGCTCTCGGACGGGTTGGGAATGGCGTCTTCAATGATCTTCAGATTTTTCAGCCCCCAGGGCTTGGCCTCTCCCGTTTCCTCGTCCATGGTCGTGTTGCGGAACACCAGCAGATTTTCGGAATCTTTCAGTAGTTTGTCACGGGGGATATCAATGGAATTGCAACTCTCCCATTTTCCCCAGGCGGCGGCGGCTGGACCGATGACGTGATCGTTGATGAGAATTTCGATATCTCCCTTGCCCAACTGATCGCTGGAGCCAATGTCGTAGACCACGGTGACCACGCCGCCGGTGAAAGGGAACCTGAATTGGCACTGGGCCTTGCACTGGACATCCACCTTGCCCGAGTGGGAATAGCCATAGCGCGTTCCCGGTTTGATGGCGCTGTAATCAAAACTCCTGTTGGACTGATCCGTCCATCCGCTTTCCGGATTCAGGATGGAGTACAGGATCCAGCCAAGGAATCCCGCCAGTATCGCGGAGAATGAAAGCACAATGGCCGCTTTCATCCGGAAGGACAAACCCGCGAACCCGTGAATCAACCGCTCGCGGATTTGCGCCGCGCTGGGAAGCTTCGCCCGGGCCTCGCCAAGTTTGCCCGGTCCCGGGTGCAGGGTCACCTCGTCGGTCTGTTTGGGCAGAGCGCCATTGCCGCTTCCGGGATAGCTGCCCGGGCCCTGCAGCCGCCGGACATTGGTGCGCGAGGTCTGCTGATCCGCCGCCTGCAGAACCCGCTTGTCGGTGGAACTGGAATCCAGCGCGGTGAATTGCATGGCGGTGGCGCCGGCGCGGATTTCATCCCCGGTTTCCAGGTATTCGGCCTCGGCGGGCTGGCCGTTCAGCAGGGTGCCATTGGCGGATCCCAGATCGCGGAGCACATGGCGGCCATCCTCGATGGTGATGCTGAAATGCTTCCGCGAACACTGTTTGTCCTTCAGCCAGAAGCTGTTGGACTCCTCGCGCCCGGCGACAACCTCCGCGTCGGCGAAGAAATATTCCTCGCCCCGTTGCGGCCCTTCAATAATCCGGATCGAAAACCCCATTTTCGCGCGCCGCCCTCTAGTTATTCTGGGTCATGTACTGGAACAGAATGGGACCAAACAGCACCAGAAAAACCGTTGGAAAGATGCAGAAAATCAGGGGAAACAGCATCTTGACCGGCGCCTCGTTGGCCAGCTTTTCCGCGCGCTGCGTGCGGTCCACGCGCATCTGGGTGGACTGGATGCGCAGAACCTTGCCCAGGCTGGTGCCCATGCGGTCGGCCTGAATCAGGGCCTGGATGAAATTGGTCAGCGGCTGGAGTTGCACGCGCTCCGCCATGATTTTCAGCGCCTCCTCGCGGGTTTTTCCCAGACGGAGCTGGTTGAGCATCAACCGGAACTCATCGCGCAGCGGGCCCTCGCGGCCCTTTTCCACCACCTTGCCCACGGCGCCGGTGAAGTCCAGCCCGGCCTCCACCGACAAGGTCAGCAGGTCAATGGAATAAGGCAGCGCCCGCGCGATGTTGAGTTTGCGGGAGAGAATCTGATCGCGCAGCCAGATATGGGGGAAGAAAAAACCGAAGACAAAAAACAGCGGGGAAAACAGCAGGGAGACATCCAGCACCCCCAGCATCAACATGCCGAAGGGGCCGAACACCAAGGCGGACAACAACTGGAACGCCGCGAATTCCTCGGCGCGCAACTCGCCGGGATCGCCCGCCTCGGTGATTTTGGCCTGAATTTTTTCCAGCGCGCCCGGCTTGAGAAAAAACCGTGTGTAGGGCCCCAGACGCCGCAGGGCGATGCTGCGCATGGCGAGGACGAAATCCTTGTCGTTGGTCTTTTGCTCCTTCGCCGCCGCCGCCAGGTTGGACAGGTACATAACGATCATGCCGCTGGCGGCCGCGGCGCATCCGGCCGAAAGAAACAGCCCCATGCTGGACCAGAAGTTCCTCAGAAACTCATCCATGCCTTAGATATCCACGTTGACGATGCGGCGAATCCACATCATGCCGACAAATTCCAGCACGGCGATGGCGCCGAACATCAAATACCCGAAGAGATGTTTGGTCATGGGCTCTGTCAGGTCCGGGCGCATGTATTGCAACACCAGCCACAGGGCGAGCGGCATCATGCCGACAATCCAGCCCTGTAGCTTGCCCTGGCTGGTGATGGAATCAATCTTGCCCTCCAGACGGAACCGTTCGCGGATGGTGGTGGAAATGATGTCAAACATCTCCGCCATGTTGCCGCCCAGGCTGCGGGCGATATTGGTGGAGGTGACCGTCAGTTCCAGGTCATCGCTGCCCACCCGCTTCGCCATGTTGACCAGCGCGTCCTCCATGGTAACGCCCAGTTTGATCTCATTGAGGGTCAGCATGAACTCCTGGGAGAGCGGCGGGCCCGCCTCCCGCGCCACGCCTTCCATGGCCTGCTGCATGGTCAACCCCGCCTTGAAGGCGTTCGACATGGCGATCAGGGCGTCCACAAGCTGGGTTTCAAACTTCTTGATGCGGAACTTGCGGTAGTACTGAACCACGATCTGGGGGAAAAACCACCCGAAAATCCCCAGAATTACCATCGAAAACAGGCCGAGGAAGAGAATGCCCAACAGCATGGCCAGCGCGGTGATGGCGATCTGCAGCATGAAAAGCTGGCGCGCATCAATGAAGAGAAACATTTCCGAAAACTGGTCCACCGATTTGACCACGTATTTCTTCTGGTACTCCTCCACCGCCCGGTTCAGGATGTTGTAAATCATCAGCACCGAGAAAAAGACCGCGCCAGCCGTGAACAGGAAGATCAGCTCCCCGGCCGGCAGCATCAAATATTTGAGAAAATCGGACTCCAACATGGCGCGACTCCCGGGCGGCGGCTATTTGCCGCGAATGACCTGGATGCCCTGGCGTTTCTGGGTCAGGGCGCCGCGGTCGCCGGTGAACAGCGTATTCATATTGGTATGGCTGCGCTGGGACTCCATGGCCTCGGGGTCCTCCGCGTTGCGCAGGGTCAGATAGATGGTTCCCAGTTCCTGGGCGAGAACCAGCATTTCCGCCTCCACCGGCAGAACCTGCACCGTGACCGAGGAATAGTTTTTGTCTTCCTCCTTGATCATGGTGAGGTTGGATGCGTAGGTCAGGTTGCCGGTGGCCAGCACGTTGACCTTCTGCAGCACGGTGACCGTCACCATGTCGCCCGACTGGGGATCGCGCATGGTGGCGAGGATATCCACCTGGTCGTTGGGCCGCACGAATCCGCCCACGCTGCTTTCGTTGTTGACGCGGATGGAGACGGCGCGCAGGGTTTTGTCCACCACGCTGGACAGGCGCTCGAAGCCGCGGTTGGTCTGGAAATGCGCCCAGGTCAGGGGCTCGCCTTTCTTCAGCGCCATCACCAGGGTGCGGCCGTACACGTCTCGATCCAGTTGGGACGGGCGCAACACCGAACGGGTGGCGAACAACTCCGGCACCTTGCGTTTGGACAGCACATCGTTGGTGATTTCCTCGCCTTCCTCGATATCCTGATCCGCGACGATGATCTCGACGAGATCCCATCCCTTGCGAACCTCGGCGAAGCGTTGCTTGATGCTGACCCAGGCGAGCGCGCCGGCCGCCAGACCAAAAGCAACGGCAAGGATGAGGGGGAGTCTTCCTTTCAACATACCTTCAGCTCTCGATGATGGGTTTTGACCTTGCCGTTGTAGGCCGGTTGTTTCTGACCGTCAATCATTGCGGCGGTTCTCCCTGGCCGTCCGGGTCTTCCGGAGCGGGCAATTGGGGAATAAACAGCGGACGCGGTTTGGCGGTGATGAAAGGCTGGCATTTGTCGCCATGACCCGCCAGCACGTATAGGCGATTTTCCATGTCCTGGAACTGCACCACCAGGGATTTCGGATTTTCCGCCACCCAGGTGATGCGGCTCTGTTTCCCGGGCAAGGGCCAGGTATGTTTGCGCACCCTGAACACCCCCGCAGGGGTCTTCAGGGTGGTCACCGGACCGATGACAGGTTTGCCCACCGGCTCCTGGGCGCAGGGCTCGCCCGGTTCGCAAACACCGCCCTCCATATTCTCCGCCGCGGCGATGAGGTCCGCGGGCATTTCCATGGGCGGATCGTTTCCCATCTGCGAGATCATTCTCAGGATACGATCCGGGTTGTCTTTCCCGCCGGCGAAAAGCAGGCGGATGGCCTGAACGGCCTCCCCATCGCGGGTGACGATCTCCATCCACTGGGCGCCCTTGTCTTCCGGCCCGGCCTTGAACCAGGCGTATTTCACGGAACCGGCCACGCCGGGGGGCAATACGCCAGCCCCCGGGGAAGCGGAGCTTCCCTTGAGCAATCCCGGGGGGACCTGCGCGCCATCAATAATATAATACTCCACCCACTCCCCTACCCTGGCCTGTACATTGTAACCTGGAATGACATCCACGCCCGGGGTCAGCGGCTGGCCGGGTTGCCGGGGGGGGGCGGCCCACGCCCCTGCCGCCAAAACCACCCACATGGAAAGCGCCGCCATCCATGCACCCGCCAAATTTGCAGCACCCCTGTTCATTTCAATGCAAACACCACATCCCTACCGCCTGCTGGGGGCCCGGCAGGCCAGAATCGCCTGGCCGCCCCTGCTGTCCTTGATCCACCCGGTTGGACCGCGCGGATAGGAGTTCATCCCCACACCGCTGACCCAGATTCGATCAGCGGAGGATGATATCCCAATCACCACTGTACCCGGACCGCTCCCTTCCGGGTATCGGTCGGGTGGAGTATTCTGGTTTCTGATCAGCACAAGGGAGAGCGGGAGCCGCTCCCATCTTTTCCGGTAATTCAACAGGGGAGGAAATTTTCCCTCCCGCAGGATGGACTCATAATCCGCTTCGCTGGAAGGCATCACCCCGGATTTCGCCGCCCGGATTTCGCCGCCCCGGCACACCATGTCCATGGCGGCTTCCACCTGCACATGGGGAGGCGCATCTTCCAGCAATGACCAGGATGGCGGCGATCCACTTCCCCGGAAAAACGCTTGTCCGGCGGCGGCCAGTACAAACGCCGCCAGAAAAACCGCCGTCCAGGGGGTGGGAACTGGTTTCCCGCCCGAGACCTTCCAGGTCATGACCCCCAGATAAACCAGAAAAACCACGGCCACCGCCGTCCACAAAGGATTGGGCAGCGCCGGGTAATAGACGGTTTCCCCCAGGCTCAGCCAAAAGGCGCGAAGCACCGGCTCCCGGACCATCCACAACCCCGCGGCGGCGAGGAGGGCGTAGACGCCAATGCGAACCCATTTCACGGATGAATCAGGGGAAAGGCAGGCTCAGAATCATCATGAAGCCATCAATATATATTTGATAGGCTTTCAGCATGGTGGGCAGAAATTTCGATCCGATCAACCCCACCCCGAACAGCAGCGCGAAAGTCATGATGATATATTCGGACATGGCCTGGCCGCGCCGGACGCCTTTGCGTCCCAGCAGTCTTTTCCACATGCGCCGCCGGTCAGCGGCCCTGGATATCCACATCGCGCGCATCATGCACCATGATCAGGGTGACCCCGGCCGGGGCCAGTTCAGACAGGGAAATCCTGACGCGATCCCCGCCCTTCACAAACCACGCGGTATGCACTCCGGCTTCCTGGGTATCCAGGGATTGGGCGCCGCCGGAATTGCTCCAGCCGGCGGCCTGCAATTCCTGGAGCACCCCGGCGCGGACGGCGCTGAGCGGTCCATCCCGGAATGACGTCAAGACCTGGTTCTTCCATGCCTCTGTATTGATCAGCCCATGGATGGCGTCTCCCAGGGTGGCGCCGCCCAGTTCCTGTTGCCTGAGCTTCTGGTAATCCTTGACTGATCGTCCGGAAACCTCCACCACGGCCGCGAAAACATCCGTCGTGCCATCGCCGTTGGGAGAGACGGTGGTCACCTTGAGCATTTTTTCCACCGGGTCCATGGCGCTGATGATGATAGTTCCATCCCCCGGGCGCTGCGACATGGGCGACAACCCCTGGGATCGCCAGACGCCGCGGTAGAAATCGGCGATTTTGTCCGCTCCGTCGCGGTGGACAAAATACTCCACCTGCATGGGGACGCCGCCCATGCCGGCGCTCACCCCCACCGGCGCCACATGGGCTCCCGGATAGCGGGGCAAATCGGACAACGGCTCGGAATACGGAATGAAGCTGGACTGGGGCGTGGGCTGGACATCATCCGCCAAGGCGTCTTTTCCTCCGGAGCGGTAAAAGCCCAGCATCCCGGCGGAAACCAGCACCAGAGCGGTCAACAAAAGCCGGTATGTCCAGTTGAGGAGTTTCATTTGTAATCGCAGACGTATTCCTGGTCCTTCTTGCAGCCCATGAAGTAGGGCCCGCGTTTGTAAAAGGCGGCGGAGGTTCCGCCGGTGCATTTGCCCTTTCCGGAATACTGCGAGTTTGAAGTGCAGAAATTGATGGTATGGAAATTCTTGGCGCCCCGATCAATGGGATAGGACAGCAGCGGCGGCTGCCCCTTCACGTTCCTGGAATCGCCATAGGGCTGCGATGCAACCCGGGTCGCCAGGGGATCAATGCCAATCATCACCCGGGTGACCTTGCCGAGAATATTGGTGACCTGCCTGAGTTCGCTGGCGCCCAGGGCGCCCGTCACGCCATCCATCCGGCCCACCACGGCGACCAGCTCGGTCTTGCCGTAGTTGCCCGTTCCAAAAACCACCGATGGCCCCTCGTTCAGGGCCCAAGGGTCCACCAGCAGCATGGCGGTCTCGCGGAAATTATACGAAGGCTTGGACTGGTGGCGAGCCTTGAACCAGCCCTTCGAACCTTCCAGAAAGGTCCGGGGGAGCACCTTGTTGAGGTTGGTGACTCTTGTGGAAACATTGGAGGTTACAGAACCGATGTTATTGAATTTCCAACGGTTCATGATGGACGTGATAAAGTCGGATTGTTTGGAAAGATTGCTCGACACCTGGCCGACATCGAGTGTGAAACGCTTTTCGCCATCCTTCACGGTCTGGCCGGGGGCCTGGGTGGAAATCAGGTCCTTGAAGCGATCCTCCGTGTCCTTTTTGATGGCGTCCGAAGCGTTCTTGTACAGGTCGTTGTGCTTGGTTTTGAGGTGGTCGGAAAGCTGGTATCCGGCGAATTCCCACACGGCGTACCGGGCCATTTCCTGGGTTTTGAGCTTGGCCTCCACCAGGTCGTAGAAAAAATGGCTCCACATGATGATGGAGACCAGCACCACGGAGACGATGGCGAACTCGGTCACGGCGGCGCCGCGTTTCCAGAACCTGCGGTGGCGGAGTTGTGAAAACCGGATGTTCATGCCGCCTCAGTGGGTAATCAGGTTATCCGACAAGAAGTTGCGGATAACCGGCATCACCGATCCGCCCCCGGAACTGGGCGGGGTTTGCAGCAACTGGCCAATGGGGGCCAGCCGTCCGCGCCAGTGCGGATTGAACATATTGGGCGGCTCCTGCCAGGCGCCCGGGCGGTGGTAGTAGACCTGTCCGCGTGTCCAGGCGTTCAGCCCCTTGAGCAAACCGGTGCCCAGCATGCCCTTGCGGCCGGTGTTGAAGTCAATATCGGCCTGTCCGGCGGCCCCGCCATCGTATTTGAACTTGAGGGTGAAAACCTGCTCCAGATCCTTGGGGTCCTTGTTCAGGGCGACAAAAACCTCGGGCTGGCGGAAACTGGAGTCGCCCTTGGGCTTGAGGGCGGTATAATCCACCATCCCCGGCCATTTGAAGGCGTTGTCGCTCTCGCAGCGCCACCGGCCATACCTGAAGCAGATGATGCTCCGGTAGCTCTGGAAACGGCATATCTTGGGCGCCGTCTGGCTGTATTGGACGTTCACGGCGTCCTGGGTATTGCCAAACGCCACGTGAAACAGGGGAACCCGGTCATTCGCCACCATTGAATCGCCGGTGGCCATATAGCTGTCGGGGTTGCCGGTGTTCCGGGTGTTCCGGGGGTTCTGGTTGGCCAGCACCTTGGTTTGCCCGTCGGTGGGAAAAGTAAAGGACAAAAACTTGGCGAGGGCCGACAACCCGCCAAACAGGCTGGGTTGGACAATGCTGTTCCGCTTGGTGATGAAATTGTTCTCGCTTTTTCTGGAGGCGTTGATCAATTCGACCAGTTCCTGCTTGTGTTCCCTCCGGCTTTTGGACCGGAAATCCACCGCGCCCAGCAGTTCGGTCATGTTGAACACCGTGGTGGCGATTTGCGGAAAACCGGTCAGCTTCAGTTTGGGGTCCTGTTTCTGAATGATATTCCGGAATATCCCCATGCCCACCTGCCCGGCAGTCACAACCGCGTTCAGCTTTTGTTGCATGCCGTGGGCGGCCGCGTTTTTCTGAAGCGCCTCAATCAGCTTGCCGACCGGTCCTTTTAATTGATCCACCAGTTGCCGGAACATTTTCCGGATGGGTTCAATCAAGGAGTTGGCCATGGACTGTATTTTTTTCCCGGCGGGCGCCCCCTTGATGGTCAGGATGAGCGCGCACCCCGCGTTCATCGCCATGATGTAAACGGCGGCGAACTGGGTCTCCATCAGCGCCAGATAGCTGATAATGGAGGCCAGGGCGGTCATCATCACATAATTGGAGACGATGGCCCGGTTGGTGAAGGCGACATAATTGAACAACCGGGCTTCCGTGGTGGCGATGGAATAGGCGCCCGCATCCGCGTTGTTCTGCAGGCGGATGCGTTCATGCACGCTGTGACCAATGTTGACGGTTGTCAGCACGCCAACAGTCAACACCAGCATCGCCAGGGCCGCCAGCACCAGGGACTGGCCGTCATTGCTCCGCGTCGCCTTGATGAGCCTCACCAGCATCCGCGTCACCAGCCCTTCTTCACCGCTTTTTCATACGGATTGGACTGCATCCGCATGGAATAGGTCGAATACATGGGCATGAAATAATAGCCGCCCATCTTGCCCATCATATAAAGAACGATGTGCAGGTTCTTTTCCGCGTTGCCCCGCCACAGGTTCATCAGGGTCAGGGTTCCCAGCTTGGCGGTCAGCCGGGCGTCCAGGGCCCGCCCTTCCACGGTTTTGCTGGTCATCAGGGTGGACCCGGGAACCCATTTTTCGCTGCGCAGCAACACCTTGGCCTGGGTCGCCAGCCAAATGGTATGGATGGCCCAGTTCGCAAAGGGAATACGCAGGTTATAGAGGTAGCGGCACTGGATTTCCAGGCGGGTCAGCTTCTGGTTTTTGGGATCGTCAAAATCAACATTCTTGCCCTTCAGGTCCTTGGCCTGGGGGTTGAACACGCTTACCCGCACAATGGAGATATCGGGAATGCCGGAAATCCCCGGGATTCCAATCTTCCCCAGCACGCCATTGATGAAACCGGTCAGGCTGGCGATGCTTTTATCCACCGCGCCGGTGACTTCGTTGATCAGCTTGCCTTTCAGGAAGGTGACAATCGCGTTGGCGTTATCCGCTCGGCCCATGGTGGGCACAAGGGAAATCAGGGCGGCGTTGGTCATGCGGTTCTGGTCGCCGTTCCACACAATGCCCGCGCGGGCGGCCTGATAGGCGGCGTATTCATTCATGACCTTGGCGTGCTGGATCATGGTCAACTGAATGACCCCCAACACCGTGAAGATCATCAGCGGCAGGATGATGGCTGACTCGACGATGGCCTGGCCATCTTCATCCCGGTGAAACCGCAACGCCGCCGTTTTGAGCATGCTCCACATGGATTGCACCTCTTGCATTCCAACCATACACCATCCTGCCGGTTCCACCATACGACAGGTGGACGCATGCCGTCATGCCGGTGTGGACGAAAGCGAATCCGCCTTGAATCCGGACAGGCGCGAGGAGATGACTTGACGATGAACGGCGCCGCGCCCAGACGGGTTGACCCCATACGAACAATGGGCCTCCGCCTGACCCCATGTGGTTGGCCGAGCAACAAGCTCGATCGCGGGAGAGAGGAGAGAAGGATACATACCAGCAGCATGGGGAATGCCCCTGGCTGACAAACCCGGAACCAAAACTCATTGAAGTCTTTCACGGCGCCCGCGCCTGCTTTGAACTGGTGAAAACCGTGGGCCCGCGGACCTCAGCCGCCATCAATCCCTCCGGGGCGCTCCCCGGCCTGCTCCGCCTGTGGATGTTTCCATGGAAAAGTTTTCCTTGTAAATCAAAATGGTTCAGAAAATTGTAACCTGGAGCGCCGGATTGGCGTATGTTTTTCAGTCACTCACCAAAGGGGCGGCATGGGCAAGCGGATAGCCATTATCGGCGCGGGGCCGGCGGGAATTGAAATGGCGCTGGCGGCGATGGAAGCAGGCCACGAGGCGGTGATTTACGAACGCGGAAGCGTGGCGGATAATATCCACCTGTGGGGATTCGTGCGCATGTTCAGCCCGTGGCGCATGAATGTCTCCAGCCACGGCGCGCGCCTGCTGGAAGAAATGGGGGTTGACCTGCCCCCGGAGGACGAATGCCCCACCGGACGGGAGTTCATCGAGTCCTACCTGGAGCCACTGACCCGGCATGACCTTCTGCACGGGCGCATCGAGGAAGGCGTGGAAGTGGCGGCCATCGCCCGCAAACACGCCCTCAAACATGAATTGCTGGGCGACCCGGAACGGGCGCGGCGGCCCTTTGTCCTTCTCTTGCAACGGGGGCCCGCGGAAGAGGAATACGCCGTGGCCGATGTGGTGATTGACTGCTCCGGGGTGTTTGGCAACCACCGCTGGCTGGGCGAGGGCGGCATCCAGGCGCCGGGGGAGAAACGCATCCAGCGCTTCGTGGATTATCGTCTGCGTGATATTCGCGGACGCGACCGGGAGTTATTCGCCGGAAAAACCACCGCTGTCGTGGGTCATGGCTATTCCGCCGCGACCGCGTTGCAGGACCTGGTGGAACTGCGGCAATCCGCTCCGGATACCCGCATTGTCTGGCTGCTCCGGGAGGACAGCCCCTCCCCCTACCCCCGTTTCGCCAATGACCCCCTGCGTTCCCGGGATGAACTGGCCGGATTCGCCAACCGGGCGGCCGGCGGCGGCGTGACCGGGATTGAGGTTCACCGCGGCGCGCAGGTTGTCATGGTCGAACAGGGCGACGAAAACAACCCGATGGTGCTGTTCGTGGACACCCCGGATGGCGAAAAGCGCATCAAGGCGGACCGGGTGCTGGGGTTGGCCGGCTATGAACCGGACAACAGCCTGTACCGCGAGTTGCAGGTTCACGAATGTTACGCCTCGCTGGGCCCCATGAAACTGGCCGCGGCTTTGCTGGCGGAGGAAAGCGCCGGCGGCGGCGACTGTCTGAAGCAGGGCCCCCGCACTGGCGCGGAACTGACCAATCCCGAACCCGGGTTTTTCATTCTCGGCGCCAAGAGTTATGGAACGCGATCCACCTTCCTTCTGACGGTCCTGCATCAACAGGTCGAGGATGTCCTGAAGCTGATTGACAGCCTGCCCTGAAAGTCCATCACCCGCGCGAGGAAAGCCTGCTTTTGTTTGACCGGAAGCGGGCTTCCGCTTATGGTCCCGCGCAAATTCTGGTCCTTATGAAATACAGGCTGGAGGCGCACCACCAATGGACCCCAAAACCATTGAAACCCGGGTCAAGAAACTCATCTCCGAACATCTGGGCGTGGCGGAGGCCGACGTCTCTCCCGAAAAACACTTTATCAATGATCTGTCGGCGGACTCGCTGGACATCGTTGAACTGGTGATGGCCCTGGAAGAGGAATTCGAGATCGAAATCCCCGACGAGGAAGCGGAAAATATCACCACGGTCCAGGGCGCCATAGACTACATCATCAAGAACCAGGTCCCCGAGGAATGAAACGCGCGGTCGTGGTCACCGGAGCGGGGTTGATTACGCCGCTCGGCCTGGACCGCGAATCCACCTGGTCCGCCCTGCTGGCGGGCGCAACCGGAATCGGCCCCATCAGCCAGTTTGACGCCGGCGCCTTTCCCTGCCGCATCGCCGGAGAAGTGCGCGGTTTTCAACCGGAAAAACTGCTGGGGGACAAGCAGGCGCGTCATATGGACCGCTTCATCCAGCTTGCGGTATGCGCGGCGGAAGAAGCCATCCGGCAGGCGGGCTTTCTGGAGGCCCGGCCGGACCTGGAGCGCGTGGGCGTCTACATCGGCGCGGGCATCGGCGGGCTGATTTCGATTGAAAAAAATCACCATGTGCTGCTGGAGCGCGGCCCGGGACGCATCTCCCCGTTCTTTATTCCCATGCTGATCGTCAACATGGCGGCGGGACATGTCTCCATCCGGCATGGCTTTCGCGGCCCCGCCCTGTCCCATGTGTCGGCATGCGCGACCGGCGCCCATTCCATCGGCGAAGCCGCGCGCCTGATTGAACGCGGCGATGCGGATGTGATGATCGCCGGCGGTTCGGAGGCTTCCATCACGCCGCTGGGGGTGGGCGGTTTCACCGCCATGCGCGCCCTCTCCACCCGGAATGACGCACCGGGGAAGGCCAGCCGTCCATTCGATCTGGAACGCGATGGTTTTGTCCCCGCCGAGGGCGCCGGGGTGCTGGTGCTGGAATCCGCGGAGTTCGCCAGGGCGCGCGGCGCTACCGTCTTGGCGGTGATGGCCGGTTATGGCTCCTGCGCGGACGCCCATCATATCACGGCCCCGCGGGAAGACGGAGCAGGCGCGGCCCGCTGCATGTCCCTCGCTCTCAAAGACGCCGGGTTGAAACCGGAAGACATTGGCTATGTCAACGCCCATGCCACCGGAACCCCTTTGGGCGACACGGCCGAAGCGCTGGCGATCGCCTCGGTATTCGGGGCCGGCGGCCCGCTGGTTTCGTCCACCAAAAGCATGATGGGCCATGCGCTGGGCGCCGCGGGCTCCATTGAAGCAGCCGTCTGCGTGCTGGCGGTGCGCGATGGTCTGGCCCCCCCCTCCATCAACCTGGAGCAACCCGACCCCGCCTGCCCCATCCGGCATGTGGGCGCCAATCCGCAGCCGCCCAAACGGCGCGCCGCCCTCAGCAACAGCTTCGGGTTTGGCGGCTCCAACGCATCCCTGATCTTCGCCGCCGCGGAATAACCGCCGCCGCTCCTCACCGCCCTCTGTTTCAGAATGAACGGGCTCCGCCGCCTGATTGCTCCGCACGCCTTTTCCCTGATAGTCATCGGACCATGAGTTTCCATGGTTCCGCCGTATTCCACGCGCTGCCCATTCTGCTGGGTGTGGGGGTGATCGCCTGCTCCAGCGCACCGCCGTTCACCGAATATATGTGCGGCCAACTCAAGACCTGCCAGGCCGGCAATCCGGACAATTTTCCCAACCCCGCCGCGGTGGATTTTTCGGGCGAGGACAGCAGAAGCTGCCGCGAACAGGTGGGCGACAATATCGGCAACCTGCTCAGCCAGGATGTCCGGCGGTTTGAGCGCAAGCACCGGTATTGCCAAACCCGGACCGGTTGCGACTACCTGGAATGCGTCAAGACCTGGGAGGGAGAAGTGACGGTCGAGCCCACCCCCGATCCGGACGCCGGAGAAGAAGAGGAAAAAGATTCCGGCGCCGGGCCGGAAACCGATGGCGGCGCGGACGACGCCTCCGGTGAGGACGCGGGGGATCCGGAGCCGGATTCCGGCGGCGAAACCCCAGCGACGGGAACCGGCGCGTCGCTCCCGGATGGCGGAGCGGAAGAAGACGGCGCTTCCGGCGGGGACGCGCAGGGCGCGACCCATTCCGGCGCCACGGCCCCGGCGGGTTGAGCGCGCTTGATTCAACCGTCCATCCCGTGTTTCCGTAGGCGGCAGGCGCCGGCCTGTATCTCCGGCGAACCGTCATTCACTGTGAGGACCGCGTGAACACCCGCGAGTACCTGGAAAATCTCAGTCAGCGCGTGCGCAACCAGTTCGAGCGCGACCGCAACGTCATGTCGTTTGGCGAGTACCTGCAACTGGTCAACCTGAATCCGCGCCACCAGTTGCGCAACGCCGCCCAGTATCTGGTGGACGTATTTGAATATTTCGGTTCGGAGAGCGTCCGGACGCCAGCGGGCGCGCAGACCCGGTTCCGGCTCTTTGACGGCGAATTTGACGGCGGCCTGGCGCGCGTCGCCGGCCAGGAACGCATCATCGCGGAAATCCACAAGACCCTGTCCAGCTTCGCGATGGATGGACGGATCAACAAACTCATCCTGTTGCATGGTCCCAACGGCAGCGCCAAAACCAGCATCATCGCGGCGATTGGGCACGCCATGGAGCAGTATTCCCGGCAGCCCGAAGGGGCGCAGTACCGCTTCTCCTGGATATTTCCCAATGAAAAGCTGACCAGAAGCTCGATTGGCTTTGGCGCCGGCCCGCGCGAGGGGGGCGTGGTGGATGGCGACAGCTTCGCCTACCTGCCCCCCGAGGACATCGAATCCCGCATTGTCAACGAACTGTCCGATCATCCGTTGTTGCTCATTCCGAAAGAGGAGCGGCAGGGCCTGCTCGACTCGGTGTCAAAGAACGCCAAACTGCCATGGCGTATCTCCGCCTACCTGCGCCACGGCGACCTGAGCGCCCAGTCGCGCCGTATTTACGAAGCGCTGATGATCGCCTACCGGGGCGATTTCTGGCGGGTGATGCGCCATGTGCAGGTGGAGCGTTTTTACACCTCCCGCCGCTACCGCACGGGCGCCGCGACCGTCGAGCCGCAAATGTCGGTGGACGCCGATGTCCGCCAGATCACCATGGACAAAAGTTATGGCTCGCTGCCGCCCATGCTGCAGAACCTGAACCTGCACGTGGTGTATGGTCCGCTGGTGGACGCCAATCGCGGCCTGCTGGAATACAATGACCTGCTCAAGCGTCCGCTGGAGGCGTTCAAATACCTGTTGTCCACCTGCGAATCGGGAACGGTCGGCATCGGTCCCATCAATATTTTTCTGGACACGGTGTTCATCGGCTCGACCAATGAAAAACACCTGGACGCCTTCAAGGAACACCCGGATTTCCAGTCATTCAAGGGCCGCATCCAGCTTGTCCGCGCGCCCTACCTGCTGCGGGTGTCCGACGAACAACGCATCTACCAGCAGCGGATCACCCGCGAATCGGTGCACAAGACGATTGCTCCGCACGCCCATGAGGTGGCGGCGTTGTGGGCCGTGCTCACCCGCCTCAAGCGGCCCGAACTGGACAACCCCAAGGAGGGAGTGCGCCAGGCTGTCCGCGAACTGACGCCGCTGGAAAAAGCCCGGCTGTATGACGAGGGCGTGGC
Organism: Myxococcota bacterium; assembly: GCA_022072125.1. GTDB lineage: Bacteria > Myxococcota > JAJVIH01 > JAJVIH01 > JAJVIH01 > JAJVIH01. The sequence continues at coordinate 35,876 of JAJVIH010000004.1, read as the reverse complement.
GCCTTCCAGACTCAATTCCGCGGTGGCGCGGGAACTGACCGCGCTCATCCCGGACCTGATCAACGAGTCGGCCAATTTTCCCTATTACGAAGGCCGTTTTGGCGCTTCCCCGCGGGAAATCCAGACCGCCCTGCTGGCGGCGGCCCATCATCCGGAGTTCAAAACCCTGCATCCGCTGGCGGTGCTGGAAGAATTGAAGAAACTGATCGCCGATGTGACCGTGTACGACTGGCTGCAACTGGAGCCGCGCGGAGACTACCACCGCCCCGCGGCGTTCCTGACCGTGGTGGAAGACGCCTGGATGCAATGGGTGGACCGGGAGTTCAGCGACGCCATGGGCCTGGCCGAGGAACGGAATTACCTGGACTACATCAACCGCTACGTGCGGCAGGTGACCCATTGGGTTCGCGGCGAGCGGGTGCAGGACCCTGTCTCCGGCCAGTTCGTGGAGCCCGACGAGCAACTGATGAGGGAATTTGAAAAAACCATCGGAGCGGACAACGAAAAGCCCCAGGATTTCCGCAACAATCTGATCGGCGCCATCGGCGCGTATTCGCTGGAGCATCCCGGCGAGCCGGTGGACTACGAACGCATTTTCCACCGTTATATCGAACGCCTGAAGGAGACCTTCTTCGAACGCAAAAAGAAGGACATCCGCAAAACCAACGAGGAATTCCAGATTTATCTGTCACCTGATCGCCAGCGGCTGGACAACAAAACCCAGGACCGCATGAAAGAAATGATGGACCGCCTGGCCAGCCGCTATGGCTACGACGAGGACAGCGCGCGGGAAACCCTGGCGTTCCTCATCCGCAAACGATACGGAGACACCCCATGAGCACATCGTCCGCTGAACTGGTGCGCGGTTTGCCGGTGACCCTGCAGGATATCCAGGTTGCGGCGGAGCGCATCCGCAACGAAGTCCATTACACCCCCATCTTCCCGTCGCGGACTTTGTCGCAGATGACCGGAAACCACGTCTTTCTCAAGGCGGAGAACCTGCAGCGCGGCGGGGCGTTCAAGTCGCGGGGGGCCTGCAACAAACTCGCGTCCCTTTCCGAGGATCACCGCAAACGCGGGGTGGTCACGTTTTCCAGCGGCAATCATGCCCAGGGAGTGGCGCTTGCGGCGAGCAGTTTCGGCGTTCCCTGCGTGGTGGTGATGCCGGTGGACGCGCCGCGCCCCAAGGTGGAAGCCACGCGCGGCTACGGCGCCGAGGTTGAATTCGCCGGACGCACCTCCGCCGAGCGGAAGGCCCGCGCGCTGGAAATCGCCGCCGGACGGGGGATGACGGTCATTCCGCCCTTCGATGATCGCGAGGTCATCGCCGGACAAGGCACCATCGGGCTGGAAATCCTCAAGGAATTGCCCACGGTGGAGGCGGTGGTGACGCCCGTGGGCGGCGGCGGGCTCATCGCGGGGATCGCGGTGGCGGTGCGCAGCCTGCGGCCGGAGGTGCGGATATATGGCGTTGAACCGGAAGCCGCGGACGCCATGGGCCAAAGCCTCCGCAAGGGAGAGGTGGTGACCATCGAACCCGGGGAGACCATCGCCGACGGCCTCAAACCGGTGGCGCCGGGCAAGCTGAATTTCCAGATCGCGCAGCGCCTGGTCACCGGCATGGTCACGGTCAACGACAATGAAATCCGCGGAGCGCTCAAACTACTGGTCGAACGCACCAAGCTGTACGTGGAGCCATCGGGCGCGGTGGGAATCGCCGCCCTGCTGGCGCGCAAATTGCCGGTCAAGAAGGCGAATATCGTGGTGGTGCTGAGCGGCGGCAACATGGACCCTCTGGTGCTGGCCTCGCTGGCCAACCCATCCGAATCCCAGGGCGTGCTGCCCTTTTCCGCCGAATCCCAGGAGAAATTCGACTTTTGATGAAGGAACAGGCGGGACACCTTCCACCTGTCGCCAACCCCATCGGGTTATCCTGGAATGGCGGCCTGCACCTCGCCCATACTCCGTTCTGGATAGACTCCATTCACAAGCGCGCCGCCTGCCTGGTCAGCAGCCATGAACCCGGCGCCCGCCATGGGCATCAACAGATATATTGCCCGCGCGGCGTGGCGGAAGCGGGAAACCTGCTCAAACGCGAAGGCGTGCTGGCGGCGGAGCATGAACAGCCCTTCATCACCGGAGACACCCGTTTCCAGTGGCTGCCCTGCGGCGCTCACCCGGCCAGCGCCATGCTGCTGATCGAAACCCGGGGCCGGCGCATGTTGTATCTCCGTCAAGTCCGGCTGGAGCCGCCGCTATACTCCCCCCCTCCGGTATTCCCCGCCGCCGATATCCTGGCCGCCGACGCGGAATCGTTCTCAGCCAGCGGATTCCCGGTGGATGAATGGCGGAAACGTCTGCGGCGCTGGCTGCCGGAACAGGCGGATCGCCATCCGCTCCGGCTTTCAGTGCGGATATTCACCTTGCCGTTGCTCCTGGAACTGGTTGCGGAACTGGAAATCCCCTGCGCGGCCCCCACTTCGGCGGCGGCCTGGCTGGACCCCTGCTACCGCTGGAATCCCCAACTGCCTTCACTGCTCCGGCCCGGCGATTCCAGAGCCCGGATCGCGATTGAACTCCGGCCTTCCGGGGTCCAGAGAAAGATGGCGAACCTGGAACTGGAGTTGGCCGGACGCGGCACTTCAGAATCTGGAGAAGGTGAGAACCCCCGGTCCGCGCCGCGGACATGGGACGCGGAATATCGCCGCCCGCCGGAAGACCTCGCGGGCTGGGCCGCCGGATGCCGCGCGCGGGAGATCGTCCTGTTCGGCGCCAACGCGGCGGATATCGAATTGCATCTGCAAGGTTTGTGCGGATCACGGGCGCAGGTGCGCGCGCTGGTTCAGGCCCGCCAGCAGGAAATGGACTTCGGATAACAGTCCATCTGACTCCTCCGGCGTTGTTCCTGTCCTCCGGATGACTCATTCATATCCGTGCGGACCTCGCCCGGCGCTCATCCTGCAACAGGGGAAAGCAACCCTTCCCGGCTCCAGGATTCCAGCAGGCGCACGGTGCGTGGAGCGGCGCCCAATCCGCCATCCGGCAGGCCGCGCAACCGGGAGTCCAGATGAAGCAGCTCGGCGAAATGATCCACGTCCTCTTGTGGAGGCAGGACGCAAGCCCGGATTCCACCCTGCTCCAGCCGTTCCAGTTGCTGGCGGAAAACCCGATCCGTTCCCCAATCAATCGTTTCAAACCAGGCGGCTTGCGGCGGAACATGGAGGCCGATCAACACATAGCCGCCATCGGCGGCGGGACCAAGCACCGCCGGGTTTGATTGCAAACATTCAAACGCCGTGGCGATGCTTTGCGCCGGCATGGCGGGCGCGTCGCTGCCGATGATCACGGCGGGGCCGGAGCCCGCGGCGAAGGCGTCCGCGAAGGCGTGAAACATGCGCTCTCCCAAATCTCTTCCCCGCTGCCCGGTGATATTCTCCACGCCCTGCGCTTTCAGCCAGTCCAGACTGGATGGGGAGGAATCCGCCAACGCCAGCAGGCGATCGGCGCCAAGAGCGGCATGGCCATGCCAAATATCCAGCAGAAAGGCCTGGTGCAATTCGCAGGCCTGCCCAGGCGCCAGCGGCGGACACATCCGGGTTTTGACCCTGCCGGGAACGGGGGCGCGAGCGAACTGGATCAGCCTCAAAGATCAAATCCGTGGCGGGCGATGGTCGCCAGGATTTTCGCGCCGGCCTTGACGGAACCCCGCACCGTTCCGCTGATTTTCGATTCGCCGACGCGCTTGCGGTAGCTCACCGGAACCTCACGCACGCGCAGGCGCAGGCGGGCCGCCTTGATCTGCATCTCGATGGTCCAGCCATAGCCGCGATCCTGCATATCCAGCAGTTCAAGGGCCCGCCAGTTGATGGCGCGGAACGGCCCCAGGTCGGTGTAGTGGCTCCGCCAGACCGCGTTCATGATCCGTGTGGCGAACTGGTTGCCAAAAACCGCGTGCGGCGGCATGGCGCCCTTCTGCAACTGTCCGCTCAGGCGCGAGCCGAGCACCAGGTCCATCTCTCCGGACAGCACCGGCGTGACGATGGACCAGGCCTGTTTGGGATCGTCGCTGTAGTCGCCGTCAATGAACAGCACCGTATGGGGCGGGTTGGAGCGGATGGCGTTGATTCCCGCCAGGCAGGCGGCGCCGTATCCGCGCATGGGTTCGTAGATCACGCGCGCGCCCAGGTCCCGCGCCATCTCCGCCGTGCGATCCACGCTGCCGTTGTCCACGACGATGATCTGGCGGGCCAGGTCTGGCGGTAAATCGGCGAGCACGCGGCCAATCGCCTGTTCTTCATTCAGCGCGGGGATGATCACGTCGCAGGTATTCCGTTCTCCGCTCATGACTTCCTCAATATTCCGTCAGAAACTCTGGCCAATCAGAAAATACAACATGCCCGGAAAACTCCGGACGCCCTGTTGCGTCAAGCCCGCAGCAACGCCGCCACGTATTACCAGCGGCGGACCGAAGGTCAAGGACATGCTCGACCGCAGTTCCAGCCCGGTTCCCAGCGAAAGGTTGTCGCGGATAGACTCCGGCCGGTCCTCGCCCGCGTAGGCCGTACCCCCGTCCGCGAATACCGCCAGGCTCAGGTTCTGGATGAAGAACGGCAGTGTGAACAGGCCATGATCCACATAAAGCAGCGGCAGCCGGTATTCGAGACTGGCCATGGCGGCGCCCCGGCCGGTCAGGAACGAGGTGGGAAAGCCGCGAATGGGAAAAAAATTCTCCGTGGCGGCGGAGATCAACGACTCGCCCACCGCACCGCCCGCCCGGAAGAGTTGCACCGGGTTGGGACCAAAGGCCAGACCTCCCGCCACCCGCATGGCCAGCACGTGGTTATAAAACCAGGGCATGGTGATGTATTCGCGGAAGTCGGTGGTGACCACCGCTTCCTCGTAGTCTCCCCCCAGCCAGGGGCTGTAAATATCCAGCGCCAGACCCACGCTGCGGCCGTTTTCAAGGCTGATTGATCGCGAAAACGATCGCGTCCATGAATACCGGTAGCCCAGGGTCACGCGGGCATGGTCGCCGCCCGCCGGAATGATGCCCGTAATGGCGTTGTCAGGCACATCGGCCGCGGAATCGCGCCGCTCGAAGCTGTAGCCCGTGATGAGCAGGTGGCGCTGGAACAACGGCGTGTGCATCGCGGCGCTGGCGCGGTTGCGGCGCTCCACATACAAGCCATCGCCCGCCAAACGAACCGGGTCCATGGGACCGTCCCGCACCGCCAGCCGCTGGGGAAACTGGATGATGAAGGTCGAGAGGTTGAATACGAAGGTAGGATACAGCCGGTTGAACTCGTAGGTGACGCTGGCGCCGAACTCCCGGGTGAACGCGCTGAAGGTCCCCTGCAGGGTGTAGCCGTGGTATTGCAGGATATCTGACCCAAAGGTCAGCAGACCCAGTTCCACGTCATTTTCGCGCAGCAGCAGCGTGGGAATCAGCACCCAGTTGTTGACGGATGGCTTGAGGGTGTCCCACGGGTTGTAATCGTGAACCGGAAAATCCGCCTTTCCCTCGCTCATGCGGGCGAAACGCGATGGCGGAGGATCGCCGCTGGGGATCAAATCCGGAACTGGAATCCACTGCTCCCGGTCGAGAGGCAACTCGAAAATATCGTATCCATCCGGAAGATAATTCCGGTACAACAACGATTTTCCATCGGGAGACGCATCGGGCGTGAAGGCGCCGCCCACCACGTTGGTCACCTGCCAGCGCCGCCCGGTGCTTCTTTCCCAGGCGTGGATATTCCATACGCCCGTGCGGTCGCTGGCGTAAAAGATCAAGCCGCCATCGGGGCTCCAGACGGGGCTGGTGTCGCGGGCGCCATCGTTGGTGACGCAGGCCAGTTCCCGGCCCTGGCGATCCATCAGCACGATGTCGCGCTGGCCGTTGCGCACCACGGAGACCGCGATGGTCTCTCCATCCGGCGAGTAACGGGGTTCGGAATACGCATCCAGACCCTGGAAATTTTTCACCACGCGCAAACTGGCGGAACTCCAGCGCCGCAATTCGCCCTCCACGTCCGCCTCGACCAGGGCGTTCTGTCCGTAACGATTGGTCACGAAGAGCACATGCCGGCCGCCGGGATGGATGTCGGGATCGCGGGCGCGCAATGAGGAACCGCGCTGCCGCATGCCGCCGGGAAGCTGGTTGGCCGACAACATATACGCTTTCCCGGAGAAGAGATCGTACCGGTAGACATCGTTAAAGGTATAAAAACGATCATTGATGGCGGCCTGGGAGAAGATCACCGATTCGCCGTCGCGGCTCCACGCGATCTGGTTGGAGAAGGTGTCGGGGAAAAGCTGGCGATCCCCCGACCCATCACGCTCCATCAGTCGCACTTCCGGCCCGGTCCGCGGCGATGAACGGGAATAGGCGATGCGCTTGCCGCTGGGCGAATAACGGGCGCCTCCCACCCCGCCTCCGTGGAAAGTCAGGCGCTTGCCCTCGCGGATTCCCTGCTTCTCAATGATGTCACGCTGCGCCCGGGCTTCGCGGGTGATCTCCTCCCGCCATTGGCTCCATTCGCTTTCAAAGACCGCTCCAAAGGTCCGCCATGACAACAGCAGGGTGAAATACGGCAACGGAAACGAGGCCACCCTCTTGTAGTACTCGCGGATTTTGTGGTCGCCATGGCGGGCCGCCAGATACTGGTGAAATTTGGCGCCGTAATAATAGGCGGCGTTCCCGCCCGGCCAGTCCGTGAAGTAAATGACCGCCTGATCAATGGACAGGAAGCGGCCGGACAGCGCATCCATGCGCAGGATCATGTCCACGAACGGCGATCGGCCGCGCCCGCCCGGGGATTCCACCGTCTCCACCCAGGTCGCCACGCCTTCCAGAATCCAGTGCGGATGCACGCTGTTGGGCAGAACGACATGGCCAAAGATGCGCTGCAGGAATAGCGGCAGCCCCTCGGTCATGTCGAGCATGACGATATGGGCGTACTCGTGCAGGATCAGGTTCTGCAGCCAGTCATCGTACACATCCAGCGGGGAACTGGATTCGGGGACGGTCACGAACAGCCGGATGTAATTGTACGGCAGCAGAAAGGCGAAGCCATTGGCGTAGTCCGTGGTGTCGAGCAGGACCACCTGGGTTTTTCCCGCGGGCCGCCACTGGAAACGCGCGGTGACAATATCGTACGCCAGTTCGCAGTATTGCGCGGCCATCTGCGCCAGCGGCGACAGTTCTTCGTGGTAATGGACGGAGAAATGCGGCGTTTCAATCGTGCGCCACTTCAATCCGGGATCAAAAGTGGCGGCGCGGGCGCCGGCCGGGAACAGAAACAGCGCCGCCAGCAACGGAAGCGTCCAGTGCGGGATTCGCGCATGACTCTTGAATATGAAGAGGGACGGGCGCACAAGCGCCGATGGTTATCTCCACATCCGCGCGCCCGCAAGCATCCGCCCGCGGTCCGGCGTGCGGGTGGGAAAGTTACTCTCCCCGGATGATGAATTCGCCGAGGGCGTCCTTGAGTTGCTCGGTGGTGGACAGGATGATCGCCAGCACGCGGGCGTCGCGCAGCATGCGCTCGATCATGGCCTCTTCGGAGAATCCCTTGCCGCCCGCCAGTTGCAGGGCCGAAGCCGCGACTTCCAGCGCTGACTCCAGGCAGAAGATACGTCCGCGATAGGTCGGATACGGAATGCCCGGCGGGTCGGTATCCTCGTGGAAGGCCGCCAGATCGGCGATGGCCCGCATGGCGCTGATGCGGGTTTGCATCCCCGCCACGTTCTGGCGGATCAGCGCCAGTTCCGTGGAGGTGTATTCATTCTGGGTTTCGCGCAGCAGCCGGACCGCCGTGTCAAAACATTCCTGCGCCATGCCCAACGCCATCGCGGAGACGCCCAGCAGCAAATACTCCTGCGCGGCGCGATTGCCTTCCACGCCCTTGCCGATGCCGCCAATCACCCGCTCCGGGCCAATCACGCAGTTTTCGAACCGCAGTTCGCCGATACCGGCGGAAGCCAGCCCCAGGCGGCGATCCATGCCGCCGCGCTGGAAACCCGCGTCGTGGTGGCGGACAAGAAACAGCGACGGGCCGCCGCCCTCCCCCTTCACATCCGCGCGGACCAGGAAGGAATCCAGTCCATGCGCCCCAATCACGTACTGAATGGCGCCGTCCAGACGGAAGCGATCGCCCTCGCGGGATGCGATGACATCGCCGTTCATCTGATCGCCGCCGGGGTGGGTGGAAATGGCCACGCCGCATTTCCATTCTCCCAGCGCGATCTTGGGGACAAATTCGCTCTTCTGCTTCTCGGAGCCATGGCGCATCAGCGGCAGGCATGATGACAGCACCGCCGTGTAGACCAACGCCGTGGAAGGCGCCGCGCGGGAGATTTCCTCGACCACCCCGACAAAACTGCGCGCATCCGCCATTTGCCCGCCCAACGTGGGCGGAGCTGCAATGCCAAACAGGCCCGCATCGCCCAGGGCCGTCAGGTGGGCGTGCGGAAACGAACGGGACTGATCCAGTTCATCCACCGTCGGGCGGATGGAACTCGTGGTCAGGTTGCGGGCGACGTTGCGGATATTCTCGGATAGCTCGCGTCGGACCTGCGGCATGGCGCATCTCCTGTCAGCCGGTTCCAGTGGGTTGCAAGGCGTTGACCTGGCTTTCCGTCAGGGCCTCGCGCAGCACCTGATCCATGCTTTCCACCGGGATGAAGGTCATTTGTTTGCGGATGTCCTCGGGGACTTCAATCAGATCTTTTTCGTTGCGATGGGGGATAATGACACGGGTGATGCCCGCGCGCGAGGCCGCCAGCACCTTTTCCTTGAGACCGCCAATCGGCATGACCTTGCCGCGCAGGCTGATCTCGCCGGTCATGGCGGTGTCATGACGGACCAGGCGGCCGGTCAACAGGCTGGCGATGGCGGTGGCCATGGTGATGCCCGCCGATGGCCCATCCTTCGGGATGGCGCCGGCGGGGATGTGGATATGGATATCGGTGTTCTCGAAGAAATCGTCGGGGATGCCAAGTTCCACCGCATTGGAGCGGATATACGAAAACGCGGCCCGCGCCGACTCGGTCATGACCTCGCCCAGCTTGCCGGTGACGACAAAGTGTTTCGCGCCGCGCATCCGGGTGGCCTCGATGAACAGGATATCGCCGCCCACCGGCGTCCACGCAAGACCAATCGCCACGCCCGGGATATTCGTGCGCTCGGCCAGTTCCGGATAGTACTTGCGCGGCCCCAGGAGTTTTTCGACCATCTCCGGGGAGATCACGGCGCGTTCCGTTTTCCCTTCCGCCACCCCGCGGGCGACCTTGCGGCAAATCGCCGCGATCTCCCGTTCCAGATTGCGCAGACCGGCTTCGCGCGTGTAGCTCTCGATCAGGGCGCGCAACCCGTCATCCGTGAATTCGATATGGTCGCTGGTGATGCCATGCTCCTGCATCTGCTTGCGCACCAGATGCGACCACGCAATCTGGAGCTTCTCCTCCTCGGTGTACCCGGGCAGTTCCAGCACCTCCATGCGATCGAGCAACGGCGCGGGAACCGGGTCCAACAGGTTGGCGGTGGCGATGAACAACACCTTGCTGAGATCGAAGGGCAAATCCAGGTAGTGATCGGTGAAGCTGTTGTTCTGCTCCGGGTCGAGCACCTCCAGCAGCGCGCTGGTGGGGTCGCCGCGGAAATCCAGGCCAACCTTGTCAATCTCATCAAGCATGAAGACGGGATTGTTGGCGCCGGCCCGGCGGAAGGCGCGGATGATACGGCCTGGCAGGGCGCCCACATAGGTGCGCCGGTGGCCGCGGATTTCCGCTTCATCGCGCATGCCGCCCAGGGCGATGCGCTCGAATTTGCGCCCCATCGCCCGGGCGATGGACCGGCCCAGGCTGGTTTTGCCGACGCCAGGCGGACCGACCAGGCACAATATCGGCCCCTTCATGTCGTTCTTGAGCTTGCGCACCGAGAGAAACTCGATGATGCGGCTCTTCGCCTTGTCCATGGCGTAGTGATCCTCGTCGAGCACTTTCTGGACATTGCCGATATCCAGATTGTCCTCGCTGGACTTGTTCCAGGGCAATTCGCACAGCCAGTCCAGATAGGTGCGGGCGACCGTGAACTCGCTGCCTTCCGGATGCATTTTCTCCATGCGCTTGAGTTCACGGTCGGCTTCCTTCCTGGCCAACTCGGGCAAACCGGCGGCGGCGATGCGCTCGCGGAATTCCTCGATTTCCGAGGTCTCCGACTCGTCTTCTCCCAATTCGCGCTTGATCGCCTTGAGTTGCTGGCGCAGGTAGTACTCTTTCTGGTTTTTGTCTATGAGGTTTTTGACCTCGTCCTGGATGGAGGTCTTGACATCCTGCACCGCCATTTCGCGCTTGAGCACGCGCGAGATCATGGCGAGGCGGCGGTTGTAGTCCACCGCCTCGATCAGACTCTGCATCTCCTTGAGATCCAGCTTCAGGTTGGTGGCGATGAAGTCGGCCAGCATGCCCGGCTCCTGGATGTTCAGCGCCTGCGACACCTGCTCGCGCGGCAGCACGCCAGAGGTCTGCAACAATTCCTTCAGCTTGTCGGCGCGGCGGCGCGTACCCGCCGACACCTCGGCGGAATCATGGATGACTTCCAGGTCGCCGATAAAAAACGGCTCTTCCTCCACCAGTTTGGCGATGCGGACGCGCTTGATGCCCTGCACCAGCACCCGGATGGAATTATCCGGGAATTTGAGCATCTTCAGGATGGTTCCCGCCGAGCCGTATTCAAACAGATCTTCGGGAACAGGGTCTTCGATCTCCGGATCGCGCTGGGCGACCACGGCCAGGATTTTGTCGCCGGCCAGCACTTCTTCAATCAGCCGGACCGAACGTTCCCGGGCCACCATCAGCGGCAACACCATGTTGGGATACAGAACGGTATTGCGAACCGGCAGAATCGGCAGGCGCGGCGGAATCGCCACCGGATTCGGGCTATTGGGCGGTACAAACGAACGTCCGCTTCCCTGATCGTCGCTCATGAATCTCCTCAATCAATGATCTTCCACGCGCCATCCGCGCGCCGTCCCGGATTTATCATGCACGCGCAGGGGGAACAAGGCGGGCGACCAACCCCGCCTCAGCAATGCGTGTCACGGCCCGGGGGCGAATGTGGCCGCCGCCGGACGGGGGGCGCAGGTTCGATTACAGGCATTGGAATACCAGAACCGGGCGGGGAGACAACCCCGTCCGCCAGAAGCGGTTGGCCGGTTGGCCGCCCACGGATTGCCCCGGAGGGCCTTGCATACTACATTGCGGCGGTTCAACCGGACGCAGGAGGCGTTTCATCGTTATGTGGAAGGGTTTTCGTGGTTATTTGCTGCTGGCGTTCAGCGCCATCCTTTTCAGTTCATGCCGCGCGCACGCCCAGCCCGCCGCCGCGAAGGAAGCGGCTTTCGGGTTTTCCGGATACGAACTCTACAAGATCGAACCCGGCCTGAAGAACGTCCGTTTCGCGGACATGAATGGCGACGGCCTGAACGACATCGTGGTGGTCAATAACACCAAGGCCCATATTGAAATCCTGCTGCAGCGCAAGGAAGCGGACTGGGACAAGCCCACCGGGCTGGAAGACCTCGGCGACAACCGCAACAAGCTCCAGTACAACAAGCGTTTCCTGCGCGCGCCCTTCCTGACCGAGAAGAAGGTCCACAACCTCACGGTGGAGGACTTCAATGGCGACGGCAAGCCGGACATGGCCTTTTACGGCGACCCAAAGGAGCTGACCGTCGCCTACAACACCGGCTTCGACAAGGACGCCCAGAAGGTCAAATTCCGCCTGCAAACCTTCAATATTGACGATGGCGTGCCGTTCAATGGCGGCATCGTCACCGGAGACCTGAACGGCGACAAACTCAATGACCTGGTTCTGCTCGGTGATTCCTCGACTTACCTTTTCCTGGGGGCCCGGGGAAAAGACCTGGGACAGCCGGACAAACTGCCGAATATCACCCGGGGTCTGGCGGTGGTCTTCCTCGAAGACATGGATGGCAACGGCAGGAACGACTTGGTGTACATCAAGGGAAATGATCGCTTCCCGCTGAAAATCCGGCTACAGGACAAAAACGGAAAATTCGGCCCTACCTCCGAATTTGAAACCCCCAACATGCGATCCGTCTTCGTCAAGGACTGGAACAAGGACAAACGCGCCGAAATTTTCTATGTCGCCGCCACCAGCGGACGCTTCAAGGCGGTGGGCTTGAGCAACAAGATCGAATTGGAGTTCAAGGACCGCCTGTCCAACGCCCTTTCCTACACCCCGGGATCGGAGACCGAAGTCACCGAACGCGGCATGGCGCTGGGCGATTTGGATGGCGACGGACGCCTTGATCTGGTGTTGAGCGAACCCGCCAAAGCCCGCCTGAGCCTGTTCTTCGGCAAAAAAGACGGCGGTTTTGAAGAAGGCGAGGATGCGCCTTCCCTGTCCGCCGGATCCGATGTGGCGATCTGCGACGCCGATGGCGATGGCCGCAATGACGTGGTGGTGTCGTCCGCCGATGAAAAAACCGTATCCATCGGCAAGATCGGAAAGAACCGGGAATGGACCTTCCCGCGATCGGTCATGGCCATGGGCAAGGCCCTGGGCATGGATGCGGCGGATATCAACGGCGATGGCAAATGCGATATCGCCGCGCTGTTTGAAAACGAGAACAACGAATTCATCCTGGCGGTGCGCGACGGAGCCAAACCCAAGGATGAGCCCGTCACCCTCAAACTGGAAGCCTCCGGCAGCCCGAAGGGCTTGCGCATCCTCGACGCGGACGGGACGGGAGCGAAGGAGATTTTCGTCTTCACTCCCTTCGAGGCGGCGCGCATGGTGCGCTGGGAAAACCGGGAACTGAAGGATGTCTCCAACAACGCCACCTACCAGAAGGGCCTGACCGTGGGCGCCGGCCTCGTCAACTTCACCTCGGGTGATTTTGATCAGGATGGCAAGCCCGAACTGCTCATCGCTCAGAAGAACTATGTCCGCGCGCTCAAACTCAAGAGCGACGGCTCGCTGGAGCCGGTGGGACAGGTCAACAGCGAGCATCCGGCCGGGGAAATCTCCGGCGCGCTGATCGCCGACACCAACGGCGACAACAAGACTGAACTGATCATGTTCAACAACGCCAAAAAAGCGGTGGAAGTATACGAACGCACGCCGGGCGGATTTGAATTCGCCTACCGCCGTGACACCGCCTCGCTGAATTTCATCGGCTTCGCCGCGGGAGAATTTTCCGGCGACCGCAAGAGCGACATCCTGGCCGTGGGCCTGAATTTCTTTTCCCAATTCACCTCGGGCGGCGCGCCGCTTTCGCTGGAAGAACTGGGGGAATATGAAACCGAGGTGGAAAAAGGCCGTTTTGGCGACTTCGCGCTGGGTGATTTCAACCACGACGGCGCCATTGATGTGGTCATCGCCGACACCAACGAGCATTACATTGAGATCATCGAACGCGGACGCAAGGATGAGTTGCGGAAATCCCTGAAGTTCAAGGTGTTTGAAACCAAGAGTTTCCGGGGCGCGCGGGATCAGGGCGAACCGCGCGAGGTCTACGCGGGAGATGTCACCGGCGACGGCAAGGATGACCTGGTCCTGCTGGTTCACGACAAGATCATCGTTTATCCGCAGCAATAACATGGGCGCGCTGGTTCCATCGGCGGAGAACTGGTTCCGCGAACTATCCACCGCCCGGCGGCTGGTGATGGAGGCAGGCGCCATCGCCATGCGCTTCTATCAGCGCGACGATCTCCACATCAGCAGCAAGAGCGGCGATGAACCGGTCACCGCCGCTGACCATGCGGTGGATGAATACCTGCGCGAAGGCTTTTCCCGCGCCTACCCCGGATACGCCGTGCTGACCGAGGAGTCGGAAGATCACCCCGATCGCGCGGGCGCGGAACGGGTGTGGATGATTGACCCGATTGACGGAACCAAGGAATTTGTCGCCCGCAATGGCGAGTTCTGCGTGATGGCGGGTCTGACGGCGAACGGAAAACCGGTGCTGGGGGTGATCCTGCACCCGGTGACGGGAACCTTGTACTACGGCGGCGAAGGACTGGGCGCGCATGTCCAGAATGGCAATACCATCCGGGATTTGCGGGCATCCCGCCGCGCCGCCCTGAAGGAAGCCGTGCTGGCGCTGTCGCGCAGCCACCCCAGCGAGGTCATGCGCTACGCACAGGAGCATTGGGGATGCGCCGAAGGGATCATCAGCGGATCGGCGGGCCTGAAAGCCATGCTGCTGGCGCTGGGACGGGCGGATGTCTATGCGGTTCCCCATGGCGTGAAACTGTGGGATTTGGCCGCTCCCCACGCCATCCTCATGGCCGCCGGCGGCAAGGCCAGCGATTTTCGCGGCGAGGAAATCCCCTATGGCGTCAGCGACGTGCTGGCGCGCCACGGCGTGCTGTTCAGCAATGGGCTGCTGCATGATGTGGTCTTGCGGGAACTGGCCAAACTGCCGCCGCGCCAGCCATCATGATCATCCGTTGCGGCCATTGTCAGCGAATGTTCAGCCATGATCTTCCCGGGGAAGTCGTCTGCCCGCATTGTCATTCCACCCTGCAAACGGAAGCCGGATCGGATGGACCCGCCAATCCTTCCACTTCGCCGCCGGGGACTTTGAACAACGATGAATCCGCACCCGCGCCGCGGGAAAATCCGGCTCCGCCCGGGGGACAGGCTCCGGAAGAAAATGAACCCCCGCCCGGGGGATTCGAGAACTATTGGGATCGTGTCACGGAAGCCCGCCGGCTGGAGGAACGCCGGGTTGCGGGAGCCACTCCCGTCTGGGAAATGCGCGGGGAATTCGGCTGGTGGCTGTCGTTCATCACCACTGTCCGGACGACGTTGCGCTATCCGCGCGAACTGTTTCGCGGCATGCGCACGGACGAAGAGGGGGTCACCGTCACCTATGCCTGGATAGTCTGGGCGATAGGCCTTGCCGGTCTGTTCTTCAACCTGATGATGGTCTATATGGTTCCGGGCCAGGCGGAGCAGCTTTCCCAGGCCCTGGAAGAAACCCGGCGGAACATGGAAATGGCCGGGCGCCCGGCGCCGGAACTCCCCACCATCGAGTCCGTGCGCGCATTCATCCTCATGATGCTGGCGATGTCCCCCCTGATCGCCTACGCAATGGCCTATGTGCTGAGCGGGGTTTTCCATCTTTCCATCATCATGAGCCCGATGGAACACAAAGGATACGCGGCCACCATGCGGGCGGTGATATACGCCTCCACTCCCGCGCTGTTCCTGGCCATCCCCGTGATCGGGTTCTACACGGGGATTCCGCTGCTCGCCTGGTATCTTTATATCGCCATTTCGGAAATCCACGGAATTGGACGGCTGGCTGGGGTCATGGCCTCGGTGACCGCATGGCTGATGCTGGTGTTCCTGGGCTCCACCGCCATGGCCCTGCTGCTGGGACTGGCGACCGCCATCACGTCGAAGGGGTGACGCCAGGCGCCGCCAGCCAGCGGGCGACCGCCTTGCGCACCCGCCGCTGGAGTTGGGGAGGCGCGGCGGCTCCGCCCGCCGATTTGCAGGCAAGCAGGGCCGATTTCAGCGAATCGCAGGCGGTCTTGCAACGCGGGCAACTCTCCACGTGCTTCTCCATTTCCGCGCAGTCCATGGGGGTCAATTCGCCTTCCAGCTTGCGGGACATCATCTGGACCGCATCGGGGCATTGACCATCTCCCGCGGGGGATTCCACCAGCGGCATGAATGCGTCCTTGAGGGCGGCGCGCGCCCGGTGCAGGCGGCTTTTCACCGCCTCCACGCTAATGCCCAGGGCCGCGGCGGTTTCCGGCGCGGTCAACCCCTCGACATCGCGCAAGACCAGGACTTCCCGCTGATCGTCATCCAGCGATTCCAGCGCCGCGCGCAGCCGGGACACCGCCTCGCCCAGTTCCGCCTGATCCTCGGGGGTGGGATCGCCGGAAGCCGGTTCCGGAATGCTGTCCGCATCCAGCGCCGGCCGGTTTTTCAGGCCCCGGCGCTTGCGGTTGCAGGCGGTGCGGGCGAGCAGAAAAACCCAACTGCTCAGGGCGGAACGGCCCTCGAACTCCTTGAGATGCCGGGTCACCGAAAACAGGGTGTCCTGAACGATGTCGTCCGCGTCATCCGGGTTCCGGCAGAGCAGCATGCCATAGCGATAAACCACGGGCATGAGGCCCGCGACCACCTGTTCCATCGCCGCCTTATCGCCGGATTGCGCGCGCCGGATCAGTTCATTGTCCATGATTCAAATATCTTCCGGTGAAAAAATGCCTTCCGGGCGAATCCATCGGGCCGCCTCCGGGCTCTCATCAGTGTAACGGGCGCGCCGGACAGGCGCCACCATCCATCACCCATTCAGGAGAAATACATGTTCGACTTCCTGTTCAAACCCAAATCCACTCATCATCGTCAACTGGTCGCCGGAGGAGCGTTGCTGCTGGATGTTCGTACGCCGGAAGAATTCCATGGCGGCCACCTGGAAGGCGCGAAGAATATCCCTGTCCAGGAACTGGCCGCCCGGCTGCGCGAAGTGGGAGATGTGAAACGCCCCGTGGTGGTGTACTGCCGCAGCGGCGGACGGAGTTCCACCGCTGCCCAGTTGCTGCGCGGCCATGGCTACCAGGTCACCGACATCGGCGGCATGCACAACTGGTGAGCCGCTAGGGGATTGCAGCCCGGAACAGGCGCCCTGAAACGGGGGCGGCGGCGGGGCATGGACAGACACCCCGGTCATCATTACATTGCCAGGCATGGCGAAGGCCGCTGAACCATCTCCCCCCTCCCTCCTGGAATTTCCCGGCTCGCCGTTCCGGCTGTCAGCCGGCATGGAGCCCTGCGGCGATCAGCCGGAAGCCATCCGCCAACTGGTCGAAGGCGTCAACCGCAATGAATCCCATCAGGTGCTGCTGGGGGTGACCGGGTCGGGCAAGACCTTCACCACCGCCAATGTGATCGCACGTTGCGGACGTCCAGCACTGATTCTGGCGCCGAATAAAACCCTGGCGGCGCAACTCTATTCCGAGTTCAGGGAACTCTTCCCGGAAAACGCCGTCGAGTATTTTGTCTCGTACTACGATTACTACCAGCCCGAGGCCTACGTTCCGCAATCGGACACCTATATCGAAAAAGACTCCAGCATCAACGATGAAATTGACCGCATGCGCCATGCGGCGACCCATTCCCTGCTGACGCGCAACGACGTGATCATCGTCGCCAGCATCTCCTGCATCTATGGTCTGGGAAGCGCCGAGGCCTATTACGACATGCTGGTTTTCGTGGAACAGGGAAGCGCCGTCCAGCGTGACAAGATCATCAACAAACTCGTGGAAATCCAGTACGAGCGCAACGACATGGATTTTCACCGCGGAACCTTCCGGGTGCGCGGCGATACGCTGGAGGTCTTTCCCGCCTACGAGGAGAAAACCGCCATCCGCATTGAATTCTGGGGGGATGAGGTCGAATCCATCAGCGAGGTGGACCCGCTGCGCGGCAAGGTGCTGCGCGCGCTGCCCAAGATCGCCATCTACCCCGGCAGCCATTACGTCACCACCGCCAACCGCCGCAAGGAGGCGCTGGACGCGATTCGCGAGGAGTTGCGCGAGCGCATCCAGTATTTCCGGGATCGCAACCAGCTCGTGGAGGCGCAACGCATCGAACAGCGCACCATGTTTGATCTGGAGATGATCGAGCAGATGGGGTTCTGCACGGGAATTGAAAATTACAGCCGCCACCTCACCGGACGGAAGGAAGGCGAACCGCCCCCCACCCTGCTCGATTATTTCCCGGAAAATTTCCTGATGTTCGTGGATGAATCCCACGTCAGCATTCCACAGGCGGGCGGCATGTTCCGCGGCGACCGGGCGCGCAAGCAAACGCTGGTGGATTACGGATTCCGGCTGCCATCGGCGCTGGACAACCGTCCGCTCAAATTCGAGGAGTTTGAAAAACTGGTTTCACGGATGATCCTGGTGTCGGCGACTCCGGGCGACTGGGAACTGGAGAAGACCGGCGGCGTGGTGGTCGAGCAGATCATCCGCCCGACCGGACTTGTGGACCCGGAAATTGACGTGCGCCCGACCCAGGGGCAGATAGACGACCTGCTGGCGGAAATCCGCGAACGGGTGCGGCGCAACGAGCGCGTGCTGGTGACCACGCTGACCAAGCGCATGGCCGAGGACCTGACCGAATATTACGCCGAACTGGGGGTCAAAACGCGCTACCTGCACTCGGATATCGAAACCCTGGAGCGCATTGAAATCCTGCGGGCGCTGCGCATGGGAGAATTTGACGTGCTGGTGGGCATCAACCTGCTGCGCGAGGGGCTGGACCTGCCGGAGGTGTCGCTGGTGGCCATCCTCGACGCGGACAAGGAAGGCTACCTGCGCAGCCACCGGTCGCTGATTCAGACGATTGGACGCGCCGCACGCAACGTCAACGGCCATGTGCTGATGTACGCCGACACGGTGACCCATTCCATGCGCAAGGCGATTGATGAAACCCATCGCCGCCGGGAAAGACAGTTGGCCTGGAACGCCGCCCACGGAATCACGCCGGAAACCGTGCGCAAGGCGATCAACACCGGCGCCTTCGCCCAGATGGAGGCCGACTATATGACTCCGCCCCGGGAGAAGTCCCGGAAGGGGCCTGAACCCAGCGCGGCGGACATTCCGAAGCTCATCGAAAAATTGCACAAACAGATGTTGACCCACGCCAAGGCGCTGGAATTTGAAAAGGCCGCCCAGATGCGCGATCAAATCCAGGAACTGCGCCGCAAGGAGCTGGCGATCAGCGCCATCGCCTGACCAGCATGTCCATCCGGACCATGGAACATAACGGCCCCCGTGCAGACTGGAGTTTCCGGGGCGCGGTCAAATGGCTGCTGATCATCAACGCCGCCATTTACCTGATGATGCTGATCGCCTGGCAATTCAGTCCGGGCTTGGTCGAGGCGATTGACAACGCCTTCGGACTGACTCCCCGCCACGTGGTCCGCGAGTTCCGCCTGTGGGAATTGTTCACCTACCACCTGCTGCATTCGGTTCATCCGGCGCATGTGATTCTGAACCTGCTTTTTCTCTGGATGTTCGGCGGCGCGCTGGAATACCGCTGGGGCGCCCGGGGATTCATCACCTTCTACCTGGCTTGCGCCGTGCTGGCGGGGGTGTTTGTCGTCGCGGCGGGCTATCTGTTCAGCAAGCCGGAGATGCGCACCATCGGCGCCTCGGGAGCGGTATACGGATTGATGGCGGCATGGGCGGCCCTGTGGCCGGAACATCACCTGTACATCTATGGAATCGTGCGGCTGAAGGTGAAATGGATGGTGTTGGGCATCATCATTTATACCTTTCTGGCGGCGCTGGCCGAACGGGGCATGGGTGCGGTCAGTCACGCGGCGCATCTCGGCGGGCTGGTCAGCGGATACCTGTACCTCAAGGCCTGGTGGTTCGCTCCGGCGCAAATCCGCGACTGGATCCGGCTGCGCTACCTCAAATGGAAACTGCGCCGCCTGAAGATGGATGTGATACAAGGCGGCGGCGACCGGAAAAAAGACCGGGAGTACCTGAACTGACGGCCCGGTTGCTGCTGGCATTTCTGCCATCGCCCCGGCCTTGCATCCGCTGGCGGCGGATTTAACATGGGCCCCCCATGACAGTTGAAGCTTCCAGCCCGGTCATCGAAGCGCGCGGCCTGACCCGCAGGTTTGGCGATCGCGTCGCCGTGGACAATATCCATTTCGAGGTGCGGCGCGGCGAGGTGGCGGGTTTTCTCGGTCCCAACGGCGCGGGCAAATCCACCACCATGCGGCTCCTGACCGGCTATCTGCCCCCGACCTCCGGCACCGCCATCGTCTCCGGGGTGGATGTGTTCGAGGAGCCGGAGCGCATCAAGGGCCGCATCGGATATCTGCCGGAGCACCCACCCCTGTACCCGGAAATGAAGACCGGCGAATACCTGCGCTACGCCGCCCGGCTGAAGCGCGTGCCGCCCGCCAGAATCGCCAGCGAGGTGGATATGGCGGCCACCCGGTGCAGGGTCACCGAAGTGATGAACCAGTTGACGGGGGATCTATCCAAGGGATTCCGCCAGCGGGTGGGACTCGCCCAGGCGCTGCTGGGCGGACCCGATCTGCTGATCCTCGACGAACCCACCGCCGGACTGGACCCGATTCAGGTGCTGGAAGTGCGCGAACTGATCCGCGAATTGGGCGGCTCCCACACCATCCTGCTCTCCACGCATATCCTCCGCGAGGTGGAACTGACCTGCAACCGCGTGCTCATGATCCACCGCGGCAGGCTGATCCTGCAGGAATCCCTGGAGGCGTTCCGCAAGGCGGGAGAAAAGCAGGCGCGGTGGATACTCAAAACCGCGCGCCAGGGCGGAGACAGCGGTCTTTCCGGCAAACTGGAGGCGGTGAATGGCGTGGAGGATCTTCAGTGGATGGAGGAAAACAATCACTGGGTGCTGGAAGGCCGGCTGGATGACGGCGCCCGGGAGAAAATTTCGCGGCTGGTGGTGGAGTCCGGCGCCGGGCTGGTGGAACTGTCGCCGCTGATTCCGCCGCTGGAAGAGACCTTCCAGGCCATCACCATGGAAGCCGCGACGCGCCGGGAGACGCAGGCATGATCGCCATGCTTCAATCGGCGTGGGTCATCTGCCGGCGCGAGTTGGCCGGCTATGTCAACACGCTCACCTTCTGGGTGATGGCCGCTGTTTTCCTGTTTTTCAGCGGATCGCTGTTCGTGACCATCCTGCAACGCTGGTCCATGGATCAGGTGGATTTGTACCGCTCCGGCAGCCTGCTGGACGACACCAACCTGATGACCGGGGTTTTCGTCCCGTGGATGGACGGCGCCGCGCGCATGCTCCTGTTCGTTTTGCCCCTGCTGACCATGCGCCTGATCGCGGAGGAGAAACGCAACCGGACATGGGAGTTGCTGCTCACTTCACCCGCGAGCACCTTCGCCATCGCGGCGGGCAAGTTCATGTCCATCGCGGTGGTGGTGGCGGTGCTGTGCGGTCTGACCTTCATCTTCCCCGCCCTGACGGGCGTATTCATGGCGCAGGGGTCCGGCGATGCGGTCGTGCAGGGCTCGCTCGACTGGCTGACCATCGCCTCCGGATTCACCGGACTGTTCCTGATGGGCTGCGCGCTGGCGGCGATGGGGCTGTTCTGGTCCTCGCTGTCCGACAACCTGGTGGTGTCGGCGCTGCTGTCATTCTCCGGCGCGCTGCTGGTGGCGATCTTGCCGGCCATCGCCGCCGCTGCTTCCGGCGTGTGGAAAACCCTGCTGGAGCACGCCGCCCTGACGCCCCACATCGCCAACTTCGCGCGGGGGTATGTCTCCACCGCCACGCTGGTCTATTACCTGACCTTCACCCTGTTTTTCCTGCTGCTGACCGTGCGCGTGATTGATGCGCAGCGCTGGGAGTAGAATCGCCGATGGAACCCTCAAACGCCCGCAACCATGCCGTATCGGCCCTGACCGGGGCGGCAGGACTGACTTCCGCGGCGGCGGGCGGACTGTTGCGCTTCATTGACCCGGGCGCCGGCTCCATCTCCAGCGGCCTGCTGGCCGCGGGGGTTATCCTGCTGGTGTGGTGGACGGCCATCAACCGCGAACCGGTGGGCCGTTTCATGCGCTCCCGTGCCACCCGTTTCAACCTGGTGGCGGCGGGCTTCGCGCTGGTGTTTCTGGCGGGCGTGGTATTGCTCAACGCCGTCGCCGTGAAGATGGAACGTGGCTTCGACTGGACCCGCGAACAGGTATTCTCGCCCAGCCCCCAGACCATCGGCGTTCTGGCCGGGGCGCAGCAACCCATCCGGGCGATCGCCTTCTATTCGGCGTCGCCGCGCGACCGCGAACCCGCCCAGCGCCAGCAGGAGAAGCAGCTTTACTCCCGCGTCAACGACATCTTCCGGGCGCTGGCCTTCGCCTCTGACAAATTCACCTACGAAATCGTGGACCCGCGCGAAGACCCGGCGCGCGCGCTCCGCGAAAAGGTGGATTTCGCCACGTCGCCCAATCCGGCGCGCATCATCCTGCGCATGGGAGACCGCGAGGAGAGGGTTGGGCAGGCCACCGATCAGGCCATCGCCAACGCCATTGTCCGGCTGACCCGCAACGCGCCGAAAACGGTCATTTTCACCACGGGCCAGGGCGAAAAAAGCATCGAGGACGCCAGGGACCCCAACAGCCTGTTCACCTTCGCCGAAATCCTGCGGTCGCTGGGCTACAAGATCGAAACCCGCGCGCTGCTGGCGGGCGATATTCCCGGGGGCGATGTCACGCTGGTGATCGCCGCGCCGCGCAATCCCTTCACGGAGGCCGGGATCAAGAAGATCGGCGATTTCATGGAGACCGGCGGCCGCGCGCTTTTCCTGCTGGAAAACCTTGGCTTCAAGGACTCCCGGCTGTACCGCACGGGAATCGAAAAATACCTGGAGGAAAACTGGCGGGTGATCCTCCGCGATGACCTGATCATGGACAAATCCTCCAATACCGGCGTGCTGATGGGGGGCATGCAGATGTTTCCCTTCGCGGCGGGACGGACTTGGTCCACCCATCCGATCGTCAAGGATCTGACCAATACGCAGTCGCAGTTCATCTGGGCGCGCAGCGTGTGGGAGGGAACTTACGGGCTGCCGGGAGTGCGCTCTCAGTGGCTGGTGAAAACCGGACCGCAGGCCTGGGGCGAGACCCAGTTGGGAATCATCCCCTCGTTCACCCAGGGCGAGGACACGGAAGGCCCGGTATCCCTGGCGGTGGCGGGCGGGCGCAACACCCCGGGCGAAACGGCCGGCAAGCGCAGCGATCAGACGCGCTTCGTGGTGTTCGGAGACGCCTCGTTCCTGCAGAACAGTCACATCAACTCCTTCAACCACCGGGATTTCATCCTGGCTTCCATGGCCTGGCTGACCGAGCAGGATGATCTCATCCGCATTGAAAGCCGGATGCGCGCGCAGAGCTACTTCGCGCCATCGCAAGTGCAGTGGAATATCTACCGGTATCTGGCGATGGTGGTGCTGCCTGGATTGATGATCCTGTGCGGCGCGGCCATCCGCTGGTCACGGAAACGCGCGCAATGACCCGTCTGCAACGGCAACTTGCCCAACTGGCGGCAGCGGCCGCCGCACTCTCGGTGCTTGGCGTGGGCGCATGGCTGGCGCTGAACGGCAACCCTTCCGGCGACGGAATGGGCCGTCCGGAAAAACTCCTGCCCGTGGGCGCGAACGATATCCAGCGCATCTCGTGGTCCATGCACGGCGAACCGGTGGAGATTGTCCGTGAATCGCGGGAGCAGCGCTGGCGCCTGAACAGCCCGGCGAAAGCCGACGCCGAGCAATGGGTGGCGGAAGGCATGGCGCAGGCGCTGGGCGAGACCAGCGTCACCCTCATCGCCGATGAAACCAAATCCCGGGAAGACAAATACGGATTGGCGAACCCGGAGGCGGCCTTCAAAATCACCACCTTCATGGGACAGGATTATACTGTCAGCCTGGGGCTCAATGACCCCATCGGGGCCAATGTGTATGTCCAGCGGTCGAGCGACCGGAAAATCCTGCTGGCGCCGTCTTCCCTGGTCTCGCGGATCAAGCAGACTTCGTTCAATGTCCGCGACAAGCGCCTGCTGCCCGTGGAGCGCGACGAAATCGCCCGCATCGCCGTGATCAGGGATGGCAAGCTGTCCTGGGAAATCGCCCGTGACAACGAGAATTCCACCCGCTGGAACCTGATTGCTCCCTTTCAGGAGCGGGCGGACAAAATCGAAAGCGAGGGCGCCGTGGCCATGGCCATGGGGTTGCGGGCGGAAGGAGTGGTGACGGAGACGCCGAAGGACCGCGACAAATTCGGCCTGGACACGCCGCCGCTGGTCATTCAGGTGGTCACCCGGGATGGCAAGACCCTGTCGGCCCATATCTCGCGCCAGGACGCATCCACCTATGGGGTACGCACCTGGGCGTGGTCCATGGAGTTCAACGCCATCGCCCAGGTGGATGACAAAACCATGGATGGCTTCCAGATTGATCCGGCGAGGTTGAGATCCCGATCCATCATTGAATTTGAACCGGAGAAGGTCGTGCGGATGGTGGTCAACCATGGCGGCGCGCCGTTCGTGCTGCAAAAGACCGGTGACAGCCGGTGGTCCCTGATGGATCCCGTGCGCGGACCCGCCAGCGCGTTTCAGGTCAACAGCCAGTTGAATCTGCTGGCCAACATGCGCGCGCAATCCATCGTCGAGGAAAACGCCGCCAACCTTCAGCAATTCGGTTTGCAACCCGCCCAGTTCGCTGTCAGCCTGTATTACGCTGATCGCCCCAAACCAGTGGACGAACTGCTGATCGGCATCCCCAGCGCCAACTTCTTTTATGCCCGTTCTTCGCGGAACAACCGGGTCTTCCAGTTAAGCATGGACAACCAGCGGCTGATTCATTTTTCACCCGCGCCATACATGGCCGAACGCGCCGGAGCGGCCACCGCGACGCCGCTGACCTCGCCGTGAGACGCCAGGCGCGCGAAGGCGGCGCCGGAACAAATACGGACGGCAATTGAAATATTCGTACCATGCCGCGCTGGGAAGCAATACCGGAGACCGCAAGGCCAACCTGGAGCGAGCGCTGGAATTGCTGCGGCAGGAGCCCGGCCTCGTCATCACCCGGCTTTCGTCCATGATCGTCACTCCGCCATGGGGCAAGACGGATCAACCCGATTTCCTCAACATGGCCATCGAGGTGGAATCGGGGATGACTCCCCGCGAACTGCTGGACCTGTTCCTGCGCACGGAACGGGCGATGGGCCGTGAGCGGCTCGAACGATGGGGGCCGCGCGTCATTGATATTGATCTGCTGCTGGCGGGCGGCCTGATCCTGGATGAACCCGGGTTGAAGATCCCCCACCCTCTGATGCACGAACGGGAATTCGTGCTGGAGCCGCTGACGGAAATCGCCCCCGGAGCCATTCACCCGGTCTTTGGGGACAGCATCCAGAGCTTGCTTCAAAAACTGCGGGCCGGACAGGACAAAATCCGGAACTGACGCAGTGTGTCAGAAAACTGTTGCTTTTGCCATCCGGTTTCGTCACAATTCGGGTGTGCCGGGCCGTCGCCTCATGTCTTTTGCCTTCGCCGCGTGGAGTCTCGCGTTCGCCGGCGGATGTTTCCCCAACGCCGGTCTCCCCGCCCAGTTTGGATGCAAAAGCGATTCCGATTGCCCGGCGGGACAGGTCTGCGGGGAAGGCATCTGTGTGGAAGCCTTGCGATCAGGGGACCCAGGCGAACCAGACCCCGTGAGTCCCGGTAGTCAGGAAGACGGCGGCGCGCCGGATTCCGGAACGCCGGGCGACGCCGCCACGCCTGACTCCGCGGAAGGTGACGCATCGCCCGAAGATAACGGCCCCGGGGAGGATGCATCCCCCGGCGACGCCGCGCCGGAGGACACCGCATCCCCACCCGCGGACACCGGCCCGGATGACGTGATCTCAAGCGATCTGGATCCTCCCGACAGCAAGCCGGATGATGCGCCTGACGGCGGGCGTCCGGACGCGATATCCAGCGACGCGGAAGAACCCGATGGATGCAGGCTGACCGACCCCGCGACCGAATTGTGCGATGGCGTGGACAACGACTGCAATCCCGCCACGCCGGACGGCGCCGAGGCCCCGGGAGTGGACACGCCCTGCAACACCAATCTGCCTGGTGTTTGCGGCAAGGGAAAAATGCTCTGCATTTCGGGAAAATTGGAATGTGTCCAGTCCGCCGGGCCGTTGCGCGTGGATGTCTGCAACGGCGAGGACGACGACTGCAATGGCCAGGTGGACGACAACGCCCAGGGCTGCGCCGGCGCCCAGGTTTGCCAGGAGGGGAAATGCGTGGAGCGCTGCGAGGATGAATGCAAGGAGGAAGGCGTCTCCCTCTGCAAGGACAACAAGGTGGTGCAATGTTCGCGTACTGCCTTGAGTTCCTGCCTGAAATTCGTGGACGTGCAGACTTGCGGCTCCACGGGATGCTCCAACGGCAAATGCGTGGAATGCACTCCCGCCGCCAAGGACCCGGCCTGCGCGGGAAAATGCGGAAAAATCAGTGACGGCTGCGGCGGCCTGCTGGAATGCGGCGGTTGCAAGGCCGGCGAAGCCTGCGGCGTCAAGACCGCCAATCTCTGTTCATGCGCTCCCGAAAACAATACCTGCGCCAACCGGGTTTGCGGAACCTTCAAGAACAACTGCGGCGACATGATTCAGTGCGGACACCCCTGCGCCGCGGGCAGCACCTGCTCGAAAAACGGGGACGCCTGCAAGACCTGCCCCGCCGGATGGGCGTGGTTCCCGGAAACTGGCAATTGCTACAAGATGTCCACCGTACAGGCCAGGTACGGCGAAGCCGAGCGCCACTGCAAGGACGCAGGCTCCCACCTCGTGACCATTTCCTCTCCGGGAGAAAACAGCTTTGCGGCTCAGATCGCCGGCGCGGGCAAGTACTTCTGGATAGGGATCACCGACCGCGACAAGGAAAACGAGTGGAGATGGATCACGGGCGAAGCGGTGACCTTCAAGGGGTGGAACCCCGGCGAACCCAATGATTACTGGGGCGAGGATTGCGGCGAGATGAACAGCAACCAGCCCGCCGCGGGCTGGAACGACACCGATTGCGGCGAGCGCCGCTGGTACGTCTGCGAAATCGAAAACCGGTAGGCGGAACACAACGCACGGAACCAGTTCCCCCCGCCTCCGGACTGAGAAGTCCGCCTGTTTTTTCCAGATTGGCCGGCGGGGATTCAATCAACCGGGCGGGGAAATTTTCCGGTGGAAGGACGATTTCGCTTGCGTGAGTCCGCCAGTTCGATAAAGTGGTCTGACCAATTTGGAGGCAGGGAGCATGGGCGCATTCTGGGGACAAAAACACACGGATTACCGGAATTTTCAGATCATGTTCGGATTCCAGACCCTGAATTTCCTGATTCCCGGCGCCTCGTACATGTTCGATCCGCAGGGCGCGATTGATAACCTGTCCCGCTTCTCCACCCTGTTGACCGGAGCAGGCCCCTACCCCTACGCCGCCGGGGAAACGGGTGTGATCTGGCGCGTGCTGGCCAGTTCCAATGTCCTCACCCTGGGGTTGATGTGCCTGCTGTTGCAGATCAATGTCCGGCGGTTTTTCGCCGTGTTGTGGCCGCTGGTCTTCATGAAGGGAAGCACCAGCCTGGCTTTTCTTGGATTCTTTCTTTTCGACGCCAGCCATTGGCCCGGATGGCTGCTGATCTTTTGTTGGGATGGTCTGGCGACCTTCATCTTTCTCTGGTTCGCCCCCAAGGCCCGGCGCGCGGCCGTGCAGGCGGCGCCAGGCGAACTGGTCCCGGCCCTTCGCATGGAGGCCTGAATACCGTGAAGATTTCCCGCTTTGAAGCCCGGTGGATCGCCCGCATCTGCGAGGGCATCATCCCCCCCGGGCTGGATGCCCGCATGCCTTACTCCGCACGCAATTTCGACTACGAAAATTTCGCCATTGACGTGATGGCCAACTATCCATGGCATGCGGCGATCGGCATGCGCGCGGTCATGCTGCTGTTCAATCTGTCTCCGCTGTTCTTCATCGGCAAACCGCTGCTGTTCACCAGCCTGAAGCAGGAAGATCAAATCCGCTATTACGATCTCTGGTACGACTCGCCGGTATACCTGATCCGGCAGATGGCGACCGTGGTGAAGGTCGTGGCCTGCCTCAATTTCTTCGGCCAGCCGGAGGTGCAGCATCTGGTGGGATACCGCAAGCCCAACCAGGAACCCCCTCTGGGCGAACGCCCTGCCAACTACCAGCCGCAAACCTCCGGGGATGTGAAATGAATACGACCGCCTACCCCAAGGACCATGCCAACCATGTCCCCGCCGCGAAGGTGGCGCAAAACACCAGCGACGACGCCGACTGGGTGATCATTGGCTCGGGCGCGGCGGGAGCGGCCGCGGCGCGCTTCCTGGCCGGCGAAAAACAGCAGGTCATCGTGCTGGAGGAAGGTCCGTGGCGCGACCGCAGGGATTTTTCCGCCAACATGTGGCGCACCATGAAGAACTTGTACCGCGATGCGGGAACGCAAGTGCTGTGGGGTGAATCGGCCTTCCCCATGTTGCAGGGATGCTGCGTGGGCGGAAGCACGCTGTTCAATTCCGCCATCTGCTGGCGCACCCCGGAAGACGTGGTGGATGACTGGATCAGGGATCACGGCGTTGGTTCAACCATCAGCAAGCAGAAGCTGGACGCCAACTTCGATGTGATCGAGCGCGAATTGAACATCAAACCCACGGACGACAGCGTGCTCGGACATTCCTGGGTGATGCGCCGCGCCGCCGAGGCGATGGGTCTGGACGGCTACGTCATCCGCCGCAACGAACGGGGGTGCAAGGGCGCGGCGATGTGCGTGCAAGGCTGCCCCAACGGGGCCAAACTGTCCATGGACCTGAGCTATATCCCCATGGCGCTCAATTCCGGCGCGCGCATCTACACGGGAGCGCGGGTGGACCGGATCGCTGTCCACGAAGGCAAGGCGGTCTATGTGGAAGCCAGTCTGGCCCCGGCGGAGCCGGGCGGCCGCCGGCGCATTCTCAAGGCCCATGCGCGCAAGGGCGTCCTGATCGCCGCCAGCGCCATTCAGACGCCGCAACTGCTCCAGAAAAGCGGGCTGCAATCACCCAGCCGCAAGGTCGGCGAACATTTCCAGTGCCATCCTGGAATTGGCGTCGTCGGCGTCAATCCGGACGACAATTACGATTATTATTTCGGCGCCACCCAGGGCTACGAGGTGGATTACCGCTCCAGGCGCTTCAAAGTTGAAACCATCTCGCTGCCGCCGGAACTGCTGGCCATCCGTTTCGCGGGCATCGGACAAAAGCTGATGCGCGGCATCCTGGATGGCAAACGCCTGGTCATCTGGGGCGTGCAGGCGCGCGCGACCGCCCATGGCAGCATCCACCACCGCGCGCTCCTGCCCCCCAAACTGTCGTTCACCCCCAACGCCCGCGACCTGGAGATTTTCTGGGACGGCGTGGTCGAGGGCGCGCGCATGCTGTTCCAGCAAGGCTGCAAGAGCGTCATCACCGGTATTTACGGCATGCCTTTTGAAGTTCATTCGATGGAGGAACTGGAGCGCGCCAAGCCGCGTCTGACCCCAGGTCATTTCAACGCCATCGCCACCCACCTGTTCGGCACCGCGCGCATGGGCGCGGATCCCTCGAACAGCGTTGTGAATCCACGTTTTGAATGCCATCACGTCAAGAACCTCTACGTGGTGGATTCCAGCGTTTTCCCCACCAACATGGGCGTGAATCCCATGTTGTCCATCATGGGCATGTCCAAGCTCTGCACGGACATGCTGCTGGGGGCGTGAAACAATTCTCCCGGGGCTTTCGCCTTCACGCGCACGGGGCGCGGCCCGCGGAGCGCCATCTTGTTCATGGACTGGGATGATCCGGAAGCAGCGCGCGGGCGCATCGCCCGCCTGCTCCGTCAGGCGGGGTGGATGGCCCTGGCCCTGCTCGCTCTGGCCTTGCCGCCCTGGTCCGCACGCCCGGTTGGGCTCTTTGGCCTTGCGGGGGAGCGTTTCGACTGGATACCCGCCGTCCTGTCCGCCCATCCAGAGACCACATTCTCTTTTGGAATGATGTGGGGCGGCGCGCTGGCGGCGATATTCGCCCTGGCGCGGGCAGGATTATGGCGGCCGCGGCCATCCGCGTCCCCACAAAATCCAGAACTCCCCCGGGCCGCCGCGTGCGTGACAGCCCTGGCCTGCGGATTGCTTATTCTCGCCAGCGCCCAGGCGATCCGCGAAGACCTGTTGCTGGAGCCCATGCCAACGCCTCCCCTGGTATTCGCGGGGTGCGCGGCCGCGGGCCTGTTGATGCTGTGGCGATCGGCGAATCCCGCCTCAAACCTGGCGCGGGGACTGGTGTTGCTGATCGCGCTGGCGATGCTGGCGATACACGCCGCCGCCATCCCCACGGGCGATGGCGGCGAGACCATCCTGCTGTGGCGGCATCGCTTCCTGATGGAATTTGGTAAGGGGCAATATCCAGCACTGGCGTTGTTCTCGCTGGCGCTGTTGCCGCTGAGCCTGTCTTCCCTCCTGTGCCTGCCCAACTGGCCCAACGCGCACGGCATGGCCCGGCTGTGGGGATGGAGTTTTTTGCTCTACCCCCACCTCTATTTGTTGTTCGAGGGGTTCCTGTTCCTGCTCCAGCAGGCGCGGCCTGGCGCCTTGCTGACCCATGTATTGATCGCCCTTGCGGGCGCGCTGGGCGCCGCCATCGCCGCCCATGGGTGGATGGCGTTGATTCTCCGCTTGCGTCAGCGGAATACCGGATCCATCGTTCAGCCAACCAGCGTGGGCGACTCCTCGTCTTCGGGCGTGCGCGGCGGAGCGGCTTCGTAGCGGAAGGTCAGTTCGCCGTCACGCGCGGAGACATGAACCTGACCGCCGTTGACCAACGCCCCGAACAGAATTTCATTGGCGATGGGCAGCTTGATTTCCTTCTGGATCACCCGCGCCATCGGCCGCGCTCCATACAGGGGATCATACCCATGTTGGGCCAGCCATTCGCGGGCGGCCCCGTCCAGTTCCAGGTGGACATGCTTCTCGGCGAGTTGGGCGTCGAGTTCGTCCACGAATTTTTCCACCACCCTGGCGATGGTCTCCGGACTCAGCGCCTTGAAGGCGACCCAGGCGTCAAGGCGGTTGCGGAACTCCGGCGTGAACAGGCGCTCGATGGTTTCCTTGCCATCGCTGGAGACCGCCCCGCCGCCAAAACCAATGCGCGACTGCACCATGTCGTGGGCGCCGGCGTTGGTGGTCATGATGAGGATGACATTGCGGAAATCCGCCTTGCGCCCCATGTTGTCGGTAAGGGTGGCGTGGTCCATGACCTGAAGCAGGATGTTGTAGATATCTCCATGGGCCTTCTCGATTTCATCGAGAATCACCACGGCGTGGGGATGTTTGCGGATGGCGTCGGTCAGCAATCCCCCCTGATCAAAGCCCACATAGCCCGGAGGCGCGCCAATCAGCCGCGATACCGCGTGTTTCTCCATGTACTCGGTCATGTCATAACGCAGCAGTTCCACGCCCAGAATGGCCGCCAGCTTGCGCGCCAGTTCGGTCTTGCCCACGCCGGTGGGACCCGAAAACAGGAAACTGCCCACCGGCTTTTCCGGATGCCCCAACCCCGAACGGGAAAGTTTGATCGCCCCCACGATTTTTTCGACCGCTTCATCCTGCCCGAAGATATAACGCTTGAGTTCCGGCTCCAGGTTCTTCAGGCGATCACGATCATCGGTGGTGACGCTTTTCACCGGCACGCGGGAGATGGATGACACCACCTTCTCGATCGCCTCCGGATAGATCGGGTTGTCATCCGGATTGTTCGACGCCTCCGGATGGCGCATGCGGAAGAGCGCTCCCGCCTCGTCAATCACATCAATCGCCTTGTCAGGCAGGTGGCGCTCATTGATGTACTTGTGGGACAGCGCCGCGGCGGCCTGGATGCTCGCCTTGGTGAAGCGCACGCCGTGGTGCTGCTCGTATCCGGTCTTGACGCCATTGAGAATCCGCACCGCATCCTCGACGGATGGCTCGGGTATCTCGATGGTCTGAAAGCGCCGGGCCAGCGCGCGATCCTTCTCGAACGAGGATTTATAATCCTTGTGCGTGGTGGATCCGATGCAGCGCAATTCGCCGGACGCCAACATGGGCTTGAGCAGGTTCGCCGCATCCATGGTGCCGCCGGTGGTGGCGCCCGCCCCCACAATCATGTGAATTTCATCAATGAACAGGATGGCGTTTTTCTTGCCTTTCAGGGCGTCGAGCACCGCCTTGACGCGCTCCTCGAAATCGCCGCGGTAGCGGGTCCCCGCCAGCAGGGCGCCCAAATCCAGGGAATGGATTTTCGCGTTGGCCAGAAAAGGCGGCGCCTTGCCCTGCTGAATCATCGCCGCCAGCCCTTCCGCCAGCGCGGTTTTGCCCACGCCGGGATCCCCCAGCAGCAGCGGATTGTTTTTCCGGCGGCGCGCCAGCACCTGGATGATGCGCTCCAGTTCCTTGTCACGGCCCACCAGCGGATCAACTTTCCCCGCCGCCGCCCGCGCCACCAGTTCGGTCGTGTACTCCGCCAGCGGATCGGCGGCGACGGTCTCGCCGTCCTCGCCTGTGGGGATACGCATCTTGCCAACGCCCGGCGCCTTCACCTTGGAAATGCCGTGCGAAATGAAATTGATCACATCGAAGCGGGTCACCCCCTGCCGCTGAAGCAGATACACCGCGTGGGATTCCGGTTCGCGGTACATGGCCGCCAGCACATTGCCCGCGTCAATCTTGTCCTTGCCGCTGGAGGCGACATGCTGGGCCGCGCGCTGGATCACCCGGTTGAACGAGACGGTTTCATTCATCCCCGCGTCCCGCCGGTCCGGAAGCGCTTTCAGCTTGTTGGACAGGAAGTCCTTCAGGTCCTTCCGCAGTTCCTCGATATCGGCGCCGCAGGCGTTGAGGATTTCCTTGCCCACGGGATCATCGAGAATGGCCAGCAACAAATGCTCCAGGGTCAGGTATTCGTGTCCCCGCTGGCTGGCATCCGCGTATGCACGTTTGACGGTCTCTTCAAATTCCCTGGTGAGCATGGCGGTATCCCCAATCTCCCGGGAGCGCCGGGCGGCCCGTTATCTCCCCTTCCTTAGTCTTCCACGTGGTGCTGTCCAGTCAACCCCCGGCCTGCTGGTCCGGCGATGGGCCGTCAATCCACAATAAGCATTTTGCCCCAGTCCGTCCGGATTCGCCATGTCCGCCCGGTTCGAACTGGACGCCAAAGGCAAGGCGCCGCGGGACTGGCGCCGATTGGCGGGATGTGGAGCGATGAATGAACCATCCTCTCCCCGGACACGCATTCCGCTCCTCAACCCCTGGATCATGAAGGATAATCCGGAACTTCATTTCCGGGATGGACGAGGCAGTTCAACGGGGTTTGTTCAAGCCCGGCGGAGAATACTCCCCGCGCCGCGGGAAGAGAGGGGCCGCGTCAGCGCCAGGGCGCGCCTACTCCGGCTCCATGGTGCAGAGCAGGGGATACTCCCGCATGCGCGCCAGGTTGGTGGTCTCCCGCACCTTGGTCTCCGCCACTTCGTATGAATATACGCCCGCCACGCCCATGCCATCGTTGTGTATCTTCAACATGATTTCCGTGGCGTCGTTCTCGTTGTGATGAAATACCGACATGAGCAGCCACACCACAAACTCCATGGTGGTGTAGTTGTCGTTGTACAACAGCACCCGGTACATGGGCGGCTTCTGGGTGCGGACGCGCCCCTCCAGGAGCAGTTGCCCCTGTCCCTTGCCTGGTTTTCCGTTGTCCTTCTTCTCGCTCATCGTTTCGTAATTTGATCACGCCCGCGGTTACAGTCAATGGCCGGGAAGCCCTGGGGCGGCATCGGCCGCCCTCTCCGGCCAACCTGAAGCAACTCTACTCCCAGGCGGGGTCATTCAGACGGGACGGGAATGATGGCGCTTCTCGCCACGGGAAGACCGGGACCGGCTGGCGGAATTGGGAGCGGGATGGGGCATGCCCCTCAAATATCCCCGAATTTTTCCTTCATTTCGAGGTATTCGAGGTACTTCCGCAGGGTCACCACATTGTATACGATGAAGGCGTCCGGAACGAGTTGAATCAGCCGGGCCTGCAGCAGTTTGTCCAGCACCGACTGCACGTCGCCCTCTTCCAGCCCCACGTATTTGGCCAGGTCATTGACCGACATATCCACCTTGTAGCCTTGCGCGGTCTGATTGCCGCGCTTTTCCGCCATGTAAGCGAGGCTGTGAACGACGCGGCTGTTGTTGTCGCGGTGCAGCAGGTTTTCAATCTGGGCGTCGGCCTCTTCCAGACGGCCCGCCAGCTTCTTGATGAGCCGGACGGCGATCTCCGAATTGCCGCGCACCATCGCCTCAAACACCGGAGGGCTGATCACCAGCAATTTGCAATCCTCCTCGACCACCGCGGTGGCGGTGCGGGGCTTGTCGTTGAGCACGGCCATTTCCCCGAAAAACTCCCCAGAGCCCAGCGACACCAGCGTCTTTTCCACATCGCGGACACGCTTGCTGATGCGAACCCGCCCTTCGTGGATGATGTACATCTCCTTGCCGAAATCCCCCTCGCGGAACAACACGGTTCCCGCCGGGAAACTGCGGCCGAAACGCTCCATCAATATGGTTTCAGCGGAAGTCGCCATGAATTATCCCCTTGAAAATACCCGAATCAGGATACACCCGACCCTCATCTGCTGCAATTGCATAATGGGTCACTTGGTCTTCATGGTCCATACGCCATCCCAATCGGCTCCAGGAGAATGCTCGCGGAGGTATTCCACGCGCTCCAGGTAATGAGTCGCCGGCCCGTCATTGGGACGCAGGGCGAGGACCTGTTTGAAGGTGGTCTCCGCCTGATCCCATTGCTGCTGGCGGTACTGGTTCAGGCCGTATTCGAACCCGCGGGCGTATTGGTACTGTTGCTCCCATCCCGGAGTTTTGACGGCGATCAGTTCGTAGATATGCACCGGCTCCTTTTTGCCCTTGACGCGCACCGCATCGAGTTCGCGCAGCACAAATTCGTTATGCACCTTGGCGGCGGTGAACTGGCTGACGATGATATTGGTGCCGTATTCCTTGTTGATGCCTTCAAGACGGGACCCCAGATTCACCGAATCACCCATGACCGTATAGTCAAAGCGGTTGGCCGAACCCATGTTGCCGACGGACATCGTTCCCGTGTTGATGCCGATGCCGATATCCAGGTGCGGCAGTTTGCGGGCCGCCCAGCCGGCCTGAAGCTCCTTGAGTTTGTCCATCATTTTCAGGGCGGTATGGCAGGCGCGCTGGGCGTGATCCGGTTGCTCCAGCGGAGCGCCCCAGAAGGCCATGATGGCGTCGCCCATGTACTTGTCGAGGGTGCCGTCATATTCAAACACCAGGTCGGTCATGGGGGTCAGGTATTCGTTCAGCAACGCGACCAGTTCTTCCGCGTCCAGCAACTCGGATATGGTGGTGAAGCCGCGCACGTCCGAAAACATGACGGTCATCTCGCGCTTCTGGCCGCCCAACTTGAGGGAGTCCGGGTCTTCCAGCACCTTCTCGACGACGGATTTGGTCAAGTAGAACTGGAACGCCTTGCGGACGGCGCCCTTCTCCCGCTCCTCGGTGATGTAACGGAAGACCGCGACCGCCACCATGATGGTGTACATTTCCAGGAAGGGCAGCACCGCGACCATCCAGATGCCGTTGCGGAATGCGAAATAATAGTTGCCCACCAGGAACAGGCCGCTGATCAGGATGGTCAGCATCACGCCATAGTACAACCGGATATGTCCGAGCAGGATGCCCAACAGGATCGAGATGCCCAGGTAGAAGCCCAGTTCCATCGCCTTGATGGAAGTCGGGCGGACCAGGTAGCTCTCGGTCATGACGTTATCAATGATGTTGGCGTGGATCTCGACACCCGGAAACTCGGAGTCAAACGGCGAGTGCCGCAGATCGTAGATGCCAATCGTGGTGGCGCCGATCAGCACCACCTTGTCCTTCAGGGCGTCCTTGGGTTTTTCCTTCCGGATGATGTCAATCACGCTGTAATGCGGCACCGTGCGGCCCGGTCCCAGGTAATTGATGACGAAACGGCCGCGTTCATCAATCGGGATTTTTCTCTCGCCGATCATCAGGCGCGCGGGCACCATGTCTTCGTCCATGGTTTCGGGAACATCCACCCACAGACGGATGGGCTTCTCAAAATAGGTGGAGAGGCAGGCCAACGAGAGGGAGGGGTATACCCGCCCGTATTTGTAGCTGCCCAGACTGGCCGCATCCTTCACCAGAATGCCGTCAGTC
>JAJVIH010000003.1 GCA_022072125.1 Myxococcota bacterium | reverse complement strand
CCTTCTGCAGGGTCCGCAGGATGCGATCCACCGTGATTGGGCGCAGGGCCTTGGATTTGGCGAGAGAGTCCGCCGTGATGTTGATGAATTTTCCCTGCTTTTGCGCCTGTCCCCTGGACTCGGACTCGTCACGCAACAGGCGGGCGATATCCTCGATGTATTTTTCTTCGTAATAAATAAAAAGAGGAGTGCGCCGGTAAATG
The DNA here is from genome assembly GCA_022072125.1 of Myxococcota bacterium. Taxonomy (GTDB): domain Bacteria; phylum Myxococcota; class JAJVIH01; order JAJVIH01; family JAJVIH01; genus JAJVIH01. The sequence goes on along the minus strand of JAJVIH010000003.1, from coordinate 15,618 downwards.
CCGTCGTCATCGGGGAGCTGGTTGAAATACCCCGCGAAGGGGGTCGAACGGGACAGCAGCGGGATATTGGTCCGGAATCCATGGGGCATCCAGAACCGGGTCAGGATGGGCTGATCCCCCGTGATGATGTCCGCCTGCCGCAACTCCGCCTCGGCGATATCATAGTTATTGGTGCGGAGCGCCTCCACGTCGAGGGTTTCCAGTTCCTGGGGGCTGTTGAAGAAGAAGTACCCCTGCACCACCTTGGTGCCGCGCTTGTGGGCGGCGACCAGGGAGCGGGCGAAGGTTTCGTCGTTGTCCGCCCGGCTGCGTTCGTTTTCCAGGTACTGACCGACGGTGACCATGCGGTCGTCAATGGACTTCACGAATCCCGCCAGGGAGTTGACCCCCTCGGTGAGTTCCTTGGGTTTGATGTTCAGATCGGGCAGTTCCTCGCGGACCCTCGCCGGCAGGAGCTTGGACTGCTTTTTGAAGACGCTGACCGCCGCCGCCGCCTTGCCGGTATCCGCCTCCACCTGTTCGGCCTTCCGCGAGGTTTCGGTCAAGGCCTGCGGATCCAGCTTGACCTCCTTGAACTTGCCGCGCACCTCGTCAATCAGCCGGACATAGTTGTTTTCATCCGGCTCCGAAAACACAATATCGAATCCGATGACCTTGACGCCGTAATAGGCCGACAGCGTCTCGACCAGTTCGGCCATGCGGCTGCGCGGCCAGGGCCAGCGTCCAAACTGTTCGATGGACTTTTCGTCAATGGCGATGATCGCCACATTGTTGCTTTTGGGCTCGATTTTGCCGCGGGCCAGAAACATCTGGTCACGGGCCAGGTATTCAATGTCATCCAGGAAAGGAATCGTGAACAGACCCAGCACTTCCACGCAAATGGCCACGACAGTGAAGGCGAATCCGATCAACAGGGACAATTTGAGCGCGGTGATTTTGAAAATCTTTTTCAGCATGAATCGCCCGGGCGCAATGCCCCCCTTTGATTTGGACCTGAATGCCCTCTGGCGGCGCGGGATTGTTCCCCCACACGCTAGCCAACACAGGCCGCCTTGGCAAGGAATCTCAGCATGGCGCCTCCCCGGGACTTTCTCAGTGACGGATGGCGCATCCTGCCCGGCAAGTCCCCATTCAGTGAAGCCGGTTGAGCCTTGGCCCCCGCCCCCGGCTGGGGAGAGGCCGGGGGCGGGGGCCTGTATCCCGGGTCAACTTCCTTGCGCCACCGGGACGCCTTTGATATCAGATCGGTTGATCGAGGGCTTTCCACGCCAATCCACATGGACAATGCGGAACTGCGCAATGTGGCGCACGTTGTCCCGCGCCCTGTCGCGCCAAAAGCCCTGCCGATCCGGTAGCTGTGAGTTGAGGTATGGCCCAACCACCATTGGTCCTGTTCGAGGAAGAGTACAAGCATATCGCCGCCGTCTGCGAACGGCTGAACCGCGAGGCCAACGCCCAGTCGGTTTATATCGTGGACCGCAACGGCCAGCTCGTGGCCGCGGCCGGTAACGTGGCGAACGTGGACACCACCAGCCTGGCCTCCCTGACCGCGGGCAATATCGCCACCACGTCCGGGCTGGCCAAGCTGATTGGCGAAAGCGATTTCAATATTCTCTTTCATGAAGGAGAAAAAATTAACCTCCACCTGTCGGTGGTCAGCGGCCGCGTCATCCTGGTGGTCATTTTCGACAACCGTTCATCGCTCGGCCTGGTTCGCCTGCGCGTCAAGAAGGCCAGCGAGGAACTGTCGGTGATGATCAACAAGGTGCATGATCGGCTGGCGTCCGGCAAAAGCGCGTCCAACGTGATTGAGATCACGGATTCGGACATAGACAACCTTTTCTCGGAATAGGACCGTGGGCCCAGGGCTGGAGCATTGAACCATGTCGTTCATCAACTACTCATCCCGAGAGATCAACTGCAAGATCGTGTATTATGGACCCGGTCTGTGCGGCAAAACCACGAACCTGCAGTTCATCTACGCCAAGACCAATCCCAACGCCAAGGGCCGCATGATCAGCCTGGCGACGGAGACCGAACGCACCCTCTTCTTCGACTTCCTGCCCTTGTCTCTGGGTGAAATCCGCGGCTTCAAGACCCGTTTCCATCTCTATACCGTCCCCGGGCAGGTCTTTTACGACGCCAGCCGCAAGCTAATCCTCAAGGGCGTGGACGGCGTGGTTTTCGTCGCCGACTCCCAGATCGAACGCATGGAGGCCAATCAGGAATCCATGGAGAATCTGGCGACCAATCTGTCCGAGCAGGGATACGACATCGCCAAGGTGCCGCTGGTCATCCAGTACAACAAGCGGGATTTGCCCAACGCCGCGCCGCTGGATGAAATGAAGCGCCTGCTGAACCCGCGCGGCGCCCCTGATTTTGAAGCGGTCAGCGCGACCGGCCAGGGCGTTTTCGAGACCTTGAAAGCAGTGGCCAAGCTGGTCCTGCAGGAACTCAAAAAGGGCGCCGAGGGCGCCTGATTCCTCACTCCCGGTTCATCTCTTCGAGGGCGCGCCGACGCCGGAACCACGCCCACGTGCGGACTCCCATCCAAACCACCAGGATCAGGCCGCCCAACACCACTGTCACCACCAGGGCGGGCTCCTGTTCCTCCCACCACGGAAGCTCTTCCATGGCGGTCTCCGTCGCGAGGGTCAGTTCATCCATCAGGTTCTTGCGGCAGGCCTGGTCGAGGCTGGACAATCCGGCTTCCAGCCAGCCGCCGATGCTTGAACCATCGTTGGCGCGCGGCTCGGGCGGAACACGCAGGCGGCCCTGGACCTGCCGCAACAAGTCCATCGCAGGCTCGCATCCCACCTGGGCCTGACGGAACGCCGCCACCCATTCCTCCGCGTAAACGCGCACCTCCTCCGCATCCTGCAACCGCGACAATTCGTTGAACAGCCAATCCAGCCTCTCGTCCGGCGTGGCCAGAATCACCGCCGCCAGCCGCGCCGAGCGCCGCGCCTTCCACTGGGAAAACCCCGTGTTCTCCAGCTTTTCCGGAAAGCTTCCGTCCGCTTGCCGCAGCGGGGCGAAACCACTACAACTCAGCCACAACAACAGCCCCGCGACCAGGCGCCGGGGCGTTTTCAGGCGGACCCCAATCACCTCCGCCCCACCCTCTCCCGCGGCGGCGCGGCCCACATGCCATGACGTATCTTCCCCAAAGACATCCCCGCGAACATATCATCACCGCGGGCGGACTGCGAAACCACGTGCTCGAATGGAATCCGCAAGGATCCCCCACCGCCCTGTTGCTCCACGGCTATCTCGACATGGCGTGGTCATGGGCCCGCTGCGTGGATCACCTGCCCGCCCACTGGCGGGTCATCGCCACCGACTTCCGGGGCCATGGCGACACCGAACCCATTCCACGCGGCGCCTATTATTATTTCTACGATTACGTGCGCGAGGTCGCCGATGTAATGGACTGGGCGGCGGCGGATCCGCTCATTCTGGTGGGACACAGCATGGGCGGCACGGTGGCGTCGCTGGCGGCGGGCTCCTTTCCGGAACGCATATCGCATCTGGTGCTGGTGGAAGGCGTGGGGCCGGAATCCCATCCGCTCAGCGAAACGCCGGAACGGCTGCGGGTGTGGCTGCAGACGCTCAAGGCCAAAAAGGCCAGCCACGAATACGCCAGTGTTGAAGAAGTCGCGGCGCGGCTGCGCGACACCCATCCCCGGCTGGATGCAGACTACGCCCTCTTTCTGGCGGAGAAAGGCACGCGGCTCAACGAACGGGGCAAGCGGGTCTGGAAATTCGACCCCCTGCACCGGACCCGCGCGCCGATTCCCTTTCATCTGCCCCAGGCCCGTGAATTCTGGAGCCGCTTCAAGGGTCCGGCCCTGCTCGTGGACGCCGATGACACCTGGTGGAGCCCGCCCGATCTCGAAGAACGCTACGCCTGTTTCTCCAATGGCAGGCGGATCACCATCGCCAACTCCGGGCATATGATCCACCATGATCAAAGCGAACGGCTGGCCAGCGAAATCGCCGCCTTCGCCGGAAAATGATCCTGTGACGGCCCCCGGGCCGGCCCGCCGCCCTACCCGATCAATCGCTGGTAGAGATTCAGGTATTCGCGGGCGCGCGGCGCCCACGAACTATCGAGCGCCATGCCATTGCGGATGATGCGCGCGCGCAGTTCCGGATTTCCATGAATATGCGCCGCCCGGTGAATCGCCCAGCGGATGGCGGCGGAGTCATAATGATCAAACAGCACGCCGGTTCCCTCTCCCGATGATTCATTGAACTGGCGCACCGAGTCGGCCAATCCCCCCGTGTTGCGGACGATGGGAAACGTCCCGTAACGCATGCTGTAAAACTGGTTGAGTCCGCATGGTTCGTACAGCGAAGGCATCAGGAAGACATCCGCCCCCGCTTCAACCAGATGCGATAACTCCTCGCTGAAACCGATATGAACGCCGATGCGCCCGGGCCAGGCCCGCGCCGCCGCCTCGAAGGCCTGCGCGTAGGCCCGCGCGCCCGAGCCCAACACCGCCAGTTGGCCATCCACCCGGATGATTTCATCGAGCGCGCCCAGCACCAGGTCAATGCCCTTTTGCGGAACCAGCCGCGACACCATGCCAAACAGCGGGCCGCGCGCTCCCGGGGACAATCCGAAACGCCGCAACAGGGCTTCCCTGCAGGCCGCCTTGCCCCGCAGGTCATCCGCATGAAAAGGCGCGGGCAGGTGCTCATCGGCCGCCGGATTCCATTCCACATCGTCAATGCCATTCAGGATTCCGGTCAGTTTGTGCGATACCGAACGCAGCAATCCATCGAGGCCCATGCCATGCGCGGGGGTCTGGATTTCCCGGGCGTAGGTGGGGCTGACGGCGACCACGGCGCCGGCATGGACAATCCCCAGTTTGAGCAGCGAGACGCCGCCGTGGAACTCGCCGCGCTCCGGATGATTCAACTCCAGCGGCAGGTGGGCGCGCAACAGGCTTTCCCATCCGAATACGCCGGGATACCCGAGGTTATGGATGGACAGCACCGTGCGGGCGCGGGCGAGCGCGGGCGTCATCCCCAGCGGCGAAACCCGGTGGTACGCCGCCCCAATCGCGGTCTGCCAGTCGTTGAGGTGGAGGATATCGGGCGCGAGCCGCAGGGTTTCCAGCGACTGCAATACCGCCCGCACCAGCAGGATGTAGCGCTCATCGTTGTCCGGATTGCGTCCCCCCGGCGGATCGTAAATCCCCTCGCGGTCATAATAGTAGGGACAATCCACAAACCAGGTGCGGGAACGCCAGTAGCCCCGCTCCATTTTCAGGATGCGCGCGGTGTGGACCTGCCCGCCGATGGGGACTTCCACCGTGCAGGCTGTCCGCAAAAAACGCCGGGCTTCCGGTCCCACGGCGCGGTAGAGCGGTACGAAGGCGTGGATTTCGCATCCGGCCGCGGCGAGCGCGTCGGGAAGGGCGCCGCTGAAATCACCGAGACCGCCCGTCTTGCACCAGGGCGCCATTTCAGAGGTGAGAAAAACCACCTGCATGGCAGCGTGCTTATCACCGCCGGCGCAAGCCGTCCAAGCGGAAGCGCGATTCTCGGCGACGGGATGCGCCGCGCGCGCCGTCCGGAATTTCCGCCCCAAGGGAGCGTGCGGACGAGGCGAACAGCGATTTCAGGGAGGAAAGGCCGGACGAAAAGAATGACGGCCCCTCGCCGGAAACACGGGAAGGCTGCCAATCCGCCGGGAACACAGACCGCGGAACACCGGACGGTGCGCGGGGAACCGGGATGAAGCCGCCGACAAGGAGCGGAACGCGGGCTTATTCGCCCAGCGCCAGCACCTGCTTGCCGCGGTAAAATCCGCAGGAGGGACACACCTTGTGCGCCTGGACCGGAGCGCCGCAATTTGAACAGGTCTGCACGGCGGGCTTGTGCTCGACCTTCCAGTTGGCGCGGCGCATGTCGCGCTTGGCCTTGCTCATTTTTTTCTTCGGTACGGGCATGGACTCACTCCTCGTCCGGCTGGACAGAATCAGCCTTTGGTTTTCAGTTTCAGCAGCGGAGCCCAGCGCGGGTCCACTGCATCGCTTTTCTCCGGGGCCGCGCCCTCCACGCTGGGGAGCGGACCGCAATTCTCCGGATTCTCGCAGGTCAGCACCTGCGGAATCTCCACGGCCACCATGTCGCGCACCACCCGGTCCACGTCCACGACGCCGTTGTAGTAATAGTCCACGTCGGAGCCGCCGTCGTCTTCCTCCGGGTTGTCTTCCAGCTCAAAGCTGGTTTTCCCGGGAAGGATGCGCGAATGCATCGGGATATGTTGCCGGAACTCGATATCCTTCAGGCAGCGCCCGCAAACGCCCCGGTAGATGACCTCCGCCTCGCCCATCAACAGGACGGTGGTTCCGAGCCGGGTCAGCTTGCCGCGGTAGCGCCCGCCGGAATCCAGCCGCATCTCCTCGGGATTGAGGTGAAAATCCTCACCCCATTTCGGGTCAATTTCGCCCTCGACAGGCGTTTCGACCCCTTGTGACAGTTGCTCCAGGGGGATGCGCATGGTCTTTCCGCCCCTTGAAAAAGGGGGTTTGGCGTATAGCAACCCGCCCCATGGGTGTCAAGAATCGGGTTGGACGCCGAAGCGATTCCATATCTTCAGCAAACACGCTGTGAAATGATTGGCCCCTGAAGATGCACAAACATTGCAGGGCTGTGAAAACACCTGGCCGGCGCGCCGCCGGATGACGCCGTTCTGGCGGCATGCCCCGGATTGAGCCCGCCCGTGCTCCGCAAGCCGGTTGAAACGCCGCCGCATCCGTGCGAAACAGGCGGCCGGCGGAGGACGATTCCCCGCCAGGACACCCATGTTCACAGGACTGATCCAGACCACCGGACGCATCACCCGGCTGCACCCTGAAGGCGGGCTGATCCGCATGGAGATCGCCGCGTCCTTCAACGACGGGCCGCTCGCGCCGGGAGAAAGCATCGCGGTGGATGGCGTCTGCCTGACCGTCACCCGTTTCGACAGCCAGGGTTTCGCGGTGGACATCAGCCCGGAAACCCTGCGCGTCACCAGCCTGGGCGACCGCAAGATCGGCGGCGAGGCGAACCTGGAGCGGGCGTTGCGGGTGGGCGACCGGCTGGGCGGTCACCTGGTCCAGGGACATGTGGATGGAACCGGCGAGGTGCTGTCCAAACACCAGAATGGCGAGACCCTGTTCATGGATATCCGCATTCCACCGGAGTTGGCGGCGCAATGCATCCTCAAGGGCGGCGTGGCGGTGGATGGGGTCAGCCTGACCATCAACCGCCTGGAGGGATCCATCATTGGCCTGGCGCTGATTCCGCATACACTGCGCATGGTGACGCTGGGCAGGCGCGCTCCCGGCGACCGGGTCAATATCGAAACCGACATGATCGGCAAATATGTCGCAGCCCAACTGGCGGCGGCGGGCGTGAAAAGTCCATGATATCCACCATTCAGGAAGCGATTGAAGACATCCGCGCCGGCAAGATGATCATCCTGGCGGATGACGAAGGCCGGGAAAACGAAGGCGACCTCTGCATGGCCGCCCAGGCGGTCACTCCGGAGGCCGTCAATTTCATGGCCAGATACGGACGCGGCCTGATTTGCCTGACCCTGACCGACGAACGCATCCGGCAACTCGACCTGCCCATGATGGTGGACAATAACGAAAGCCCGTACCAGACGGCCTTCACGGTCAGCATCGAGGCGCGCCATGGCGTGACCACCGGCATTTCGGCGGCGGACCGCGCCCGGACCATTCAGGCGGCCATCGCCCCCGAAGCCACGCCAGCCGATCTGGTTCGTCCGGGTCATGTATTTCCCCTGCGGGCCCGCAAGGGCGGCGTGCTGGTGCGCTCCGGCCAGACCGAGGGATCGGTGGACCTCGCCCGGCTGGCGGGGATGTTTCCCGCCGGGGTCATCTGCGAAATCATGAATGACCAGGGCGAGATGGCGCGCATGCCTGAACTGGAACGCTTCGCCCAGCAGCACGGGCTGAAGATCATCACCATCGCCGATCTGATCCGCCACCGGCTGGGGACCGAACCGCTGGTCAGGCGCAGCCGGACCTCGCCCATCCAGACCGCCTTTGGCGAGTTCACCCTGCATTCCTATGACACCCTGCTGGATGACCACGTGCAGCATCTGGCCTTCGTCAAGGGCGATGTCACGGGCGGCCAGCCGGTTTTGACCCGCGTTCACAGCGAGAGCTTTTTCGCCGATGTCCTCCACGCCGCGGACGCCCGCGCCCCCGGTTTTTTTCACGAATCGCTCCGGATGGTTCAGAATGAGGGGCGTGGGGTCGTGTTGTACCTGCGCGGACCCCACCGGGAAACGGAGTTGGAGCATTTCCTCCAGTCCGCCCGCGAGGACAAAACCGGACGCGGCCTGATGAGACATGAAATGCTGATGCGCAACTACGGCGTCGGAGCGCAGATTCTCTTCGATCTGGGGTTGCGGCGGCTGCGGCTCATCACCAACAACCCGCAGCGCCTGGTCGCGCTGGCGGGCTATAACCTCGAAGTGGCGGAGCATGTGCCGCTGTCGCCGCCGGGGATACCGGCCCGCGGGGATGAAAAAGGAACCAACGCATGAGCCAGGTCATCGAAGGACACCTGATTGGAACCGGGCTGAAGTTCGCCCTGTGCGCCACCCGCTGGAACCACTTCATCGTGGACCGGCTGGTGGAAGGCGCCCGCGACGGGCTGATCCGCCATGGCGTGCGGACAGAGGATATCGTTGAATTCCGGACCCCGGGAGCTTTCGAGTTGCCCGCGCTGGTCAGGCGGGTGGCCGCGCTCAACCAGTTTCACGGCATCGTGTGCCTGGGAGCGGTCATCCGCGGCGCCACCCCGCATTTTGACGTGGTGGCGGGCGAAGCCGCAAGCGGCGTGGGCGCCCTCGCGCGGGAGTTGGATATCCCCGTCACCATGGGCGTGCTGACCACCGACACCATCGAGCAGGCCATCGAACGGGCGGGAACCAAGGCCGGCAACAAGGGTTTTGAAGCCGCTGTCGCCGCCATCGAACTGCACAACCTCTACAAGAGAATCAGTGAACTCGCCGCCAGCAAATGATCCGCCGGCGGAAGACCGCCAGTTTGTCTCGGAACAGGGACGCAGCCTCGCCCGTGAACTGGCGCTGAAGGCTTGCTACGCCCACGACATCTCCCATGTGAGCCTGCGCGACGCCCTGGCCCGGGTGATCGAAACGGGGCATCCCGGCGGCGCCCAGGATGAAACCTACGCGAGCACCCTCGTGAATGGCGTGGACCAACAGTTTGACGAACTGGATCAGGCCATCAACGCGGCGTCGCACAACTGGAGCGTGGGCCGGATGGGCGCGATTGATCGCAATCTCATGCGCATCGCCGCCTGGGAGATGCTGTACGGCGGCATTCCGCCGCAAGTCGCCATTGCGGAGGCGCTGAACCTGGCGGCGGAATACGGCGACGCGGGAACCCGCAAATTCATCAATGGAGTCCTCGATGCCATCGCCCGAAGCCGCGCATCCGGCTGAATCACGGCGCGGCGCGCTGCGGTTCCGGCTGTTCTCTCCCTCGCTGGAATATATCGATCTGGATCGTACGGACGCCCTGGTCTGCACCCACCATGAAGAGGACCGTCCCCTGCAGGGATTCGCCGGCTTGCTCGACTGGCGGCTGCACGGCGCCCTCAACCAGCGGGTAAAGGACGGCCTGGTCAGCGGCAAGCTGGATGACACGCTGTTGTATCCCGTGAGCGGGCGCAAAACCCTGCGCCAGGTCATCCTGATCGGCGGAGGACCACGGAGCAACTTCAGCCGTGAGCGTTTTGAAGCCTGGCTGGACCGCCTGATCCGGGTGTGCAAGGGACTCAGTCTCGATCGCGTGGGGCTGGAGGCGCCGCTCTTCCCCCAGTCCATCCTGGATGAACGGGTGGCCGCCCATACGCTGATCAGCGCCCTCAACCGCGTCGAGGCGCTGCGTGAAGTGGACCTTGTGGCGCCGGATCAATACCACGCAACCATCCGTTCCAGCGCCGGAGCGCTGTCCAACCCCTGCGAAACCGGGGTATAACCGGCAATCCCCCGCGCCGCTCCAGGTCCGGACGCGGCGGCGCTCTCCAGCCTGGCGTTCCGGACGCATTCCTCCCGGAGGCCGGCGTGGAATATTCTTCATTTCAGCGATTGAACCCGGCGCGGAATTCCCCCACGGCCCGCGGGAGAAGCAAGGAAAGAAATGGCGCGCGCTGCAGGAGTCGAACCTGCGACCTTCGGCTTCGGAGACCGACGCTCTATCCAACTGAGCTAAGCGCGCGCGTCATGGTTCGCGGGGCCCCGGTGTATAGGTCATTCCTCCAGCGCCCGCAAGTGGTTTGCAGGCGTTCAGGATTCCCCGCCCGGGTAGTTGAGCGGCTGGATATCCACCAGTTCGGGCCCGGCGATGGCGCGGCCCAGAAAGCGTTGTCCCACCACCTGAAACGCCCCGGGTGCATCGGTGACGAAATAGCGCTCGCCGCCTTTTCCCGGACCCGCCGCCAGTCCGCTGCGCGCCAGCAGACGCGCGGTCTCCCCGGCCACCGCGGTCGAGGAGTCCACCAACACCACCTCCGGGCCAAGGAAACTGGAAATTTCCGCCTTCAGCAAGGGATAGTGGGTGCAGCCGAGAATCACGCCGCGCACATGGCCGCGCAGGGGCTCCAGATAAAGACGAACCGCTTCCGCGGCGAGAATACCGCTGGTCAGCCCTTCTTCGGCGAGCGGAACAAACAACGGACACGGGATGCTGGTGAGCGCCCTCCCCGGCTGGACTTGCTCCAGCACCCGGTTGTAGGCCCCGCCGCCCATGGCGCCGCGGGTGCCGATCACCGCCAGCGGACCTTCGGGAATCAGTTCGACCGCCATGCGCACTCCCGGTTCGATCACGCCAAGCACGGGAAGTCCCAGGCGTTCATGCAGCAACGGCAGGGCCATGGCGGTCGCGGTGTTGCAGGCCACCACCAGCAGCTTGATGTTCTGATCGCGCAAAAAGCAGGCGTTGTTCCACGAATAGCGCGCCACCACCCGGGCCGATCGGGTTCCATACGGCACGCGGGCGGTATCCCCCAGGTAAACGAGATCCTCGCCGGGCAGTTCCCGCCGGATGGCGTCGAGAACGGTCAATCCGCCGACGCCCGAATCAAAAATACCAATGGGACGGGAATCGCTCATCGGGCGCGGGGCAGGTCGAAATCAAACTGGTTGACCCTCCCGCCAACCACCCGGACTTCATATTCCCCGTCGTAAATGATGCGCCCGCGGTCATCGAGTCCCTGCAGGTAGACCAGATAGATCCCCTCGCGGAATCTGGTGACCGTTCCGCCGCCAATCGAACACAACTCCCGGCGGTCAAATTCCAGCTTGCCCTGGACATCGCGGATGGCGAAATACACCGTATCCACGCCGGCGCGCACGCAGTTGGCGTCCCCCTCGAAGCGCCACGTGAAACTGACGTCGCCCAGCGAGGCGCTCACTTCGCCCGGCGGCTCCTTGCCGGGGGCGAAGGCAATGGGGTTGAGACGAACCGGCCCCACGGCGATATCGCCGTCTTCCACCACCACCGTGATGCTGGAGAAATATTCCGCCACGTTGTCCGGAGCGAGGCCGAAGATCTCCAGCGTATAGGGCCCGCCAAGCTGCGGAGACAACACGGTCCCGCCCGCGGAACACTGAATGAACTGATCCTGGACGAGGTTGGCGTCCCAATCAATCAGACGCAGGCGCACGAGATCAATGCCGTTGGCCGCGCATCCGCCAGGGATTTCCCAGGTAACGGTCAGCGCCCCGCGAATATCTCCCACGGGAATCACGCACGAACTGGCGGAGAGGCCCATCAGGCCAAACAGAATGGCGGATAACATCCAGCGAATCATGCAGAGGATTCTACCTGGATCAGCCGCACGGGTTCAATGCGGGGAAATCCCGGCATTCATATTGCTTCCTGCATCGCCGCGGAAATTCTGGTCAGCCGCCCCCCTTGCCCGCATATGTGAACCCACCCCCGGCGCGTTGCGCGGGAACTCCCCCCGCGTCGCGGAAAAGAGGCGCGCGGAACCCACAATGCGAAATGTTCGCGTATTTTTCACCCCAACCTGATCTCCGGCATCCGCCTCCCCCACCCGCGCCCCACGTCCGCCGCGGGCGGCCCCGTTCCGCGTCTCGCGCGCGGATGGGGGAGGCGCCAGGCCCGGGATCGCGCGCCGCTTCAGGCGGAGAGGCGTTTCACGCGCAGGCCCAGGGGGGGGATGGATTCGACGGCGCGCGCTCCCGGGCCTGGCGCGGGGCGGGGCCGCCGCTGCCTTGCGGCAGCGGCGGCGGACTTCCATGCGATCATGGCCCGTGTCACCATCCCCGACAGCCGTACCCTTGGCCGGGAGCTTATCCGGACGCCTCCGTGATCCTGAAAAAATCTCTTGATTGCTTCGCGTCAACGTGCATAACATTTCAGCAAGCCCAGTGAATGAATTTCCGGGTCCGGCGGCGGACCTCTCCGGCAGTGTCTGATGCGTTGCCGGTTTGCGTGAAATCGGCGCCGGGCGGGAATGCGGCTGCTGTGTGCGTCAGACACCTGTGGCGCCGGGAATATCGTGGACAGTCCCATTGAGCCTGAGCCCCCGTCCGCGGGCCGGGCGATTTCAATCTCCAGCCAAGTTGCAGCCTTTCATGGCCCGGCAAGGACGGCCCCATCCCTGCCGGGGTTGGGGATCCGCTTGTCTCCTCCGTCTGGTGTCGCGCCGGTTGGGCCGCCGTTTCATCCCGGTCAGGGGATGATCCTGATGCAGGGGCCTCTCCCTGGGCGCCATCGCATTCCCGCAAGACAGCGGCGGGTCGAACTGGCCCGGACGCCTGTCTCACGATCCGCCCCCGGGGAGGCGCCCGGCTTGCCTGTCTTTCCCCTTCCAGCCCGTTCATTAACCACGCGGCGCACTGCGCCATCCACACACTTCAGGCGATTCCCATGACCACCCGCGTTCGTGTTCCACGCACCACTTCCCATCATGGCCCGCTGGACAACCTGGAGCCCTACGTCCCCGCCGAATGGTGGCGCGAACTGTTTACCGGCTCCTACCTGGTCACCGACGCCGACGTGGTGGAAAATCCGGCCAACACCAGCCACGACATCGAACTTCTCATCGCCATCGCCGGGCTAAAACCGGAGCACCGCATCCTGGACCTGTGCTGCGGACAGGGACGCCATTCCATCGAACTGGCCCGGCGCGGTTACGCCCATGTGACCGGCGTGGACCAATCGCGCTACCTGCTGCGCGTGGCGCGGCAACGGGCGCGGAGCCCCGGGCTGAAAATCCGCTTTATCGAAAGCGACGCGCGCGCCCTGCCCTTGTCCTCCGGGGCTTTTGACTGCGTGGCGGTGATGGGAAACTCATTCGGCTATTTTCCCACCGGCGAGGACGACCTGGCCGTGCTGCGGGAAATCCACCGCGTGCTGGCGCCGGAAGGAACTGTCGTACTGGATCTCGCGGATGGCGGATGGCTGCGCCAGAACTATGCTCCCCGCTCATGGGAATGGGTGGATCAGCAATATTTTGTCTGCCGCGAACGCCACCTGAGCCGCGACCAGAACCGTCTGGTCTGCCGCGAACTGATTGTTCACCGGCGGCATGGAATCATCCGCGATCAGTTCTACGCCGAAACCCTGTTCACCCATCAGCGCATGGAGGAATTGTTGCGCCAGGCGGGGTTTTCCTCGGTCAGCTTTCCCGCCACGCCCACCACCACATCCAATCGCGGCCAAGACCTGGGGATGATGGAGCACCGCTGGTTCGTCGTGGCGTCGAAAAAGGCGGAGGCGCCGTCTCCAAACGCGCGGCCGGTGACTGTGCTGCTGGGTGATCCCACCCTGCCCGACCCGGTCAAGAAAAACGGCCAGTTCAATCCGGAGGACCTGGTGGTGATTGACCGCCTGAAGCAGGCCCTGCGGGAGATTCCGGGGTACCGGTTCCAGTTCATCCAGGATCATACCCGCCTCACCAGCGAACTGACTCAACTGTCCGGCGAACTGGTGCTCAATTTCTGCGATGAGGGCTACCGCAACGACCCCGCCCGGGAACTGCATATCCCCGCGCTGCTGGAGATGAACGGCCTGCATTACACGGGCGCGGGTCCCCAGTGCATGGTCATGTGTTACGACAAGGCGCTGGTGCGGCTGGTGGCCCAGTCCTTGGGCGCGTCCACCCCGCGTGAGGTCTTCCTCAAGAACGGCGGGGGAGAAATCCCTTCCGATTTTCCCCTGCCGCTGATCATCAAACCCAACCTGGGGGATGGCAGCTTCGGTGTGACCGCCGGGTCGGTGGTGTTCCGCCGCGAGGATATTCCCGCCCGGCTGGCGTTGAAGCGGCGCGAGTTGCCCGGCCGCGACCTGCTGGTCCAGGAATTTCTCGATGGGCCGGAAATTTCCGCCGGCGTGATGGGCAATCCCGGCGACCTGCATGTGCTGCCGTTGCTGGAGGTGGATTACACCCGGTTGCGCCCCGATCTGCCGCCCATCGAGGGCCATGAAGCCAAATGGCTGCTGGATTCGGAATACGGCCTGAACGTCAAATACAAACCAGCGCAATTGCCCGCGGAGACCGCCGCGTTGATATCCGGCGTCGTATGCGCGTTGTTCGGGCGGCTGTGTTGCCGCGATTACGCCCGGTTCGATTTCCGGCTGGGCCGCGATGGACAGCCGCGCCTGCTGGAGGTCAACCCCAATCCCGGCTGGTGTTATGACGCGAAAATCGTGACCATGAACTCCTATGAGGGGGTGGATTACCCTGGATTCCTGCGGCGGCTCCTTGAAATCGCCGTGCGGCGGATTGGCCAGGAAAGTCCGCCGCCGTAATGGCGCTTCCGGGCCGGTCCCAGCCATCGCCAATCCCGGTTTATCTGCTTGACTTTGGGTTCGATTCTGTTACGTTCCGCCTCCCTTCGCCCGGAAGCGGGCGTGGTTTCCGTGCCCAGGTAGCTCAGTCGGTAGAGCAGAGGACTGAAAATCCTCGTGTCGGTGGTTCGATTCCGCCCCTGGGCACCACTTCATTTCCAGCCATGATTGTGGATGACTATCAGTCCGATACGGTGACCGAGGGCATCCGTGTCCGGGTGACTACCCAGTTCCTCCCCGAGCAGTCCGACCTGCGCCGGGGCATGCGCTTTTTCGCCTACACGATCCTCATCAGCAATGAAGGCGACCGTCCCGCCCGCCTGATCAGCCGCCACTGGATCATCACCGACGGCTGGGGCCACGTGGAAGAGGTCAAGGGTCCGGGCGTGGTTGGCAAAACGCCGTACCTCCGTCCCGGGGAATCGTTTGAATACACCAGCGGTTGCCCCCTCCCCACCAGCACCGGCAGCATGGAGGGAACCTACCAGATGCAGCGCGACGACGGGACTTCCTTTGACGTGCGTATCGGGCGCTTCCTGCTGGCGGAACCCGGCGCGGTGAACTGACTCCGCCCGCGGAAACCCGGCGTTCCCCTCCCGTCCGCCCCTTTTCCCGCGCGAGGATTTCCAGATTCCGGCGCCACGGCCTTCCCCGGGCCAATCCCGGGAGTTGAATCACGAGCGGCGGCGCTGTAGCCTTGTTCCGCGGGGGTTCGCCGGTTCACACCAATCAGGAG
>JAJVIH010000016.1:105204-371855 GCA_022072125.1 Myxococcota bacterium | reverse complement strand
GTGGTGGTGCGCCGCGGCCCACCACCACCACCGTCGCATCGCCCTTGATCGCGGGAGTCAGCGGATTGTCGGTTCTGGCCTGGCTTTCCACGCCGCGCACCAGCGCCTGGTTGCGGATCACTGTTCCGTCCGGAGTCTCCAGATTGATGCGCACGTCGAAGGCGACCACCGCGATTTCGTCTTCCGGCGCCTGGCCGTCATCGGGAATCACTTCGCCGGCGTTCGCGGATCGCGGAGAGCGGACCAGCAGTCCTTCCTGCAGGGGAAACGCTCCGTTTTCGCCATCGGCGACACGTTCGCCGTTCAGCGTGACGCTGCCCGCGGCATACGAAGTTCCGCGCGGCACGGAATCAATCACCCGTACTTCCCGATCCGCGCGGCTGCCGGTGTTGCGCACGCGGATGATATAACGCAGCACATCCCCGGGTTGCAGATCGCCTCCATTCACATCCAGCGCTTCCTTGGTGCTCGACGTGAAACTTGGCGCATCCACCACCGTGATCACGACCGGATCGCCCACAACGGGCGTTTCAGGCCAGTCGGTGCGGGCGGGCTCGGCGAAACCGGCGGCGTTGAGCAGCGCCTGGTTGCGGATTTTGGACCCGTTGGGCGTTCCCGGCTTCACGCGCGCGCCGAATGACAACAACACCTCTCCGCCGGGAGGAATTTCCGCCAGCGCTGGATTGCCGGCCGCATCCCAGCGAATCACGTTTCCTTCCATGCGGCCTGCTCCCGGCTGGATATCCGTCAGCAGGTTCATGTCCAGTTCATCGCGCACCACCACATTGCGCGCGGGCGCGTCTCCGCGGTTTCTTGCGATGATGACAAAAGTCAGTTGATCGCCCGGCGTCACCTCGCCGGCGTTCGCGTCCGTATAGGTCTTGGGGCTGGCGTTGAGATCGGCCGCCGCCGTCACCTCGACCACCGTGGCGTCGCCCTGGATATTCGGCGTGGTGGGATCATCCGTGCGCGACTCCCGCATTCCCTCGCCGCGGATCACGGCCTGGTTGGAAATGCGCGCGCGGTCGGCGGCGGTGCGGCGGATGCGCGCGGTGAAGACCAGAACCACTTCCTGCCCGGGACGCAATTCCGCCAGTTCCGGATTGGTGATCGCGTTGTACCGGAGGATATCGCCATCCACCACGCCTCCGCGTTCCGGCTTTACCTCTTCCAGGTCCTTCGATATCGCGTCTTCAACGGCGATGTTGCGGATGGGCGTTGTACCGGTGTTGCGGAACCGGATGGAATAACGCAGCACGTCGCCCGGCGCGGGCTTGCCGCCGTTGATGTCCTCGACGGTCTTGGTTGCGTTGGAAAGATCGGCGAAGCGGACCACCACGCGCGTGGCGTCACCGGCGTCCGGCGTGCGCGGATCATCGGTCAGGACAGGCTTATCAAAACCGCGGACCTGAATCTCCGCCTGGTTGGGGATTTCCGTCCCATTGGGCGCGCCGTCCTTCACGCGCGCCGTGAAAATGAGCACAACGGGCGCGCCATTCGGCGGCAAACCGTTGCGCAGGCCCGGCGTGGAGCCGCTGTCCCACACAATCACGGCGGGATCGGGACCGGGAATGTTTCCTCCCTCGCCCGGACGGATATTTTCCAGAAACTCCATGCGGACCGCATCCCGGACGGAGATATTTTCCGCCGCCGCCGTGCCTGTATTGACCAGCGTGATGGAGTATTTCAGTTCATCTCCCGGACGCACGATGGCGCCTTCCGGCAATGGCGTTCCATCCGCCAGGGTGACTGTCTTCGTACTGGTTGACAGGTCGGGCGACACCAGTTTCAGCGGCGGCGACTCCACCGGATGCGGATCGGCCAGCCCGCCCGCGTTGACGATCGCCGTGTTGGCGATGCTGGATGCGCTGGCGCTGGGCGGCCGGACAACGGCGGTGAAACGGAGTTCGATGATGTCGCCCGGCCCCACGTTCGACAGACGCGGCAAGCCCTGGGCGTCCCAGATGATGGTGCGGTTCTCGATACGGCCGCCCTGGCCGATATCCGCGGGATCCACGCCGAGACTCTGGTCGAGCGGGTCTTCGATACGCAGGTTGGAGAGCGGACCCGTGCCGGAGTTGATGATCGTCACCACGTAAACAACACGGTCCCCCGGACGTACTTCCGTGGCGGGCGCTCCGTTGGCGAACTCCACGCGCTTGGTGCTGGCGGACAGATCGCCGCCGCTGATCACCGTCACCACCGTGGGATCCTGCGGCGGACCCGGCTTGTTGGGATCATCGGTTTTATGCGCCCGATCACGGGGAATCTCCGCGGACCAGATTTCCGCCTGGTTCTCGATGCGCGTACCATTGCGGACGTTGTTGCGCACCTGCGCGGTGAAGCGGAACTGCAGTTCGACGCCGCCCGCGTTCTGGGGCGGAAGCGATTTCAGGGAGGGAATGTCGTTGTGGCTCCACGTCAGGGTCCGGCTGGGCGCGTCAAAACGCCCGCCATCCAGCGGCTGCACATTGGTCAGTTCCTCCGCCACCAGGTCGCTGATCGTGACATTCGACGCCGGAGAGTCGCCGGAATTCCGCAGCACAATCGTATAGCGCAGAATATCCCCCGGCTGGAGGCGCCCGCCGTTCAGATCCTCCGCCAGTTTGACGCTCGCGAGGAAGGAAGGCTGGGCGGAAACCTGGATGATCGTGGGATCGTTATCCTGCTGAGTGACGGGATCGTCGGTCAGCACGGGGCGCGTGAGATCGGGGCTTTCGATCACCGCCTGGTTGGGAATCCCGGCTCCATTTGGAGCCCCCTCGCTGATGGTCGCGCGGATGGTCACGCTCCGGCGATCGCCCGGCGCCAGCGTCCCCAAGTTAAAAACGGCGGTGTTCGCCGTGACGGCGCCGCCGGGCGCGCTGATGTTGAACAGGCGCGAATCAAGCGTGTCGCGCACCACCACGTTGCGCGCGGAGGTGCGGCCGGAGTTGACCACGGTGATGCGGTACTGGATCACATCTCCGGGGTTGTAGACGCCGTCGCCGTCCACATCTTCCACCGTCTTGGTTGAATCATCGAGGAAAGCGCGGTCCGCCACCCGGATCACCACTTCGTTGGTTTCGCTGTCCGGCGAGTTTTGCGAGCGGATCAGCGCCTTGTTGCGGATGACCGATTCCGGATTGTCCGGCGGGCGGATGGTGGCGCTGAAACCCAGGGTCAGAGTTTCCGGCGCCAGACCCAGCGAATCAAAATTCCAGGTGATGACGCGGCGCTGCGCATCCCAGGTTCCGCGTCCCGCGGGCGTGATATTCGTGATATTGGACAGGCCCGCATCCACCACATCGGTGATCACCAGCGACGACGCCGGGCCATTGCCGGTGTTGCGCACGGTGATGGTGAAATTCACCACGTCGCCCGGATTGGCCACGCCCCCCGGCGCTCCGGAGACTTCCTTGCGCGAGGTGGAGAAATCCGGGCGTGCGTCGGAAAAAATCACGGTCGGGTCACCCTGCGCCGGGGTCGCCGGATCATCCGTGCCGATGGCGTTCGGGTTTCCGTCGAAGCTGATGAAGCCCTGATTCAGAATCGCCTTGCCGTTGGCCGCGGTGGCGGATACGCGCGCGCGGAACTGCACGGCGGCGGCGGACGCGCCGGGCGCCAGGTTGCCGGTATTCCACTCGATGCGCCGCCCTCCGGGAACATTGGTCACGGTTCCGCCATTGAGCGCTTCCACAATCTCCAGACCGGAGTCATTGGCGATGGTGTCGCGCAGGCGGACGTTGTTGGCGGTCTGATTGCCGGCGTTGCGGACTGTCAGCGTGTAGAGGACCACTGTTCCCGGCGGAACACGGGCGCCGCTGCCCACGTTCACGGTCTTGGTGGAAGCGGTCAGGTTCGGCCCGTCGGCGGTGACAATCCGCACGATGGTGGGATCCAGCGGCGCCTGGGTATCGGGATCATCCGATGGCAGCGGCTCGCGCAGCGCCTCACCCTCCACATACGCCTGGTTACTCAATGGATAGCCGTTCATCACCGCGCCGGGCTCTTTCTGGGCGAATTCGGCGGGCGTATCCACGCGCGCGCGGATGGTGATCTGGATGCTGGAATTGGCCGGGATCACAATGCCGGTGACCAGGATGGAACGGCCCGCCGTGGTCACCTGTCCAGATGGGGCGAATACATCCAGCAGGTTCAGGTGAAGCGGGATTTCGTCGCGCAACACCAGATCGCGCGCTTCCTGATCGCCCTGGTTGCGCAGGGTGATGATGTAGCGGATTTCATCGTTGGGTTTGACCTGACCGCCGCTGACGTTGACCGCCTTTTTTTCCGGCGGGGCGATGCGCGGCGCCTCGATGAGCGTGCGCACGGTGTTGGTGTTGGTGGGCTCGGTCTCCTTGGCGGTGATGGAGGCGCGGTTTTCAATGAACGAGCCCTGCTGCGCGCCGGGGTTGATGCGCACCCGGAACTGAATGGTGCAGGAATTATTTCCCACGAAATTGAGCGTTCCCAGGTTCAGGCCATTGACCAGGGCGCTGGTTCCCCCCACGTCGCGGGCGTTGACGCCGCAGTCGGTCACGGTTGAATTGGGCAGGTAGGATGTTCCGGTGGGAATGCTATCCCGGACCACTACATTGGTGGCGGGCGCGGTGCCCTCGTTGGCGGCCACAATGGTGTAGGTCAGCGTCTCGCCAACGGCCGCCTTGAGCCGGTCCACGCTTTTGCGCGTCAGGCTGCGCCGGAAATTAGGCGCAATCGAATCGGTGGCGAAGGACATCCAGCCCAGAAATACCGATTCGCCGCCGCCGCCCTGGGGCGTCGGGACCACGCCATCGCCGACCCCGGGCTGAATGGTCGCCGTGGTGTCGCCCGGACGCACCAGATTGAGCCCTCCGGCGCCGACATTGAAAGCGTCAATGTCCACGCCCAGGCCGGTCGAACCATCCGGCAATGTGGAATTCCAGATATTGCCCGGCGGATTGGTCTCGTTGCTCAGCCGCTGTCCGTTGAACTTGATGAAGTCCTCGCAAGTGGGACAGTAGCCCCCCGGATCATTGGGATTGTCCTGCGGGGGCACTCCAAGCTGTTTATCGCCTTCGAGTCCAAAGAAAGTGAACTCGGCCCTGGCCGGATTGCCCACCACGAATCCGCCAATGGTGAACGGCGGAGCAATGCCTGGGGAATCTTCGTTTTCATCCAGGTGGTAAAATCCGTCGTACAGAATGATGTTGCGGTTGACGGCGGCGCTGGGCGAGGACCACACGATGGCCATGGACCAGGCGGCGTAACGGGCCTGGCAGTTGGGATCAAAGGGACGCGGCGGATTGGGCGGAAGCTGGTCCGGACAGTACCCCGGACGGGCGCGCACATTGCCCACGCGGTAGGCGCCGTTGACGCGGTTCACCCCCAACGCCCGGATCAGATCGGTGACATCCTTCCGGCAATAGAAAAATCCGCCCAGGGCGCTGGCGGTCAGACAGGTGTCTCCAGGGAGATCGCGCGCCACGCTGCCGTCCGGCAGGGTCAGGTCGGCGTTGTTATCCGGAAACCCCTCGATGGATCCGGACCACCAGATATAGGCTTTTTTCACTTCCGCGTCGGGCGGAACGCCGCGAATCAGGCCTTCGCTGAACGGCAACAGCGTGCAATTGACACGCGGATCGCTCGAACAGATTTCCATCAGCGTGTTGCCGGTCGTGGTCAGCGATCCGAACAGGGAGAACGAATCAATCTGCGCGGGCGGAGTTCCTTCGACGATCGCCAGCGCCGCGGCGGGGAACAACCACAAGAACAGAAGCCCGGCCAGCGAGCCCGCCGCCCGGAATATCCGCTGAGAAGTGTCGCCTGCAGCCTTCACAGTCCGTTGGTTCAGTCAATTCCGGGCAGAAGTTGAGCCTTGTGTCCATGCCGCCTGGGGCGGGCCGCCATGCGCTTTTGCCTGCTAGCCCGCCGCCGCGATCCGGCCGGCGCGCCATCCGCTATAGATCGCCGCACCCGCGCCGCTGATCCCCAGTGTCTGACTATACCCCATCAGACATGACCCGCACGCAACAAGATTGGACCAGATCACGCGATCATCTTCATCCAGCGGACGGCCCGATGTGTCGGTCTTGACGCCCATCTCGAATATCAGGTGTTCCCCGCCCACCTGGGGCGACAAAAACTCTTCGGGTAACCGGTAGCCCACCGGTTCGCCGCGCACAAACAGGGGCAGATTGAACACGCTTTCGCTGAACTCGCTGTCGCGCACCAGGCCGCCCGAAGCGAATTTTCCATGGGCGAGCACCACCATCCGGGCCTTCACCTCGCCATTGTCGCACACGATGGCCTCCAACCGGTCTCCCTTCTTCAGGAAGCCTCCAGCGCGGTCCCGGTAGATGCGCACCCCCCTGGATTCCAGCGCCGATTCCAGCGCCTCGTGCAATCGCTCGCCGAAAATCGAGGGTGGACGGCTCAGCAACTCCGCGCAGGGTTTTCCCGTCAGCGAAGACAACTCCTCACAGACATCCGCGCCTTTCGTACCCATCAACGGCGGCAACAACAGCAGCGAGGCGTCGCGCGTCTGGGCGTTCAGCTTTTCCGCCCAGCGGGGCAGCCAGTCCTGGCGGTTGGCGTCCAGCATGGCGGCCAGGTAACGCGGGGTGCGCCAGGAGGGATCATCCTGTTCCGGCCATTCGCCGAGATCCGCGGCGGCGGCCTCGAAACGGCAACCCGGGTTGGCGGCGCGGATGGCGGCCTGCAACATCGCGGCAAGTTGAGGGGCGTCGCAGGATGGCCAGTTGGAAAATCCAGCAATGCAGACCTTGCTGTCCGTCCGCGAGCGCAAGTCTCCCGCCGCCGCCGGACGCGCCGCGAACGCCGAGGATTTCCATCCGCCCGCCGTGCTGGCGAAGATCCCGTTGCTTTCATCCAGATTCACCGCCGGAAAACCCAATTGCGGCAACTCCCGGGCGGCGAATTCCAGCGCCGCGGGCAGGTCTTTCTCCGCTTCACCAATCCGCACGTAGGGATGCCACGGAAAATGCCGGAGGATATGGCGCAGGTTGCTTCCGATGGAAGGCGCCTCGCTGAACGGACAGGGAGGAGGCAGCCAGCCGGATGCGACATCCACCGCGCCCGACCACATGCGCGAAGCCGCCGCCGCCGGGCGCACGACAATCACGCTGGCGCTTTGCTCCCGCGCGGAAAGTGCGGCCATGGCGCCCGCCAGGCCCCCGCCGATCACCAGCACATCGCACTCGGCCACGCCGTCCAGTTCACGCTCGCGGCGAGGCGGGAATTGAAGAGCGGCGAGGCTCATGTTCTGGGCTCTCCCGAACCGGCGGCGCGGGCGCGTTCTCCCGGGTTCATGCCGCCCAGGCCGAAATGGATCGCCTGATTGATCTCCTCCACCGCCAGTTGCGGCCCGCCGAGCGCGACCGATTTCCCCTTCCACCGCTCCTGCAACAGGCCGATGATCTCGATCCGCGATTCCTCTGGCCGCAGCCCGCGCTCTTCGGCGAATATCTGTCCGGCGCGGGCGATGCAGTTGCATCCCTGGCAGGATCCCATAGCGCAGCGGGTGCGCTTGCGCACGTCGGTCAACCTGCGGACGAACTCATGGCGGATGGAGTAGCGCAACTCCCCTTCCGTCACCGGTTCGCATTCGCACACCAGCGCGCGGTTGCGTTTGTCCTCGCGCGTGAGAGCCAGCACATCGCGGGCGCGCGACCCATGGCGGTAAATCACGCGCTCCACCACATTGGCCGGCAGATGGAACTCCCGTCCCAGTTCGGAAGGCGGCGGCGCGTCATCGCCGCCAGGGAGTTTTTCGAGGTGCGTCCGGCACGCCCGCTCCACCCCAAGCTGCCTGCAAATCTCGTCGGCGGCCTCCTGGGACAGTTCCCGGTAGGAGGCGAGTTTTCCGCCCGCCACCGACAACAAACCGGGACGCCCGTCGCCGGCGTGATCCAGAATGCGGTGCGAACGGCTCAGAGCGTCTTCGTTCTTGCCGTATTCATGGAGGGTGGGCCGCACCCCGGCCATCACGCGCGTCACCCGGTGCTGGCGGATGGAGGGGATCACCTGCTCCACCGCCTGCAGGAGGTATTCCACCTCGTCGCGCGTGCCCTTCACCTCGTCGGGATCGCCGTAATAGTCATCATCGGTGGTTCCCAGAATGGCGCCGTTTTCATGGGGCATGATGAACACCTGCCGGCCATCCACCGCGTAGGCGATCACCGCATGATTAACGACGCGGCGGTCATACACCAGGTGAATCCCTTTCCCTGGGCGCAGTTTCACCTCGACATCGCCAAAGCGCCGCATCATGCGCGGGGTCCATGGACCCACTGCGCAGAAGGTCACCCGCGCCCTGATCTCCCGGCATTCGCCGGTCAGCGCGTCACGAACCTTCAGGCCTTCGCAACGTCCGTGCTCGCCGGTCATCAGCCCCCGCACCTCGGTGTGCACCAGAATATCCGCGCCATGTTCCCTCGCGGAAATCGCATTGGCGACGCACAGCCGGAACGGATCGGTTCCCCACTCATCGGTGGTGACGGCGCCGATCATGCCCCGCGCCAGACGCGGCTCCAGCGTGTAGGCTTCTCCTGCGGACAAACGGGTATGCGGCATGCCGTTTTTGAGCGCCGAATATTTGTCATAAGCCGCGAAATAGGCCTCGACGGCGGGCAGGAGCAACCGCTGTTTGACCCGCCCGGCGCCCACTCCCCCGGGAATCGGAAACATGAATGGCACGCGGAACAGCAGATGCGGGGCGATTTTCTGGATATATCCGGAGTCTATGCACGACAGCCGGGTTGTGTTGGCGTCGTGCTGAAGGTAGCGGATGCCGCCATGGATCATGCCGGAATTGGCGCCGGAAGCCCCAGAGGCCAAATCCTTTTTTTCGATCAGAATGGTCTTGAGGCCGCGCATGGCGCAGTCGCGGGCGATCCCGGTTCCGTTCACGCCGCCGCCGATGATTGCGACATCATATTCCTGGTGAAGTTGCATCCCCATGTATCCGGTTGACCGGCGCCGGCGTTTCGCAAGCCTGGCGCCTTTGGTTATCCAACCACCTCGCCTCCGCGGGCGCCCAGCCAAGCATCCACGCCGCCCTCTTCAAGCAGTTTTCCCTCATGCAGGCAATCCGCCATGCGAGCATATACGCGATTGAGCATCAGGCGGTAACGTTTTGGATCAAGAATTCCCCATTCATCGCGCGCGCCAAACCAGGGCTCCGCCGTCTGGCAGATCCGCTGAATTCTCCTGCCGCAGCATCCCTGGAGGATGACGCCCAGAATCTGGTTTTCGGACTCCGTTCGCTCCGCTTCAGGCCAGGCCAGCGGGGCGAGGATTCGCCACAATTCGCTGACCAGCATGCGATCCCGTCCGGTCACTCCGAACAGGCCCAGGTAAGCGGCGTCCTGCACCACCAGCCCGTCGGTCTGATCAATGCAATCAAACAGAATGGCCGCCAGCCGCGCGGTGTCGGTCCGGTTCATCATGCGTATGCTCGTCCAGGTCTCGGCGGCGAGCAGCTTCAGCGTCCGGGTGACCAGTTCCAGAATCACCATGTCGGCCAGCGGATTCTCCTGCGCATCCAACACGCGGATCTCAATCGCCATGCGATCGAAACGGGCGATAGCAGCGCGCATATTGAGAAATTCATGGCGCAACACACCGGTGGGATCGTGCGGCGCCAGGTCATCCCAAATGCGGCGCAGGATCACATCCATATATTCTTGCTGGCTGGCCACCGGCTCGGGAATCAGCATCCCCGCCGCAAAAGGCGCCCGCGCCGATTTGCCGCGATAGAACCGCATGCGATTGT
Organism: Myxococcota bacterium; assembly: GCA_022072125.1. Classification (GTDB taxonomy): domain Bacteria; phylum Myxococcota; class JAJVIH01; order JAJVIH01; family JAJVIH01; genus JAJVIH01. Next base: position 362,098 of record JAJVIH010000016.1, on the reverse strand, counting down.
CCATCCAGTATGTCATGCGGCCTTCAAATACCGGAGAACTGGCCGACAAGGCCGGCAATACCGGCAACAGCACCCGGACCGCGGCGTGCAGGCGGGCGAATTCATCATCACCGGCGAAGGGAAGATTCAGTTGCGCGCTCTGGAGGTTGGCCCAGCCATGTCCGCGACAATTGAAAATACGATGGATGGCCTGGTACGTCTCGTGGTGTTCGTGGGGCCAAAGCTTCGTCTGGGTCAAGGGATTCATCCACGGATGCATGCCGGTGGACAACAGCCGGGCGTTCATGGGCTCCAGGAGACCGTTGGCGTAACGCACATTGTCGAGGAACCTGGCGCCCAACCCCCGGAAAGACGCCGCGGGTCCGTTGGTCTTCATTTCAAGCTGGTGGGCGGTCAATTCGTTGGACCAGGCGATCTCACCGCGCTCCACACTGCTGGTGATGCGCCCCGCCTCCGCCTTGAGAAGCTGATCGGCGATGGGAATGACATCCAGCGTGCCGCGCTGGACGATCATGTATTCCAGTTCGACGCCAACCGCTTCAAACAGATGCAGGGCCATGGTCAGTTCCGCCTTGGCGCTTGCCCGCGGAACTCTCCGTATGGCGGGGATCGCCGCGTGATAACGGTGCGGGATTGATTCCTGGGCGCCGCAACTCGCGCGCTGGCGCAACAAGAGACAGGCCCGCGCGGGACGTCCACGGGCCGGGGCGTTGTTTTCAGGTCAAGCCGTGTCTCCACAGTGTTTCGTGATGGCACGGCGGTCTCCGGGTGTCAACGGAAGTCAGACGCCCAACGGCTCCACCACCAGCGTGGGACCATCATGCACTTCCAGCACGCGCACCTCTTTGAATGAACCAATCTCACCGCCGGAACTCATGGCGTTGATGATGCGCTTGCGGCCCGAGACCAGCACTTCCACCTGTCCAAAACCGCCGCCCTTCGCCGGCACGGTCAGGTACACCTTGCCCACCTGCCCAACGGCGGTTTTGGGATCAAAAGGCGGCGATTTGGTCAGCTTGCGCAAGACCCAAGCCAGGTAGGAGGCCAGAAGCATCATGAGGAAGCCAATCACAAAGGCTGTCAGGGCCGCGAGACCCGGACCCAACTCCCATTCCTTGCGGGCGGCCAGGCCGGTCCATCCGGCGCCCATCAAAAAGGCCAGGATGGACTGCAACGAAATGAGGGTAAACGCCGCTTCCGATGACAGATGAGGGGAGGCGGACTGGTGGACCGCACCATCCCCATCGGCGTGTTCAAAGCCCATGTCATGGGCGTCGCCGTCTCCAATACCCACCAAGGCGAGAAACAGCTTGATGCCAAACAGCACAGAGCTCGCCAGGGCGATGACCCAGTAAAGACTGATATCATTCATGGTTCACTCCCGCATGTTGCGCCTGCATCAGTGTAAGGAGGGCGCTTTCTCCAGGTCAAGCAGGGGGTCTTCCCAGGCTCTCTCCGCTCCCGGTTTTGAAGAGCGGACGGAATTCGCCATCCCCGCGCCAGGGCGTGTTCACCTCCGGCCCGGCGGGGTTGGCCGGGATGTGAAGGCAGGCGGACACCCGGAACCGGAATTGGGCAATGGGAGCAGGCTTCCGCGAACCTCGCCCTGTCGCCTGCAACGCAAGCAACGGGGATGGGATGATGGACGGCTCTCATATCGTGCGCATGCGATGGAGAGACCCCGGCGCTACGCGCTGGAAGCGAGGTCCACGGACTGAGAACAAGAAGAAGAGGTGTAAAACGGCGTATGAATATGAAGAGGAGAACCGTAAGTTCTTCATGGGGCGCTGCTTGCCTCCGCGGATGACTCTGGCAATAATGCATGTGCATTCAATCATCTTCACACTGCCGCCAGAAGGTCGCGGGGGAAGGTTTTCATGGCGTTTCCAGGTTTCAATCCCGCCGCGCTGGCGCTTCTGCCGTCCCTGCCTAAATTTGATCCAGCCCAATATGCGGAACAGAAGGATTTGTTGTCTTCCGGACTTTTCAAACCCGGCGCGGCGCTGATTCAGGATGTGGCCGGAGTGCTGGACGCCGGACTCACCGTGATTCCGCGCGGTTCGGTATCGCCCCTCCACACGGATTTGCGTTTCGCCGCGCCTGGATCGCCCCGTTACAAAGACCATCTTCTCCTGACGGCTTGGGCGGGTCCGGACAAAAAAACCGCGCCCACATTGTGGATCCGGATCGCTGGCGATTCCGCCGGATTCGCCAGCGGCGCCATGTTTACACCAGAAACACGGAGCCGTTGGCGTCAAGCCGTCGCGGGCCCCCGTGGGGAAGCGTTATCACGGGCGATTGAAGCCGTGTTCAAGGCGCATTCCAGGCATGGAGTGGAGGTCGCCGGGGACCAACTCAAACGTACGCCATCCCCATGGAGCGATGATCACCCGCGCGCGGATCTGTTGCGCAGGAACTGTTTTCAAATCCGGTTTGGCGAGCCCATGCCCAAAAAACTTCTGACGCAGCCCGGATTGACCGGGTGGTGTGTGGAACGGCTCCGCGACCTGCTTCCCGTTCACCAATGGTTAGCGGCGGAGTTGGGCGCGGGAGGGACAAGAAAAAAATGACCCTGGAACAGCTTTTCTGGCGATTGGCCTCGGGATTGCGGCTGGGGACGCCACGAAGGGCGCATTCAGGGAAGGGGTTTCGATTCCAGAAGCAGACCGCGGCTTGTGGCTGAAACTCCCGCGCGAAGGAATGTTTTGCCGCCCGGAAAAACAATTTCACCCATACGGGTGACCGGGCGCCGGAAATACGTATATCCATGGCTCACCAGCCGCCTCACCAGGAGAATGCATGAAAGCTTTCGCCACCAACATCACCATCAACGCCCCCGCGCAGCGCATTTGGCGCCTGTTGACGGACGCCGCCGCCTACCCAGCCTGGAACACGACCGTGGACAAGGTGGAGGGAGTCATCACCCCTGGAAGCACCATCAAGATCTTCGCCAAAATCAGCCCCGGGCGCGCCTTTCCGGTGAAAGTGACCCTGCTCGAACCGGAAAAATGCATGGTCTGGACAGGAGGCATGCCGCTGGGCCTGTTCAAGGGCGAACGCACCTTCACATTGACGCCCAAAGGCGGAGCCGTTGATTTCAGCATGCGCGAGGAGTTTACCGGCCTGATGGCGCCGCTGATCACCAAATCCATTCCGGACCTGCAACCAGCTTTTGATGACTTCGCCCACGATCTGAAAAAAACCGCCGAAGCGGGATAACTTCCCCATTTCCACCCGGCTGCAATATCCCGCATCCTGATACGAGGGCTCCAGTTCAGTGATCGCCACGGCGGCCATGCCGGCGGATTCCTTCCCTCACGTATGAGAGAATGCCGCTGCTGCTTGCCTGGAAACAAATCCTGCGGGTAAGGTCCGGCTCCCATCACCATCAACAGCGGGTACGCTTACGCATATGGATCGCCGTACTTTTATCCATCACCTGGGCGCCGGCCTCGCCGCCGGCGCTGCTTCCCGTTTTCTCCCTGGCTGCGCGGATTCTTCCCCATCGGCGGATGCAGGCCTCGCCGCCGATGGCGGAGCCTCGCCCGCGGCGGTCCTGGCCGATACCGGACCAGAACTGCCCGCGCGCATGCCCGCATCCCTGGGGCGCGCCAACAGCAAGGAACTGGATATCAACCTGCACGTTCTCAGCGGCAAGATGCCCACGGACATCCTGGGCCACGGTTTCATCATCAGCGCGATCCCGCTGGGCGATGGCTCCCCGGTCTTCAACGGCGACGGCATGGTCTACCGCCTGGACTTCGAGGACAATAAACTGGCCTTCCGTTCGCGGCTGATGCGCACCCCCTGCTACTACGCGGACCAGGCGACCATGGGCGAGGAGGCGGGTTTCCGCACCGTGGCGATGGCGCGGGTGTCTTCCATCCTGGGCGCGCGCAACCAGGTCAACACCGCCTTTCTGCCCATGGGCAAGCGGCTGATGGCCACCTTCGACGCCGGACGTCCCTACGAAATTGATCCGGTTTCGCTGGAGTTGGCCACGCCCATGGGCTGGAACAGGGAGTGGACGGGCGCGCTGCCCGATAACCTGACCGTGATAAACGGGCCATTCAAACTCATCATGACCAGCGCCCATCCCTATTACGACGAACACACGGGGGAGGTGTTCAGCGTCAACTACGGCGGCGATCTGGTCGGCGGAACACCCTTTGTCCATGTGGTGCGCTGGCGTGGCGACGGCCCCGTGGAACTGCACACGCTGGTCTCACCGGAAGGCGCGGGCCTGGGCATTCGCCAGACCGCGCACCAGTTCGCCGTCACCCGGGATTATGTCATCCTGATGGACACAGCGTTCTACGCCGAGGGCGAACAGCTTTTTGATCCGGAGAAATCCAAACCCCAGTCCCCGGACTGCGTGCTCTATATTCTCGCCCGCCGCGACCTGAAAACGGGCGGCGGCAAGGTCACCGCCCGCAAAGTGGTGCTGGAACGCGAAGCCGCCCATTTCCTGGCTGATTACGACAATCCGGACGGCAAAATCACCCTGCACATGGGACATATCCCCGCCACCGATCCGTCTGAATGGCTGCGCGCCAGCGACACCCTGGTGGGCGGCGGCTCGCCGCGGCGCGAGATCCTCGGCGTCATGGGCGCGGGCATGGACATCAACACGATGGGACGCCATGTGATTGACGGCGAAAGCGGCAAGGTTCTTGAGAGCCTGCATCTCACGGACGAAGACTGGACCTGGGGCGTGGCGCTGTACACCCACCGCGATTTCCAGCCCGGACCGCGCATGGAAAACCTGTACTGGCTGTGCGCCGGTCAAACGCCGGAGACCCTGACCCAACGCCTATGGGACATGTACGCCAAATATCCCTACCGCAAGATCCCCGTGGAGCGGATGAAAGACATACGCCAGCCCGCTTCCATCGTGCGGCTGGACGCCCGCGAAATGAAAATCGCCGATGGCTACCGCTTCCCCGCCGGCCGCGCGGGGTTGTCGCCGCTGTTCGCGCCCAAACGCGGCGCGGCCGCCTCCAATCAGGGCTACATCATGATGGTCATGGTGTCGGACGACAAAAGCAATCCCAAATCCTCGGGCGACGAACTATGGATTTTCGACGCCGCCAACCTGGCGCAAGGTCCCCTCTGCCGCCTGGGGCATCCGGATTTCGACATGACCTTCTCGCTGCACACCGCATGGATGCCGCCGGTGCAGAAGCGGGACCATGGCTACCATATTCCCGTGCGCGAGGATTATGCAGACCGCGTGGCCAAACTCGACCCCGCACTGCAGAAGGTCTTCGAAGACAAGGTCTTCCCGCATTTTGACCGGAAGTGAGTCCCCGCGGCCAGGGACCGCGCGTCACAAGCGGCTTCGGCCGCAACTCCGGTTTACTTTTTCTTGTCCTGGCCGGTTGGCGTGTCATCCACCGGCTTGTCAGCCCATTCCTTGACCTTTTCGTCGCTGACCAGCCAGTCGTCGAGGGAGACGCCCGCCAGGGTCGAAGGCCGTTTCTTGATGCTGCGGCCCACGTTGGACTCGCCCATGTTCGCGGCGGAATTGATGGGAAAGATGCCGCTGGTGGGGCGCACATTTTCGCCGGTTTGCCTGGCGGCATCTTCAATATCGTCCGGCACGGCGGCCTGATGGGCGCCTGTGGGCAGTTTGATGGCCTTGGAATCCTTCTTTTCGGCTTTATCCAACTTCTCTTTGTCTTTTTTGCTCATGGTTTTCCTCGACTTCAGGACCCACTCAGGAACGGCTGGAAGACATTGTAACAAAGCGGCGCACGCTGGCAACTGCTTTTTGTGATCGGGAGCACGGTTCTTCCGATCTGGCGTGCGGCATGAACTCCAATCGTTGTAAGCACATTGACGCGTTCATCATTTCCGCCGCCCGCTCAGGTATCAGGCAGACACACCCGGGAATGGCCGCGGCCGGCGGCGCCTCGCAATCCTTCTTCCACCGTTCAATCTCCGCTTTCGCCATGCCCCGTTTCGCCAGGATTTCCTCCAGCGCCGTGACAACTTCTTCTTTCTCCGGAAGTCCCTTCTCCGGCCCCGTTTCCGGAGTTTGGGTTTCATGGCTGGACGCCGCGCATCCGCCAGCAGGTCAGCGCCCCGGTTCCCATGCGTGGACATCGAACCGGTTTTCTGCTATCTTGTTTCTCCGCAATTCGACCGGCTGGCCCTCACCGGCCGCTTTTCATTACAGGACAAACCCATGGCCCAGGATATTCTGCGTTTCTTCCGCCACTGTCATTTCTCCACCGGCGAAATCACCCGGTTGCGCCAGATCGTGCGCGCCAACGGCACGTCGCTGATTCTACCCTATGACCAGTTCGTGGAGCATGACGCCCGCCACCGCGAGGCCGAATCCGACGCCGCCAATCCCAATTACATCATGGATCTGGGCGTGGAAGGCCAGTACAGCGCCGTCGCCGTTCATTATGGGCTGTCGCAGCGTTACTGGTCCCAATACGACGGCGCGGTTCCGCTCATCATCAAGCTCAATGGCAAGACCAGCATTCCTTCGGACAAGGACGCCTTCAGCACCTACACCGGATATATCGAAGACGCCGTGCGCCTGGGCGCCGTGGGCGTGGGATACACGCTGTATTACGGCTCGCCGCGGCAGGACCAGGACATCGCCCAGTTATCCGCCCTGCGCAAGAAGTGCGAAGAATATGGGATGCCGCTGATCGTGTGGGCCTATCCGCGCGGCGACGCGATTGACGCCAAGGGCGGCCGTGACTCGACCTACGCGGTGGAGTCGGCGACCCGCATGGCGATGGAAATGGGCGCCTCGGTGATCAAGGCCAATCAGCCCAAGGCGGGCGAAGCGGCTTACCTCGACAACAGCAAGATTCCCTCCTACTTCCGCAAACTGGAGAAGGATTTCCAGGCCATGCCGGCGGATCAGGCCGAGTTTGAGCGCACCCGCCGCGTGGTCGAGGCCGCCCAGGGGATTCCCGTGCTGTTCTCCGGCGGCTCCGAAACTGGCGAAGACGACGTGGTGCATAAAGCGACCACCTGCGTAAAAGCGGGCTGCTTTGGATTCATCTTCGGCCGCAACATGTGGAAGCGGAAGAAGCCCGACGCCCTGGCCATCACCAGGAAACTGCAGGACCTGCTCGACGAATCGCCGGGTCCCCTGCCCGCTTTCGCTGGCAAGATCCGCTAAACCGGTTCAAGCCCCAACCATATTCCCGCCGTCTTCCGGACGGCGGGATTTTTGTTTGTATGAAGAGTCTGCTCCGCGTACGCGGGAATGAGGTTCTTCCTGTCCGCGGCCTCAGGGCTTCTTCTTTTTGCCGCTGGATTTGGGAGAAGGCGGATCGGGCCGCGGCGCCGGAGCCGTCCTGGGCTCCGCCGCTGGAGAGACCGTGGATGGAACGGCGTCCGCCCGGAAAATCTGATCGCCGGACTGGATGGCGGTGGCGCCGTCTTCATTCTTGCGGAAACGGGTGACGCGAATGTCTTTCCCATCCTTGGGGATGGAGCGGGGATCATCGGTGACCACCTGCCCGCCGGAAGCATCCGTGTAGGTATAGATATATTGATAGCCGTCGCCGGGGGCGGCCAAAGCCGGTAAACAGGACAAACCAGCCAACGCCAAAACCAATGCGATGGAGCACGGATTCGCCATGACCGCAGGCTCGCGCACGCCGCCCCCTGGGTCAAGAACGCCCTCCATCAAGATTGGCAAATGTCCACGGCCGCACTCCGTTTCCCGCGCCGTTCCGGGTGGTGAATGGCGATGAAGCGGTTTCCTGTCCGCTTGCATGTTTACAATCAGATTGCCTATAGTGGGCGCGGGGTCCAGTCTCCCACGGGGGATATCATGTCCGGTTACGATTGGCGTCTGGCGCGCGCGGGTTTGTTGTTGGCCGCGCTGACTTTGGCATCCTGCTCCAGCGGATTTGAACGGCAAGGGGATGATCCCAATTCCCCCGGCGGAGACGCCGGAGACGCGGGCGGAACCTCCGATGGCGCAACTCCCAGCGACGGCGCCGTTCCGGATGGCGGCATTCCCGGCGATGGGCCGGTTGTCTGTCCAATGAAGGAAGTCCAGTGCCAGCCAGGGACGCGAAAATTCTGCATCCTCGATCAAAATGGCTGCGAAAGCTGCGACTGCGTGCCAGAAGCCTGTCCGGAAATCGGCCAAGCGTGCCCGTCTGGATCGCGCCCTGACTGTTCCGGCCGGGACCCTCAGGGGTGTCCGGTATGTTCCTGTGTCGCGGTTCCCGATGGCGGACCGGGAGATGTTCCAGTCGCATGCGGCGCCGTCGCTTGTCCGGCGGGAACCCGTTCGGTGTGTAGCGGGAACGACGTCAACGGTTGCCCCATCTGTAAATGCGAACCGGTCGAGTGCCCGCCGCAGCCGGATTGTCCGCCCAATTCCATTCCGGAATGCCGCAACGGACCCGATGGTTGCACGATCTGTGCGTGCCGCGAGGAATGCCCCCCCGTCGCATGCAAACCGGGTTGCGTGACCGGAACCCGTCCGGGCGAACGTTGTCCCGCCTGTATCTGCCAGCCGCCTGAATGCAAGCCTGTTCCCGCGTGCCCGCCCAATAGCAACCGGGTGTGTTCGCTGGATCAAAACGGCTGTTCGGTCTGTACCTGCGAACCGGTGAAGTGCCCCCCCATCGCCCCCTGCCCGCCGGGCTCTCCCGGCTCCTGCTATCAGGGACCAGACGGCTGCACCTATTGCTCCTGCGGCAATATCTGCCCGGACAACCCCGTCTGCCGGCGCGGCGAAACCCCCGTCTGCAATTACAACTCCAAGGATGGCTGCAACTACTGCCAGTGCAAGGTCTGTCCCCAGCCGCCAGCCTGCTCCAAGGGGCAGTACCTGGAATGTTACGATCGCCCGGGGGATTGCCCTGCGTGCAGTTGCGTCAAGGTTCCTTGTCCGCCGCCGCCAACCACCTGCGGGCCAGGAACCCGGCTGGTGTGCAACACCAACCCCACCACCGAATGCAAGGAATGTTACTGCCAGCCGGCATCCTGTCCGGTGGTGACCCGTCCCACCTGCGCCAAGAACGAGACACTGACCTGCGAGGTGGATCGCCGCGGCTGCGAATCCTGCGCCTGCACTCCCATCAAGGAAGAAAAAGGAACCTTTGAAGGCGTCTGGATCACCGCGGATTTCGGCGGCTTTGGTTACTTCGCCCAGATGAGCGAATCCAATATCTCGTGCGACGCCATCTTTGGCGGCCGGGATGTCGCCGATCTGGTGTGGCCGCTGGGACGCGAACCGACCTGGGTCAGCCCGCCCTTCGACAAGGGCATGAGGATGGCCTGGATTTCCTTTGAAGGCGTGAAGCGCGGACCAGGCAGCTTCGGCGTCAACGGCTTCCGTTACCAGTATGAGGTGGCGCGTTTGGTTGCTGACAAACCCGATGTGATGCGCAAGGCCATCACCCGGTGCTTTGGCCCGCAATGCGGCCCCGTCTGCGGCATCTTCTGCCCCAATGGCAACAAGCTGGACGAGTTTGGATGTCCGCTCTGCGAATGCCTGCCCGCTCCCTGCCAGCCGCTCAACTGCGAGGAATTGAGCTGCCCCGGCGGGTTCAATGTCTCCAGCACCGGCTGCCAGGAGTGCAAATGCAAACCGGGCACGCCCACCTGCAAGATACAGACCTTGCGATCACTGAAGTTGGAGGGCTGCACCAACCTCTCCAACAACGGGGATTACGTGGCGCGCACCCCCACCGAATGGAACGACGTGTACAAAAAAGTCTGCGCTGGGAAGAATCCGCCGCCGTCCGTGAATTTCGACACGGAAATGGTGGTGGGCATCCTGCGCGCGGGCAATGGCTGCGCCGGCGACGCCTACATCACGGAGATTCTGTTCTGTGACGGCAAGGAGTATACCGCCAAGGTGGCTTCGTACTTTGACGGTCCCTGCTCGACGCAGATCATCGCCCGCGATTTCGTGGCGATTCCGAAAGGAACCGCGCCGATCAAATTCACCAGCGGACCGTAGATCGCATCCAGGGGAATGGATGTTTCCATCCATTCCCCTGCTGGAACAAACGAGCCGGAGTCGAGCAAAAACCATCTGGAGGCGATCCCGCGATCACTCCACTTGGGTTCACGCCCCCAGCCCGTTCTCCATCACCCAGGTTCGATTCTGGAGTCCGCCGCACCCCGGCTTTCAGCCGGGGTGCGGCCCGCCCTGCGCGCCGCCTCTCGCCCGTGATCGTTCAAACCGGGGAGCCTGAATGAAAAAGCGCGGCGATTCCGGGTCTTTGCGCGGGGCGGACCTCCACTGCTGCAAGGCAGCGGCGGGGACTTCCTGGCGGGCATGGAGCGAATATCCGTCGCAACCCGTGACGGATTGCGAATGAACCGGCAAGAAACCCATATCCGGAAAGGACGCGCTTCCCAGCCAAGGGTTTCACGACCCGCATTCAGTCAGCAGCCCCGGAAACACATCAGGCCGCCTTGCGGGCGGCCTGATAGCTGAAGAATATCGCGGGATTATGGATTGGCGGGAGGAGCAGCCCCTTCTCCACCACCTTCGCCCTTGACGCTGCCCAGGCTGTTCACCGCGAAATGCATTTTGGTGAATCCATGGGCATTGCAGGTGGCCATGACCTTCTGCAGCAGTTTGAACGAGACATTGCGGTCCGAGCGGATGGTCACCTCGAATTGCGGATTGCCATCCTCGCCCACCGGACGCTCGCCCTTGCTCTCCAGGTCCAGCCGCAGCGACTCCAGCGCTTCGGCCAGGCGGGGCAGTTCGGGGGTGTCGGTGTCTACGTACTCCTGCATATTGGGCTCAACCACCTTGCCCTGCACGTGCAGGGCATTCTGGGTGACCGCGATCTCCGACTTGTAGACGGCAGGCTCCACTGAAAACGACTTGGGAACCTGCAGGTCCGGCGACTGATACATCGCCTGAGAGGAGACCGCGTTGTTCATCAGCAGGAAGACGTTGATGACCAGCAGCAGGTCAATCATCGGAATGACGTTGACGTTGACCGTGCCGAGTTTCTTGGTCTCGAACTGGTGCTTTTTATGACGGCCAAAAATCATGCGGGGTATCCGGTTGAATCAGGGCGTCCCTGACGTCAGCTATCCTCGGAAGTGTCGCGGCCGGTATCGGTGATGGAAATCTGCGGAAACAACTCTTCGATTTCCGTCACCTTGCGCTCGGCTCCCTCGCCCACCGTGGTGGTTTTCTGCCGCACCGCGTCCATGAGTTGCACAATGAACTCATAGCGGATGTTGCGATCCACGCGAATGATGGCGGACTTGTGGGTTGGGTAATTCTTCTTGAGTTCGTAGAGTTCGTTGGTCAGTTCGGCGTACAGGATGGTGTACATCTCGTTGTTCTGGTCGAACTCCGCCGGAATCTTGAAGGGCCCCAGCGATCCGGCGCCGCTCAGCGTGGTGGTGTAATTCACCGTCGCTTCCAGTTCGGCTTCGCTCAGCTTGCTGACCATGATGGTGAGCGACTGAATTTTGTCCTCGGCGTCTGGCGGGGGCTCTTCCTCGCTGGGGCTTTGCCCGTAGGAAGGCATGGCCGCAAGGATGTCCGCCGCGTCTTCAAACGTGGATGTGGCGAAATTGGTGAGCTGGAACACCAGCAGGAGGATGAGCATGTCAATCATCGGAATGACGTTGACATGCACTGTCCCCTTTTTTGGATCGCCTTCTTCTGCCGCACCGCCCATGGGGGTTGTCTCCTCGAATGGATTGGGGGTTCAACTTGCCGCGGGCGAATTCTACAGTTCGGCCTCTTCTTCCGCCTTCTTGATGCGGAACAGGTTGACCACCGCCGCGCTGGTCACCTTGATGTCTTCGACCAGGTGAACGCTCTTGGCGCTCAGGAAGGAATGCACCACGATGCAGGGGATGGCGATCATCAGACCCAGCGCGGTCGCGTTCATGGCGACCGAGATGCCCTTCGACAGAATCGCGGATTTCTTGGCGGGATCCGCGCCGGCCACCGCGGCGAAGCACTGGATCATGCCTTCAATGGTGCCCAGCAGGCCGATGAGCACGGCGGCGTTGGACGCCATGGCCAGGTAGGGCAGACGCTTCTCCAACTCGGGAATCGCTTCCAGGCTGGCCTCGTCCATCGCTTGCTCGATGTCAATCACACGGAATTCAGACTTCAGCAGCCCGGCCTTCACCACCTTGGCGATAGGCGCCGAGCCGCACATCCGGATGGCGTCATCCACGTTGCCGCTCATCACGCGCTTCTGAACCTCTTGGAAGAACTTCTTCGGGTCGAGGGAGCTGCGGAAATAGAGCACCACAATGCGCTCGATGATGACGGCCAGAGCGAACACCGACACGCCAAGCTGGAACCAGAGTTCCATGGAGCCGATGTTGTACAGTTCCTTAATCGCGTGAATCATTGTCTTCTCCCTGGGGGATACCGGAATCAGTTGAGTCGTGGACAATGCCAAGCCGCACGCATCGCGTGGTACGAGAGCCAGCGGCTTCTGGAAGCAAAGTGCGCGGACGCTAGCATAGCGGTTATGGAGCGTCAATACTCCATTTCGTGGAAAACATCGGACAAGTGGCGGACGTCATACAGATCAAACGCCCACGCCCAATATGGCGTCCAATCCATTCCACGGGGCGGAAAAACGGCCCTCCCCACTCCAGGGCCGTGATCCGGGCAATCCCATCCCGGCGCGCCGGTCATACGGCGGCGCCCGGCGCGAAGCCGCATACCGCAACTCCGCCGTCTATTTGCCGCACCAGGGCGCCGCCGATATAGTTCCGCCGTTTTCAGCCCGGCCCTGGGATACGCCTTGTCCCACCACAAAAGGTTCGCATATGAAAAACCGGTCCTTACTCCGCCGGATGGCGGCGCTCTCCCTGTTGATATTCTCCCTGGCCCTCGCCGCCTGTGACAACAAGCCGGGACCAGGGGCGGAAAAGCCCAGCGAGGCCAAGCCGTTCACGGTTTCGCGCTCCCTGGGGGCCATCAAGCTGGGGATGACCCGGGAAGAGATCGTCAAGGCCGCGGGCGAACCCCAGGAAACCACCCGGGATACCGATCGCGAAACCGAAACCCTCACATGGCAGAGGCTGGAGTACGCGGGCAAAACGCCGGCCACACAGGCCAAGCTGTTCGAGGGAAAGCTCTTCGCGCTGGCCTATGAACTGCCCGATGGCGACCTGCAGGGCAATATGGCCTGGGCGCTCAAACTGGAAGAGGAGTTCAACAAAACCATCGGTTCAGGCGCGCCCAGCAAAACCAACTACTCGCTCAAGCGCACGGGTGTTGGCGGACTGTTTGAAACCCAGTGGGTGGATCCGCAAACCACCCTGATGCTTTCCTTCCGCAAGCGCGTACAGATATTTCTGTACGATGATGACGTCCGCAAAAAAATCGAAAGCATCCTGAAATCCAAGGGGATTGATTTTCAGGCGCAGTCCGCCACACCCGCCGCCAGCGCGACCCCTCCGGCGGCGGCGGTCCCGGCGACCGCCGGGGGCGCGGCGCGTCCATAAAAAGCCGCCCGGTTGGCGCGGCGCGTCCCGGGAGAATATAACCATGGACAAGGCGCGGATGGCCCGCCGCCATCCATGGAGTTTTTGTCATGATAACCTATGGCGTCGAAGAAATTGATGCATTGTCACAATCCCTCGAAAAGGCCGCGCCGCTGGAGATACTGAAGTGGGCGTATGAGCGCCTGGAACGGGTGGAAATCGGCACGTCGCTGGGCCCGTCGGGCATTGTCATCATTCACATGGCGAAGCAAATCACCCCTTCGCCGAAAGTGTTCACCCTGGATACGGATTTTCTGTTCCCCGAAACCCTGAAGCTCAAGGAACGGGTGGAGACGGAAATGGGCGTGCCCGTCACCTCCGTCAAGCCCGCGCTGACCCCAGGCCAGCAGGAGGAACAATACGGCGCGCGGCTGTGGGAACGGGATCCCGACCAATGTTGCCAGCTTCGCAAGGTGGCGCCGCTGGAAGCCCATATCCAAAACATGGACGGCTGGATAAACGGCGTGCGGCGCGACCAGGGACCTTCCCGCCAGAATACGCCGATCCTGGAACTGACCGTCACGCCTTCGGGACATTCGCTGATCAAGCTGAATCCGCTGGCCAACTGGAACCGCAAGCAGGTGTGGAAATACATCCTGGACAACAACCTGCCCTACAACACCCTGCATGATCAGGGTTACAAAAGCATCGGATGCACTCATTGCACCCGTCCGGTGGATGAAAACGCCAACGAACGGGATGGGCGCTGGAGCGGCCAGGGCAAGGTGGAATGCGGCATTCACACCTTCACCGCGCCGGCGCGCAATCGCCCCGACCCGCTTGGCTGATCACGAAAGACCTCTCCCGGCGGCGATAGTCCTTTTGACGCCGCGTCAATCCGATCCCCGATGCGCCTCGCGGCGGCGGGAAAATTCCCACGAGGACGGCGAACAGGGGAATCTCCGCGCGCTTACCAGCGGCGGCGGGGACGGGTCATCCACAGAATCGCGGCGAAACACAGCCAGAGCAGAATAGCCCCCCAGCCGGCACGGGGAGCCGCGGAGGCCGCATCCCATTTCACCACTGCAATCACTCCGGCCAGCATCACCAGACAAACGGCCGCCCCGAAACCCAGCGCCGCCAGCAATCCGCGCCTCAGGTGGAAAGGCAAATAGGCGGCCGAGGCGAACATCATGGCGGCCAAAAGCCAGTATGGACCGTAAGGGGTGAACTCGGTGGTCCAGCCGGCACGGTAGTTGGCGTAGGCCAGCAGCGCGGAAACCATGAACCCGGCCATCGTCCCGCTGATGCGCACGCCCCAGCGCGGCAGCGCCGCCACCGGATCGGCTGGCGAATGGTATTCCGGCAGCGGCATGTCACCAGTTGATGTTGGAGCGCGGCGGCGCGGGTGGACGGGAAAGCGGCGCGGCGGTCAGCGTCGAACTGCCTGAATAAAGCACCTGGTACATGGCCATGCTGCGAATGACCCGCTTCACGTAATTGCGGGTTTCGAGATAGCCGATCATCTCCACGAATTCGTCCATGTCCATATGACCATGGCGGCTCAGCCAGCGATCCGCCGCGCGCGGGCCCGCGTTATAGGCCGCCGCCGCCAGCACGGGGTTGCCGTGGTACTTGTATAACAACTGCGACAGATACCATGCGCCAAAACGGATGCTGACCTGCGGCATGGCCAGTTGTCCGGTCTCATAATCACCGGCCCGCAACAGCGCGGCGATGCGGCGGCCGGTGTAGGGCATGATTTGCATCAGCCCGATGGCGTTCACCGGCGAACGCACCCGGGGGCGGAAGGTGCTCTCCTCGCGCATGATGGCGAGCACCAGGGAGGTATCCACGCCATATTCTCCCGCGTGTTTTTTGACCTCGGCGGGAAACGCCTCCGGCCAAGCCAGACGGAAAACATCCAGGTTGCCGGGATGAAGTTCGCGCTCCAGTTCGCCCGCGAAGCGCATCCTTGCGATCTGGAACATGCCGTGAAAATCCCCGGCAAGGGCCTGCATGCGGGCCAGGGCCACAATCAGCCGCGGGTTG
Organism: Myxococcota bacterium; assembly: GCA_022072125.1. Taxonomy (GTDB): domain Bacteria; phylum Myxococcota; class JAJVIH01; order JAJVIH01; family JAJVIH01; genus JAJVIH01. Next base: position 346,612 of record JAJVIH010000016.1, on the reverse strand, counting down.
CTGTTGCGATCCCGCCGCACCGCGTGCAATTCCTCGACGGCGTCGTCATAGAAGCCCAGGCCCAGCAATTCGGCGGCGCGGCGGAAGGCGGCCAGGCTCTCCGGATCACCGAAGACGGATTCCAGACCAGCCGGATCCAGGTTAGCCGTCAGCGCCTCACGCAGGCCATCGCGCATCTGATCGTAATCCGGACGCATGGCGTCGGCCATCAGCGAAGCCGGCGTATTCAGGGCGTTGAGTTGTCCCACCGCCAGCACGCTATAGTAGCTGGCGGCGGCGTCCAGGGGCAGGCGGCGCAACTCGAAAATCGCGGCCTCCCTGCGGTTCTGCTTCATCAGCGCGCGCGCCAGGAAATAACGGCCGCGCGCTCCGCTCTCCGTCCCCGGGTAACCGCTCGCCAGTTTGCGGAAGGCGCCCTCGGCCTTGTTCCAGGCGCCCAGCAGCCAGTGGTTCCACCCCAACTGCCACAAGGCTTCGTCCATCTCCTCGTAGCGGGGGTATTCCTTCACCAGCCGTTCGTAATATGGGATCGCCCTGCGATACTCGCCGCTGTCGTACCAGGTCCAGCCGGCCATGTAGAGCGCCCGGCCCGCGATAGGGGATTTGGGGAACTGGCGGACGATTTCCAGGTAGGCCGCCGCGGTGTCTTCCGCCGGACCGGTGCGCGCGCGGATTCTCGCCACGTGCAGCAGCGCATCGGCGCGGATGTCATCGCGCTTCGAGCTTTCCGCGAGGTGGTTGAAAAGGCCCAGCGCGGAATCGTTCTCCTTCTCCGCGAACAGGTATTTGGCGCGCTTGAGTTGGACGTTTTCGTATTCATCCGATCCGGACTTCAGGCGATCAATCAGCGAGGTGTATTCCAGGTAGGCCGATTTTCGCCAGCGCGCCGCTTCAAAGCGGATGGCCCGTCTCAAACGCTCTTTCGCGCCCGGCTTGACTGGCGCGTCCCGGAGTTCGCGCAGACGATTGGCCGCGCGCGGCGCATACACGGACGTCGGATAATCGGTCCACAACGTCCAGAAGGCGCGCGAAGCCTCTTCCTGCCGGCCCAACTCCAGCAGGATATCGGCGACTGTGAAGCGCGCCGCATCGCTGAATTCCGACGCCGGATGGCGTTTGATCAGCCGGGTGTAGGACTCCAGCGCTTCATGGAGGCGTCCGCTGGCGTACAGGATGTCCGCGCGCTTGAATTGCGTCCGCCGGAAAAAGCGGCTGCGGGGGCGCTCGCGCAGGAAGCGGTCCGCCGCGTCCAGCGCCGCCGCCCAGTCGCGCAGGAGAAATCCGGCGTGGACGCGCGACCAGCCGCATACATCCGCGAGGTGATACTCGCGAATGTCGCAGGCCTCGAAACGCGCCAGCGCCTCGCGCGGACGCTCCAACTCCAGCAGGGCGCGGCCAGCCATCAGGCGCGCCCGCGACATCATGACCGGATCTTTCGCGGCGGCCGCCAGTTGATCGAATTCCCGGAGCGCCGCTTCATGTTCGCCGCGATGGAACGTATCCAGGGCGCGGTTGAATGGCGCGCCCCAGTTGAACCATTCGCGGCTCGCCATGGGCGGCGCGGAAGAGGTGAGAACATCCGGAGACGGAAACGCGGCCCCCGCTTCCTCCTCCGCTTCGTCTGGCGGCGGAATGGGCGGCGCGTCAATCGCCGCCGCGGTGGCCGGACCGCCGCCGTTGACCGCCCGTGCTGGCGGCATGGTTCCCCCCGCCGTCACGAAAAGGACGAACAACAAAATCGCGGCCGCGGCGCCGCGGGATGGGTCTGGATGAGTCACGCAGCCGGATCGTAATGAGCCTTTGTCCCGCAGGCAATTTTGCTCCGGACCTCCCAAGGCGTTTGATATCCGGAAGAAGGAAAATCACCCCATCCCGCCCCAGCCGCATCGCACCGGAACTTCGCCACCCCTTGCGTCGCGGCAAGGGGTGGTTTTCATGCTGATTCAAGCCGCATGGCTCAACCAAAGACAGAAATCTCCCGCTCCACGGCGGGGTGAGGTTCGCAATGTCCGGGGGGAGATGGCGGCGTTGAAGCGCGCGGCGGGCGGCTCCATCCGCTCCAGGTGATCAGGCTATTCCGCCACGCGCGCGTCGAGGGGCACATCCAGCAGCGGGTAACGGCCCGCCCGGGGAAGTTCGTAATGCCACCATTCCATGGGATTGGCCCGGAATCCCGCCTGGGTCATGGCTGCGCGCAGGACTTCACGGTTGCGCAACTGGAGGGCGGGAGCGTTCTTCCAGGAATGCCACGCCTTCCGGTTGAATTCGTCGTACTCCGACGGCATTTCAAGGGTTTTTCCGGTGGATAAATCATAGAGCGACAGGTCCACCGCACAACCGCGGTTATGCACCGAACCCTTGCGCGGGTTGGCCACGTAGCCCTCCTTCGGAATCACGTCCCACAGCTTCCATTGAATCGAATGGGGCCGGTAGCAATCGTGCAGCACCACGCCAATTCCCTGCTTGTAAAGCCGTTGCGCCGCCAGTTTGAGTTTTTCCACCGCTTCCTTGCGCAACAGACAGCGGGCGATCGGGTACAGCGTCTTTCCGGTGAAGTTGTTGGCGGTCGCGTAACGTACATCCAGCCTGGCGTGGGGAATCGCCGCCCCGGCGTCCACCAGGCGCACGCGCGGATCCGCCGGATCGCTGATCACGGGAGGAGAATCACGCCGGACGGCGGTGGCTGCGGACGGTTCCATGACATCTGATCGGGGTTGGGCGAGAGCCGGGTTGTCCCAGGCCGGCCAGCAAGCCGCAAGAGCCGCGGTGATCAGGGTTCCGGATGACAGCGTTCGCATGGCTCCAGTTGAAATACCATGGCGTTGCGGGGAGACGGAAATTCGCGGAGACGCGATTCGTCCGCGCCATGAAGCACAGGACAGCTGGGACGGTGAAAAGTCTTTCCCCGCATGGTGGCGTAAACCTTGCCATCGTATCCGCCGGGTTGGAAAACCGGGTCCGCGGCCGGGATGACGGACGAACGCCTCGGCGCGCGGCCGCCAGCCGCCGCGGGAACCGCGGCCTGCGCGGGGCTCACGGCGGGAACCAGCGTTTGGGGGGCCGCAGGCGCCTGGCTGGCCGCCTGGATTTGCAGGTACCGGTATTCATCCCACGCGAGGGAGGAGCGGATATGATGGACGGCGGCGATGGTCAACGCGGCGAAGGTTGCCAACAGGGAGCCCACCGCGAGGCCCTTCCGCCAGCCTTCGGTCATTATTCCTTGACGCCCATCGGGCCCTTGCTGAGGATGACCAGTTCTTCAGCGGATTTGCGGGTATTCTCGACAATCTCGCCGGCGGATTTGCGGGTGGACTCCATGAGTTCCTCAGCGAACTCGCCCGCCTGCTTGCGCAAGTCTTCCGCGTGCTGCCGGGCCTGGGCCGCCTTCTGCTGCCAGTTGCCGAACAGACCCACGTCGAAATGGCCGTCGCGCACGCGGTTGCGCTCCATGATATGCTTCGGCACGCCGCGCACGTCGTAGGCCACCCCAACCAGTTCGAGAAGCCGGATGACATAGTAAGTGATGTCAATTTCCCACCAGTAAAAGCCATTGCGGGCGCTGGGCGCGTAGTGATGGTGGTTGTTGTGCCATCCCTCGCCCAGGGTGAAAAAGGTGATCATGAACGAGTTGCGGCTGGTGTCGGTGGTGACATAACGGCGCTGCCCGACAATATGGGCCAGCGAATTGACCAGAAAGGTTCCGTGGAACAGCAACACGGTCGAAAAGAAGAACCAGACCACGAGTCCCGTCCAGCCGCCAATGGCGAAGCAGGCGATCGCCAGGGCGAAGGGCGGAAGCCAGTGCCATTTATTGAGAAACACCAACTCCGGGTATTTGGCGAAATCCTTGATCAGATGAAACGGCGTTTCCTGGTATTTTTAGGACATGATCCAGGTGATATGGCTCCACAGCAACCCCTTCTTGGGGGTGTGGATGTCTTCCGGGGTGTCGCTGAACTTGTGGTGATGACGGTGATGGCCCGCCCACCACAGCGCGCCTTTTTGCGCCGAGGTCTGGGCGCCGAAGGCCATCAGGAACTGGGCCCAGCGCTTCAGCTTGTAACCCCGGTGGGCGAAGTACCGGTGATATCCGCCGGTGACGAAGAACATCCGGACATAATAGAGCGCCACCGCGATCGTGATGTCCACCCAGGTGAAGTCAAGCCAGAACATGGCCAGCGGAACCAGGTGCATCAGAATGAAGGGAATGGACAGTAACCAGTCTACTCGTTCCTTGCGATCATGGGCGGCGCTGCTCATAAGGTCCCCGTCAGGTGATGTTGCTGCTTGGGCAAAACTTCCGCACCGCCGCGGACACGCCGCGATGGCATCGGTCATTTGCCCGATCCAGAGTCCCATATTCATTTTCACGGGTCAATTGAAGATTGGAGCTTTCTCACATGGGGTCTGGAAATGTTACACATGGGTCATGGAGCCGCCCCACATCCAATCCGCCAGCCGGGCCGCGCCTGGACATACCCTGCTCATCCGTTGCGGCCGGCTGGGGGATGTGGTGCTGGCCACGCCCTTGTTGCAGGCGCTGCGGGCATGGTTTCCGGACGGCAGGTTGACCCTCATGACCAGCCGGGCCCTGCTGCCCCTGTTCGCGACGGCGCCGGGAATCGAATCCATCGCCTGGGAGGATCGGGCGGCATGGCGTCCCAGCGGCCAACCCCTGGCGGTTGTGGATCTCCAAGGCAAACTCTCCACCCGCCTATTTGCAAGACGGCTAAAGCCTGGGATTCATGGGGTTTTCCGCAAGCGCGGCGCGCTGGACGCCCTCCGCGAACTGACGGGTTTTCCCCGTGTCTTCCGCCATGTCTGGCAGGCGGACTGGTATTTTGATGCGCTTCCGCCGGACTGGGCGCCGGAATCCGCCGGTGCGCGGGCCGATCGCTTCCCCCTGGCGGTATGGGAAAGCCGCGACGCCGCGGCTGCCGCCTTGCGATTTATGAAGGCTCACGCGCTTCCCCCCGGGGGATTCGTGGCGCTTCATCCTCACGCCAGCCGTTCCAGCAAGGCATGGCCGCTGGAACACGCGGCGGAACTGTTCCACGCCCTGGACCGGCAGGGCGTTCCAGCGGTTCTGCTCCATGGTCCCGGAGAAGAGGCGATGGCGGAAGAATTGCGGAGGCTTTCCGGACTGTCCCTGCTGCCCGCCGCCGGCGGCATGGACACCGGGGAATTGGCGGCCCTGATCCGGTGCGCGAAACGGGTGATCAGCGCCGATTCCGGTCCGCTGCATCTGGCCGCGGCCTGCGGCGTACCCACCGTGGGGTTGTTCGGACCGACTCCCGTCGAGCGCTGGGCGCCCCGCGGTCCGGATCACCATGTCCTCCATCTGGATTTGCCCTGCCAGCCGTGCTCTAACCTCGGCGGCGCCGGATGTCCCCTGGACCACCACCGGTGTATGCGCGAACTCACTCCGGAACGGGTGTTGAAGGCGCTGGATAGTTTTGCATGATCCGTTTTCCTCAACCCTGGATGCTGCGTGATGGCCCGGCCTCCCGTCTGCTGGAGCCTTTCGCGCGCCTGACCGGATCGTTGGTTGACCGCGTCCTCGCGGAAGATCGGGCGGCGGCGGAACGTCCGGACACGCGCGCGGCGCTGCTCGGGGTGGGCTCCATCTGGGCGGGAGGGGCCGGCAAAACCCCGCTGGTGGAATACTTCGGCGAATGGGTCTCCGGCGCGGGCCGGCGGGTCGCCGTGGTCACCCGCGGCTATGGCCGCGACGATGAAGACAGCGCCGTCCTGGAGGTGGAGACCAACATGGATTCCTCCCGCGCGGGGGATGAGCCGCTGATGCTCAAGCGCCAACATCCGCAGTGGCGGATCGTCTGCGCGGCCAAGCGCAAGGAAGGGGTCCGGCTATTGATGGACAGCGGAGCAAAGCCGGATTTGATCCTCTTCGATGACAGCCTGCAAAGCCGCGGACTCATTTGTGACATGCACGCGGTGGCGCTGCCGGCGCGGCAACCCGTGGGCAACGGAAAACGCTTCCCCGCCGGTCCGTTGCGCGAGCCGCCCGAACGGCTGCGCGCCCTGCCGCTGATCTGCTTCATCAGCGACGGCGAACCGGCGCGCGATCCAGAACGCGGCCTGAATATCCCCTTCAGCCATGACGGGCCGCGCATGGCCATGCTGGAGCGGCGGATCACCGCTATCGAACCCATGGGTCCTGGCGCCGTTCTTGCGCCGGAGGATCTGCGGGGGAAACGCTGCGTGCTATTCGCCGGGATCGCAAGCCCCGGGCGTTTCCAGCGCGCCATCGAACACCTGGGGGGTGAAGTGGCGGAGACCCTCTGGTACGCGGATCATCACCGGTACGCGGGCGGCGGCGAACGGAAAATACTCCGGGCGCTCCAGCGGCATGAAGGCGCCCTGCTGATCACCACCGCCAAGGACGCGGCGCGCATCTCGCCGTCTTCCCCCCTGCGCCAGCAGGCGCGCGTGGCGCGGACCCGGCTCGTCTGCACGGCGGGCGGAACCTGGTTGCTAGCGGCGGTGCGCGCGCTGCCGGGCTTCTCCGGATTCCATGCGGCTCCTCCTTGAATTGACGGCGCGGGTTTTGGCCCTGCTCCCCTGGTCCAGCGCGGAAAAGATCGGCGAAATCATCGGCTGGGCGTGGTTTTACCTTGTCCCCATCCGGCGCGGGCTGGTGAAACGCCAGTTGCGCGAGGCCTTTGGCGAAAACCTGGACAGTGAACAAACAAACGCCATCGCCAGGGAATGCATCCGTAACACCGCCCGATCGGCCTTCACCATGCTCAAACTTTCCACCATGGATCGCGGGCAAATCACCGATCTTGTCGCGACGGAAGGGCTGGAGCATTACGAAAACGCGCGCGCGCTCGGACGCGGCGTGCTGGTGCTGACCCTGCACATCGGCCATTGGGATCTGTTTTGCTGCGCCCAGGCCGCGCGCGGCTCGCCGCTGACCATTGTCACCCGCCGCCTGAAATCAGCCGCCGTGGATCGCTTCTGGATGGAAACCCGCGCCCGCTTCGGTCTCCGGCTGGTGTCGCGGGGCGGCCAGGCGGCCCGCGAACTGACGGCGGCCCTCAAACGCAATGAAGCCGTGGGGTATATCCTCGACCAGCACGCGCCCGGCAGAGACGGCGTAATCACTCCCTTTTTCGGCCGGCCCGCCGCCACCAGCAGCGGACTCGCACGTCTGGCGTGGATGACCGGCGCGCCGGTGCTGCCCGCCTATTGCCTGTATGAAGCCCCGGGACGCTACCGCGCCGTGGTGATGCCCGCCCTGCAACTGGTGGAAAGCCAGGATCGGGCTCGTTTTGTCGCCGCCAACACCGCGCTGTTCGCCCAGGTTATCGAGTCCATCGTTCGACAACACCCGGACCAGTGGTTATGGTTGCACCGGCGCTGGAAAGTGAAGCCGGACACGGAACTTCCCTCATGAACGGCGGCTTGCAAGACTGGTTGAAGGCGATCGCGAGCCAAAGCGGCCAGCCCTGGTTGATCACGGGCACGCCGATGCTGGATATCTGGACCCCCACGCCGGACGCCGCGCGCGAACTGGCGGATATGCCCGCAGCCGCGCCGGGCGCCGCCGCCCATGTGGCCCAGCAACTGGCCTTGCTGGGCGTACGTACCTGGTTCGTGTGTCCGCCCCCTGGCGGGCCCGGCGCGGAACTGGTCCGCCTGCTCGAACTGGATGGCGTGGAACTGCTTTACACGGACGAACCGCCGCAACCGCCGTGGACAGCCCGGCGTGTGGTGGGGGTGGACGCCGCCTCGAAAGCAATCCGTGTGATGGAACGCCGTGATGAACGCCCGGAACAAATTTCCGTGGGACCGCTCGACTGGTCCGCCATCCTTCCCGGAACTCCCGCCGCCTGCATCGTGGTGGATCACCACCCTCCCGGCGCGCCGCCGGAGCGCTGGATCAACCTGTGCGGCGAACTGATGGATCGCGGCGTTCCAGTTGCGGTGGACAGCCGCCATCACCTGGGCGCCTACCCGCCCTGCACTCTCATCATGCCCAATGAAAACGAATGGCGGAAGCTGACCGGCGAATCCATCTGGGACGGCCAGGGGCGATTGCGACGCCGTGTCCGCCGCCCCGCCGGACCGGAGGAGATCGTGGTCACGCTGGGCGCGCGCGGCTTCGCCATCATTCACGCGCGGGAAGAGACGGAACACATGGAAACCCATCCCGTCCGGGCGGTGAGCGATGTGGGCGCCGGCGATGTGGCCCTGGCGGCGGCTTTCAGCGCGCGCGTGGCTGGCGCGCCGCTGCGCGAGGCCCTGCGTTTCGCGGCGGAGATCACCTCACGCGCGGTGCAACGTCCCGGCACGGTGCTCTGGCGTCCGGAAGACGGCGCCAGACCTGTTTGAAAGGATGTTTGTGGAAGATTTCCGTCATTTCGCGGAGTTCCCGGTCCCCGGGCCGCCTGCGCCGGTGAGGGGAGCACCAACAACCGCATGAGTCAGCTTTCCGCAAATATCCCGCGCATCCAGCCGCCGGAGGAACTGGCGAATCTCCTCGCCGCGCTACGCCAGCAGGGACAAACCATCGGGCTCGCCAACGGCTGTTTCGACATCCTGCACGTGGGGCATATCCGTTGCCTGGAAGAAGGAGCGCGCCACGCGGACGTGCTTATTCTCGCCGTCAACAGCGATGAGTCGGTGCGCCGCTCCAAGGGACCGGGCAGGCCCGTTCACCCTCTCGCCGAACGCATGGAGGTGCTGGCGGGGTTGCGCTGCGTCAGCCATGTCACCTGGTTCGCGGAAGATACCGCCGCCGGCATCATCCGCCTGCTGCGCCCCCATGTGGTGATCAAGGGAACGGATTACACGCCGGAACAACTCCCCGAACGCCAGGTGATCGCGGAGATCGGCGCGCGCATCGTGATCGCGGGCGACGCCAAGACCCATTCATCCACCCAACTGGCGGAGCGGCTGCGATGAGGCTGTCCCTGCTCATCATCTGCCAGAACGAAGAACGCCGCATCGGGCGGGCGCTGCAATCGGTTCGCGGCGTGGCGGACGAAATCGTGGCGGTGGACGGCGGCTCCAGCGACGGCACCCTCCGCCTGCTGGAAGAGGCCGGGGCGCGCGTCATCCGCCGCCCTTACGATGGAACCAACCGCCAGAAACAGGCCGGTCTCGAATGCTGCCGGGGCGATTATGTGCTGAACCTCGACGCGGATGAGGAACTCAGCCCGGAGTTGGCGGCGGAAATCGCGCGAACCGATCTCGCCGCCGCGCCGGCGTGGCGCATCGCCTTCGTCACCCTCCGGAACGGAACCGTCTTGCGCCGCTGGCGGCGGGAGTATCATGTCCGCCTTTTCCGGCGCGGCTCCGCGCTTTACGACACCAGCCATGAGCCCCATGATCGCCTGCTGACTGACGGGCCGGTGAACGCTTTCCGCCATCCAGTGCTGCACCACAGTTTCGGCGACTGGGTAGAATACGAAAAACGCGCCATGCGCTATGCCCGGCTGTCCGCCATGGCCATGCGCAACCGGGGCCAGCGCGCCACCGCCGCCGATGAATGGCTGCGCCCCGCCTGGAAGTATTTCAAGGTCCTGCTGGCGGACGGGTGGGTTCTCTCCGGCGCCGACGGTTTTTCCTACGCGCGGCTGGCGGCCGCGGAAACCCGCTGGAAATACCATTGGCTGCGCAAGGGCGGGCCAGATACGGAATGAAGATCATCCTGGTGGTCCGGCGCTTCCAGCCCGCCGGCGGCGTCGAAGGAAAGGCGTGGGAATTGGCCCACGGCCTGCACGTCCGCGGACACGAAGTGATCATCCTGGCCGGACACATCGCCGCCGGGGCGCCAGCCTGGGCCGGAAAGACACGCTGGCGGGATCGGTTGAAACAGATTCCCTTGCAGAAACGGCTGGAGGATCAACTGGCGAGGATGCCGGAAGCCATCGCCGTCAGCTTTTCCCGCGTTCCCGGCGCCCATTGGTTTCGCGCGGGCGGCGGCCTGCACCGGGAGAATATCCACGCCTGTGGTTCACCCTGGAAAGCCCGCGACGAGGCCATCGCCCGCCTGGAAGAGGATATCCTGAACCATCCGCGCCTGCGCGGCGTGGCGGCGTTGTCCAGGCGCGGCGCGCGCGAACTGGAAGACGCTGGCGTTCCCGCCAGCCGCATCGCCGTCATACCCAATGGCGTGGACTCCCTGCGTTTTGTCCCGCCTGACAAGGAAGAACGCGCCCGCGTCCGCGGTATCCTGGGGGTTTCCGATCGGGAACCGGTGGCGCTGTTTGTGGGCGGCGACCCGATCCGCAAGGGCCTGGATCTGCTCGCGGACGCGCTGCGTTTGTTGTCGCCCCGCCCGGTGCTGATCACCGCCGGATTGACCGCCTCCCGCCAGCGCAAAGTATCCCTGCATGGCCTGCGCACGGTTCGCGCCGGCGAACGCACCGGCATGTTGGAACTCCTGCAAGCCGCGGATGTGCTGGTGCTGCCTTCCCGTTACGAGGCCTTCGGCAACGCCCCGCTGGAAGCGCTGGCGTGCGGCGTTCCGGCCGTGATCAGTTCGCGCTGCGGCGTGGCGGAACTTTTCGCCGCCCACGGGCTGCCGGGGATCGTCGAGGAGCTTTCGGCGGAAATGCTGGCGGGGGAAATCCGCGCCGCCCTGGAACGCGGACGGGTTGAGGGTCACCGGCGCCTGCTGCGGCGGGCGGCTGAAGCCCACCCCTCTCCGGCCGTGGCCGAACGGTGGGAAAGGTTGCTGGAGAAGGGCCTTCCGCTGGACGTCTGAACCGGGTTTATTCCGGGTTCCAGACAAAAAAATGGCGACCCCAGCGGGATTCGAACCCGCGTTACCGGCGTGAAAGGCCGATGTCCTGGGCCTCTAGACGATGGGGTCGCGTAAGTGGTGAGGCGCCTGGGAGTCGAACCCAGGACCCACGGCTTAAAAGACCGTTGCTCTACCGGCTGAGCTAGCGCCTCCTGACAGGCGGGGAAGGCTCCCGAAAAGCTCGCGCGGTATAGCAGCGCGGGGTATTCCGGTCAAGCGTTTGGAGGAAGAAATCAGGCCTGGGAGTAGACCGCTTCGGCGATCTTGTGGGCGACGCCTTCCAGCGCGGCGACCGCGTCCTTCAGATCGTTGAGGGCGGCGTTGGGATCGTCGAGCAGGGTTTTCATCCGTTCCAGTTCGGAAGAAATCTGCTGGCGGATGTCCTCCGACACCATGCCGCCGTATTCTTCCAGCGATTTCTCGGTGGTATACACCAGCGCATGGGCCGAGTTCCGCAGATCCGCCGCTTCCCTCTTGCGGCGGTCGTCGTCGGCGTATTTCTGCGAATCCGAGATCATCTGCTCGATCTGGTTCTTGCTCAGACCGCTCTGGGCGGTGATGCGTATCTTCTGCTCTTTCTTGGTGCCCAGATCCTTGGCGCTGACGTTGACGATGCCATTGGAGTCAATATCGAAGGACACCTCGATCTGCGGCATGCCGCGCGGCGCCGGCGGAATGCCCACCAGATCAAATTTGGCCAGGCTCATGTTGTCCGCCGTCATCTCGCGCTCGCCCTGCAGGACATGCACCGACACGAACGACTGGTTGTCGGTCGCCGTCGAGAAGACCATGCTCTTGCGGGTGGGAATCGTGGTGTTACGTTCGATGATGCGCGTGAACACTCCGCCGGCGGTTTCCACGCCGAGGGAGAGCGGGGTCACGTCCAGCAGCAGCACGTCCTTCACTTCGCCCTTGAGCACCGCACCCTGAATGCCCGCGCCGACCGCCACCACTTCGTCCGGGTTCACGGTCTTGTTGGGCTGCTTTTTGAAAAACTGGGCGACGCGCTCCTGCACGCGCGGCATGCGGGTCATGCCGCCGACCAGGATGACATTATCAATCTGTTCGACAGTCAGGCCCGCATCGGAAAGCGCCGCCTTGCAGGGCTCAATCGTGCGCTCGACCAGGTCCGAGACCATCTGCTCGAACTGGGCGCGGGTGATCGCCACGTTCAGGTGCTTGGGACCGGTTTCGTCCGCCGTGATGAAAGGCAGCGTGACCTCCGTCTCCATGGAAGAAGACAATTCGTGCTTGGCCTTTTCCGCGGCCTCCTTCAGGCGTTGCAGGGCCATGCGATCGTTGCGCAGGTCAATGTTGTTCTCGCGCAGAAATTCGTCCGCCAGATGATCAATCAGGCGCAGGTCGAAGTCATCGCCGCCCAGGTAGGTGTCGCCGCTGGTCGAGCGGACCTCGAATACGCCGTTGTGCAGTTCCAGGACCGAAATATCGAAGGTGCCGCCGCCAAGGTCGTAAACCGCGACAATCTGGTGCTGATCCTTCTTGTCCAGGCCGTAGGCGAGCGCCGCCGCCGTGGGCTCGTTGATGATGCGCAGGACCGTCAGTCCGGCCACCGCGCCAGCGTCCTTGGTGGCTTGGCGCTGGGCGTCGTTGAAGTAGGCGGGGACCGTGATGACCGCCTCGGTGACTTCCTCGCCCAGGTAGTCTTCCGCGGTCTGCTTCATCTTGGTCAGGATCATCGCGGAGACTTCCGCGGGGGAGTATGCCTTGCCGCGCACCTGCACCCAGGCGTCGCCGTTTTCCGCCCGGACAATGGTGTAGGGCGCGTGCAACTTGAACTCGGACACCTCGTCGGATTCGTATTTCCGGCCCATCAGGCGCTTGACGGAGTAGATCGAATTCTCCGGATTCGTGACCGCCTGACGCTTGGCCACCTGACCCACCAGCCGCTCGCCGGATTCCGAAAAACCGACCATGCTCGGGGTCGTGCGGTTGCCCTCGGAATTGGGCAATACCACGGGCTCCGCCCCTTCCATGACCGCAACGCACGAGTTCGTCGTGCCCAGGTCTATTCCGATGACTTTGCTCATAAACGCTCCCGCTTCGCGGACACGCCGTGGATTTAGCGCCGCGCCCCCTGTTTCTGTACTTTATTTGGCATCCTTTGTCGAAGTCTCGCTATCCGCGCCATCACCATCCCCGCCGCTTTCCCCGGCGCCCCCAGACCTTGCTATTTCAGAAACCCCCGGCGCCTCTTCCCATGGCGCCTTTGGCCCGTTCTCTCCCCCCGGATTTTCCATGCCGGACCCCGCCGCTGCTTCCGCGGCAGGCTTGCCCTCCGCCGCCGGCTCCGGCGCGGCCACGGTTTGCTCAACCTCTTGCGCGGGAGCCGTGGCGGGCCTGGCCGGTCCAGCGGCCATGGAGCCGGACGCCGGTTTGCCGGGCGATTCCACGCTGTCCGCCCCGCCAGATGGACGGTGTTCAGCGGCCGGCGGCGCTTCCGCCACCGGCGGATCCGCCGGTTTCGGCGCCGGGGCCGGCCCGCGGGACACCAGCACCTTGGCCGGTCTCAGCAAACGATCCTTGAACAAATAACCGGACTCCATTTCCTCGATGATGGCCCCCGCCGGAACATCGGCGGAAAACACATGTTGCAGCGCCTCGTGCCGCTCGGGGTTGAAGGGTTTCCCCTTGGATTCGAACCCTTCCGCGCCAAACCGGGCGATGGCCTCATGCACCATGCGGGACACCATGACGATACCCTTGACAAACTCCTTGCTTTCATCCCCCGACGGAGCAAACTGCAGGGCCCGCTTCAGGTTATCGAGAGAGGGCAGCAGTTCACGCAGCAGACCTTCGCCTGCGTATTTCATGATCTCGGAGCGTTCCTTGATCATGCGTTTGCGGTAGTTGTCGTATTCAGCAGCCACCCGCAGCATCTTTTCCTGGGCCTCGTCGGACTGGCGGCGCAGGGCGTCAATCTCTTCGCGGAGTTTTTTCAGTTCGGCGGCATGATTTTCAGTTTCCGCGCCAATGTCAAGATCAACGCCTTCCTGTTCGCCTGAACTTTCGCGTTCGATACGTTCGACGCTGGCCAGGGCCTCGGCCATGGCTTGCTCAATACTGACGGGCTTTTTTTTATCCGGATTGCTCATGGGACGATCTGAATCCATCGGGTTGATCCGGTTACAGCCTGCTTCCGCTCACTCTCGCCAGTAAACCCAAGGCAGGCATTGGAATGCAATAGTATATGGGGTGCGTTTCCGCAGGGTCAAGAGGCTGGCTGGAAGAAAATGGCGTTTCGGGGGCGCCGGAAAGACACCGGCCATGTTCCGCGAGTGGGGGGATACATCCTGATACGCAAGGATGGACCAATTCACCATTGACGGCTGATTTCTTCCGCATGTGATGCAACGCAAAGACGCCGGATTCCGCAAATCCGGCGGATTGCCGGGAAACCGCCGCCCAACTCCCGCGCCGCAGATTCACTGGTACTTCAGGTAATGACGCAGAATATCCTTCACCAGTTCGGTGACCTTGGTGTTGTTCTTCTCCGCCATCGCCTTCAACTTGTCGAACTCCGCGTTGGTGATGGCCAGCTTGAGCAGTTTGCCCCCACCGCCGTCTATCGTGCCGGACAGATGCACCTGCCGGTTCTGGGGAGTTTCCGATCCTCCCCCTGGGCGGGATCCTTCCCGCCGCGCGGGAAAGGTGTCCGTCTGGTGCGACGAGTTGTCGTCCGGCACGGCCTCCATGTCCACCACGCTGTTACGCCCCAGCCGGCGCGCGGCCTCGGTCAGTTCGGCGTAGCGTTTCTGCTCCTTCTCCAGTTCATCCTTGAAAAGCTGTTTCATGAAGTTGGAGAGATGCATATTGGTGGGATAGAAGGTGTGGCTCTTGAGGAACGCCTCAATTTCCTGGTGCATCTCCCACGCGGACTGGTAGCGTTTCTCCCGGTCCTTCTCCAGCGATTTCATGGCGATTCGCTCCACCGGCTCGGGGATGGACGCCTTGAAATAGCTGGGCGGGTAAATCTTCCCGTCAATGATGTTGTTGATGACCTCGAGATCGCTTTCTCCCTTGAACAGCTTGTAGCCGGTCAGCCATTCATAGAGCATGGCGCCCACGCCAAACACGTCGCTGCGGTGGTCCAGCGCCAGGCCCTTGCACTGTTCCGGCGACAGGTAGGAGAGCTTGCCCTTGATCTCTCCCGCCTTGGTTTCCGACAGGGAACCCTGGGCCTTGGCGATGCCGAAATCGAGCATCTTCACATGGCCGTCAAACGACACCTGCACGTTTTCCGGGGAAACATCGCGGTGAACGATATTGAGCGGATTGCCATAGGCGTCGGTTTTGCTGTGGGCGTGGTGGAGTCCCTGGCAAACCTCCTCGGCGATGCGCAGGGCGTACTCCATGGGAAAGGGAATATTTTTCTTCTTGGCCTTGGGAATGATGCGGCTCATGTCCCGGCCATGGATGAACTCCATGGAGAGGAAATAGGAGTCGCCGATGCGGCCCAAATCGTAAATCTGGCAGACGTTGGGGTGGTTGAGCTGGGCGGCGATCTTGGCTTCATTCAGGAACATCTTGATGAAGCCCGGCTGGTTCGAGAGATGCGGGCGGATGCGCTTGATGACGGCAGGGCGCTCGAAACCATCAATACCTTCCTGGCGCGCCAGAAATATCTCGGCCATCCCGCCGACCGCGATGCGATCGATGAGCATGTATTTGCCGAACTTCTGGCCCTGAATGGCGCCGCCGCTATCGAGCATTATGCAATCCTGGAGAGGATGATCTCCATAATAAAAGAGCAGGTTAAATCAAATACTCTGGGGGAGGCAAGCGCAATCCCGCGGTTTTGAGCGTCCGTTTGCGCGGAAAACCACCCTGCTGGCGCGGATTGTCCAGCGCCGGCGCGGACAATCCGGACGGGAGAAATGCGAGGGATTGGCCGGGGGATCAGACCGCCCGGACGAGCAGCAAGACGATAGTGGAAAAGGTCATCAGCACGGCGGTGGCCAGCACGGCGGCCTGCACCCGCCGCTCCGCCATGATGGGCCGGGAGCGCCGGCCATTGAGCCGCCGCCGGATTTCCGGGCGCGCCTCGGCTGGGGGCGTTCCGGGAGCTTCCGGGTTGGAGCGTGGAACGCCGGAGATTTTCAGCCGGGAGCAGGCGGCGCGGACAGCTTCCTTGAGTTTCTGGGCGGTTTCAAAGCGTCCGTCCGGATCGGTGGCGAGGCAGCGGGCGATCACGTCGTCAATCGCGGGCGGAACCTGCGGATTGACGGTGGAAGGAGGCCGGTATTCCCGCTCTGGCAGAAAACCGGTCAACATTTCGTACATGACCACACCCAGTGAGTAGACATCGGCGCGGCGGTCCACGGTCTTGGCGTTGCGGCGCTGCTCCGGAGCCATGTAATTGAAGGTGCCCATGGCGACCTGGCTGCGCGTCATGTTGTCGGTCGCACGCTGGGGGTCCACCAAGGCCGCAAGACCGAAGTCGGCCAGTTTCACATTGCCCATATGATCAATGAGAATATTTTCCGGTTTGATGTCCCGGTGCACCACGGCGTGGGCGTGGGCGTGCTCCAGCGACCGGCAAATCTGGATGATGATGGATTCCCAGTCGGTCAGGTTGAGCGGCCCGCGATCAATCAGATCGCGCAGGCTCTTGCCTTTGATGTATTCCATCACGAACCAGGGCTGGCCCATGGACTCGCCCTTGTCAATGATGGTGATGATGTTGGGGTGCCGCAGGTTGGCCAGCGCCGCCGCCTCGCGGTGAAAACGCTGCAGAATGACCTCCTGCCCGGCCCATTTTTCCGCCAGCACCTTGATGGCGACATCGCGGGAGAGGGATTCCTGCTCCGCCAGGTAAATCACCCCCATGCCGCCCTGCCCGATCACGCCCTTGATGCGGTATCCGGATATGCGGAACGCTGGCAGTTTGGCGGTATGCGGACTGCGCAGCAGGTCGGGCGGCGGGGTGGGCGTGCGCGCGGCGGTGGCGGAATCCACCGAAAAACGGACCCCGCACTCGCGGCAGGTGATCTTCTGGCCTTCCGCGCAGGTGGATACATCGTTGGGACGGTTGCAGTTGGGGCAACGCTGATAGCGCGCATCGCGTTCAGGCGAGGGTGCGCAGCCGGGCGTGGTAGATGAGAGATGTTGCATCCCGCTCATGGGGCCAAGGGTATAGCCGGGCGCTGGGCATCCCAAAAAAATGGCGCGGGCGCCATTGTCAAAAACATCAAACCATGTGCGATGAAACCGCCGGCAAGGGCGGGGGAAAAGGTTCCGGCTCCCCGGCGCAACGCGCCGCGGAGAAAACGCCATGGCGATGGGAGACCGCGCTGAGCCGGGTTTGAAGCTGCTGCGGGGCGGAACAGCGTGCGGGCGCCGCTAATCGGCGGCGCCGGCGTCGGCGTCGGGAACGGAGCAGCCGTCGCACATGCCGCGATCTTTATCCGCCAGGGTGAGGCGCTGGCGCAGCGAGGCGTAAAACGAACCCTTCCACTGCGCCTTGAGCCCCTTCAACCCTTCATCGCGGTAGTCCGGCGTGGGGATATCCACGGTGATCTTGCCGTTGAGACAGTCCTCTCCCCGGATCACGCCGGTGATGGTCAGGTTGGCCAGCACCTCGGTTTTCATCAACTGGAACGGTCCATCGGGTGAGATGCTCACGCCCGGGAGTTCCAGGGTGAACGAACCGTCTTCGGCCACTGGAACGGCTGAGAACTCGACATCCCTTTGCGCATCGCGGAAACGATCATCCAGCGCGCCGGCCAGCATGACCTTGCCGCCGCCAAATGGCTTGTCCTGAAACAGGCGGACTTCAAACTCAAACAGGGAGATATGCCGCTCCGGGCTGAGTTTTTTCTCCAATTCGCCCTGGGCGATCAGCGTGCCTGCCAGGTAATACTCCCCGGCGATGGAGACTCCGGTCGCGGGAGCGCCATCGCGTTCCGGACAACCAGCGGGCTCCCCGGCGTCCGGCGGCCGGGCGCTATCCCCGGCTTGGGCGTCGGCGTTGGGAGCGGCAGGCCCGGCGTCGTTGGCCAAGCCCGCGCCGCCATCGGCGCTTTCACTGTCATCGGCGGCGTCGTGGGTTTTTCCTCCGCCGGGGGCTGCCGCCGGAGACGGCCCGGCGTCACCCGTGGCGCCAAAATCGTTGACAATGCCGCCGGGTCCAGTTGGCGGAGGCTTTGAACCCTGGCAGGAGCTAAGGGCCAACAACAGCGCCAACAAAGGCCATCGGCGATTCAAACCCATGATTGCCTCACTCCCTGCGTGACCCGGAAAAGGCATACCATGGCGGCGCCTGAAGTTCCAATCACACCGGCCTTGCCGGCCGCATGAATGAACGCGCCGGATCGCGCGGGGGCGATCGGCATCCGCTCCGCGTCAACGCCAGTCCTTCCGCCGGACAGCGGGAGGCGGGACCACCTCTCAAAGCTCGTGGCGGTTGGCGCGCATGATGAACTGCTCCAGCGTGATGATGCGCACCCGCTCGCCGCCGTGAAGATAGGGCGTCAGTCCGCCGCCGGTGAAGAAGTCGCGCAGCGTCCAGCCTTCTCCGCCCAGCACCAGGTAGGCCCGCGCATATTCCGGGTGATCATTCAGCGCCTTGATCAGCGAAATCACCTCGAAGGGTATCTTCTGTTCCACCGTGCCCGGGGTTTGTTGCCATTTCAGCGACACCAGGAACTGGCCGCTCCGCGGCGAGGAAGCCAGCGCATCCACCTTGTGGCGCTTGCCGCCCGGACGGCAACCCACATCGAGTTGGGTTTGCATCCAGTAGCCGCCCATCTGCAGCGCCTGGTGGACCATGGCCTCCATTACCTGGCCGGTTTTGGTGTCGCGGACGCGGTGGTTCACAGGTTCCTCACGGCCAGTATTTCGCGGGCGGGGGTGCGATCGCCGGTGGAGTTGATGCGGCGCGGCGCCTGCAGGGTTCTGATGTGGAAACCAAGCTTCCGGTAGAGTAGAATAATCCGCTCCGTCGCCTGGTTGGACGCCGCCACCGGGCAGGTCAGCCGCGCCAGCCATTCGGCCAGACGGACCTGATCCTCCCACAGAAACATCTTGCTGGAATAGGAGGTGAACGGCACGTCATAGGGCGGATCGGCGTAGACAAAATCCTGCCCGTTAATCTCCATCGAATCAAACTGTCCGCAGGTGAATTCCCAGTGCTTCAACACCGCTTTGTAGGCGCTGAAATCCCGCTGGTAATTGATGGTTTTGTACTGGCCGAAAGGCACATTGAAGACGCCTTTGCTGTTGAAACGGCACAGCCCGTTGTAGCCGGTCCGGTTCAGGTAATAGAACAGGCCCGCCGCCTCGCCCGAATCAGATTTCCCCTGGGCGATCAATGCGTTGAACCGATCGCGGTGGCGATAGAACAGTTCCGCGTCGTTCTCCATGGCGAAGGATATCTTCAACCCCTTCTGCAGGCTGCGGTAGAAGTGGATCAGGTGCGGATTGATGTCATTGGCGAGCAGGCGCTCCGGACGCAATGACAGCGCCACCCCCAATCCGCCGCAGAAAGGCTCCACCAGGCGGTGGCGGGAATATGGTTCCCACAGTTTGGTCAGTTCGGGAATCAGCCAGCGTTTGCCGCCCGCCCATTTCAGCGGCGGCGGGGCATCCGCTGGCGGCGGAACAGAACTTCCCGGCCTGGGCGGACGCCGTGGCTTGAGCGGCTGGAGGTCTCCCGCGGACATGGGCCGTGCCTATCAGGTTTCCGCTTGCCGCGTCCATGCCGGAGGCGGCCCCTCCCCGTACCCCGGTTATGCAGAGCAAACGGGATTCGCCGGAGTTGGGCGGGGGGGCAGGTCCCGGTTTATTTTCTGGAAAGCGGATCGGGAGCGGCGGAGCCCTGGCGGGCGATTTCCTCACGCAGGCAGGCAGGGCACAAGCACCGGGTCCCCGGCGGGGCCGGCAATACGGGCGGCAGTTCAAAACACCAGCACCGCGCGTCTCCCGCCGCCGCGCCGCAATGGAATATGGCGCCGCAGCGTTCGCACCGGAGATCGCCGGGCGCATCCATCAGGACCGGAAGCCTGGAACGCGGGCGCCGCGCCGCAGGTGATGCTCGACCAGCAGCAAATCCTGCTCCTTCTTCAGCAGGGAACCCAGGTGCGGAAATTCCTTCTCCAACGCGGCGGCGTCCATGCCCGAGCGCAGCAGGGCGGTGATCCAGTCCACCAACTCGCTGGTCGAGGGGCGCTTGCGCAGTTCATCGAGGGAACGCAGCCAGTAAAATTTCAGCAGCACCTGCTTCATCAGGGCCTCTTCCAGGTCCGGATGGTGGACGCGGACGATCTCCTCCATCAGTTGCTGGGTTGGAAATTCGATGAAATGGAAAATGCAGCGGCGCAGGAAGGCGTCCGGCAGTTCCTTTTCATTGTTGGAAGTGATGATGACAATCGGCCGGTGTTTCGCCTTCACCACCCGCCGGGTCTCCAGAATGGTGAACGACATCATGTCGAGTTCGTGCAACAGGTCGTTGGGAAACTCCAGATCGGCCTTGTCAATCTCGTCGATCAGCACCACATGCTGATCGACGGCGTCGAAGGCGCGGCCCAGCGGACCAAGCTTGATATAATGCTCGATGTCGCCCACATCGCCGCCGCCGAACCGGCTGTCGTTGAGGCGCTGCACGGTGTCATAGAGATACAGGCCATCCTGCGCGCGGGTGGTGGACTTGATGTTCCAGGTGATCAGGGGCTTGTTGAGCGCCGACGCCACGTTGTACGCCAGCAGGGTCTTTCCGGTGCCAGGCTCGCCCTTGATGAGCAGCGGACGCTGCAGGGCGATCGCCACATTGACGGCGTTGCGCAGGGCTTCATTGACAATATAAGTGGAGGTGCCGCGAAACTGATTGAAATCCGTTGACATAACCGCCGCCGCCCTGGACGGGTTGATTTGCGCGGCGCCAGGGCCTGCTTTAGATTCCCGCGCGGTTTGCCAATCTACGGGATGTCCCGTTGCTGTCAAGCAGCCCGCCCTTCCGGTTCAGCCATGAATCCAGACGATATTTCCGCGGTGCTGGGCGTGGAGTTGCGCCTGTGGTCCGCCCTGATCCTGGGCTATGTGGTGGTTTTTGGCCTGTCGCTGCAGGCCATGATCACCCGTTCCGCCGATCACAAGGACCGGGCCTCGTGGATTCATCGCATTTGCATCATCGCTCATGGATTGGTGATGATCGTCCGCGGATTGATCGCGGGCGGCGTCCCATTATTCACCGCCCATGATCGCCTGCTGACCGCGACCCTGGCGGCGGGAGTGGCTTGGTTGTTGCTCAAACGCCGCCTGCAGGAAGACGCCACCCTGACTGGCGTGATGGCGGTGGCGGCGGCCTGTTTTCTGATCCCTGGGCTGGCGGCGAATCCCTGGCCGGACCTGGATGGAAATGGGGCGTTGTTGTCCGCCTCGCTGACGCTGGGCGCCGGGGTCTGCTTTACCTGCTGCGCGCTGGAAATCGGGTGGATCAGCCGGCGCGTCACCATGGCCTGGCGGGCCGGCTCCAATGAGGGAATGCTGGCGTTTTTCTCGGCCCTGGCTCCCCAGGACTCTTCGCAACAAAACCCCGCGGAAGAACACCTGCGCTGGCTCCGGCTGAACAACGCCCGCATGCAACGCTGGGCGGCGTTGCTCCTGCTGCTTGCGGCGGCGCTGCTGCTGGGCGGCGAAGTGCGCGGTCAACTGCCTTTCCTGGCGGAGGTTCCCTCCATGCGCCTGCGCGCGCTTCCCCTGGCCTGCGTGGCCTGGACGCCGGTCTTCGCCTTTCTGGATCCGCGCTACCGGTATGGATGGTTGCCCGCCGGCGCCTCGGCGATGGCTGGATTCACCGCGCTGGGAGTGCTGGCGGCCCCATGATCCGGATTCTGCTTCACCCCCTGCCCGCCATCCTGGCCGCGATCATCCTGGCCTGGCTCACGCTGGCGGAAGATCCGACCGGGCCGGTGGGGGAATTTGGCAAACTCACGCTGGTGCTATTGTGCGTGGCGCAGGTCAACCTGCTGGGGGCGGCGGCTCAAGGCTTGTTGCATTGGCGCGCGCGCGGACAGGCGGGCGAGTCCGCGGAGGGTTTCACGACAGCGCGGGACACCGTGGTCATCGAATTGCGCGAACCCGGGGAGCGCATGCGCGGGGCGTTGCATTTTTTGGGCTATTCCCAAGGGGAGTTTGGTGGAAACACCCAGGTTCACTGGTCGGAAAAAGGCTGGCACCCCGGACTGATCCGCGCCAGCGCCGCGCTGTCCGCATCGGTGCTCATCTGGTCGTGCGCGGCCTGGTATATCGGCTCCCGCCCCCTGACCGAAGAGATGATTGATTTGCTTCACCCGGGCCAGCCGCTGAAAAATCTGACCTCTTCCCGCGCGGGATCAGTGCAGACGCGCATCTGGTCACCGGTTACGGGAGAGGAATCCGCTCAACCCCAGACGTACTTCCTGACCTCCGCGGCCTACACCGCCACCCGGACTTCATGGACCATTCCTTGGGAGGGGGATTTCCCCACGCGGCTGGCGCGCGGACTGCAAGCCCGGCGGGAGGATGTCACGCCGGTGACCGCCGCTTCCGGCTCGCTCACGCAGTTGCGCGTGTTGTGGAACTCGTCCCATGGGCAGACTCCGCTGGTTCTGGGTCCGGGAAAGGCCAACGCCATTGAAGGCGAGTTCTGGCAATGGAAGGGATGGCGCGGAATGGTCATGGTTGAAACACCCTCGGGGCGGCCGGTGGAACTGGGTCTGACCGATGGCGTGGGCCGGGGCGCCAATGGCGCGCTGGAGGTGCGCGCCCAATTCGATGGCGGGCGGTTGCTGATCCAACCCATTGCGCACGATGGATCGTCTTCGTCCGCGCCGCTGCTGACCTGGCCCGATTCCGCGGCGGCGGGCGGCTGGAAAATCCGCCACATCACCGCTCACGCCATGGTGACGCGGACGCCAGCGGCGATCTCGTCCTGGTTGATTGAACTGTTTGGCATGCTGACAGTGGTGCTGGGGACCCTGACCCTGTTCAACCGCTGGAGCCGGGTGGATTGGGTGGCGTCCGGCAACCGCCTTCATTTCGATATCCAGACCGCCGGACCATGGCAGGACCGCCGCATCATCGCCGAATACTTGCTTACCGCCATCGCCGAGGTGGAAGCGGCCGCCATCCACCGCCAGCAACAACATGCGGAGTGAAGGGCCTTTCCCGGCCGCCGGCCCCTGGTTTGCGCTTGTCCAGGAAGAATCTCCGGTGAAAACACAACCGCCGCGCGCCACCCCTCGCGGGTGACGAACGGCGGTCGAGAATCCCGGAAATAGAATCAGGCCGCGGCGGATGCGTTGGCCGCTGACCGGAAGATGCCGATCAGCTCCTTTTCAATGATTTCTTCCTTGGAGTGTTTGGCGATGGCCAGTTCGCGCACCAGCAGGCTGCGGGCGGTGTCCAGCATCTTGCGTTCGCCGAAGGACAAATCCTTGGTGAATTTGAGGATATACAGGTCACGCAGCACCTCGGCGATTTCAAAGACCGATCCGGTCTTGATCTTCTCGGTGTACTCGCGGTAGCGGCGATTCCAGGTCTGGCTGTTGACCGAGATTTTGCGGTCGCGCAGGATCTCGTAGACTTCGCGGACCTCTTCCTTGCCGATGATCTCGCGCAGGCCCACGTTCCCGGCGCTGTCGGTGGGGATCATGATCTTCATGCCGTTGTCGAGGATGCGCAGGACATAGAATGACTGGCGGGTGCCGCCGATATTCTTTTCCTCGATTCCGGTGACTTCCGCCACGCCATGGGCCGGGTAAACCGCCTTGTCGCCTATCTTGAAACGAAAGCTGGACATCAGTGACTCTCCAGTGAGTTAGACTTGTCCCCTGCCCCCCGGCAAGGTATTGGGCGATGCATTGTAGTCGAAAACGGGCCTTCCGTCAATACCTGTTGAACAATGGTAAAGCCCGGTTTCCCGGACGGAAATTCCGGCGTCCGCGCCAGCCGGGCTCCCGGTTTTAGACGCATGAGCAGCGGATTGGTTCTGAAATCCGGACGCCAAAACGGGATTTTTCGGGGGAGACCGCCGGACGTACGGTCTTCTTGAGTCCCCCAGCGGATTGATGCATACAGGCTTGGCGCGGAGGGGTGGCCGAGCGGTTTAAGGCAACGGTCTTGAAAACCGTCGTACGGGTAACCGTACCGTGGGTTCGAATCCCACCCCCTCCGCCAATCATGCCGCGCCGTCACCCCATTGCCTTGCAAGAATTTTCCTGGGCCGCTATTTCTTTTCATGCATATACATATGATTGGAGGCGGCATGAAATACCAGGTTGAAGTCACCATTGATGTCCCCCGCGACAAGGTCATCTCGCTGTTCGATAACCCGGACAACATGAAAAAGTGGATGAAGGGCCTGCAAAGTTTTACCCCTCTCGGCGGAACCCCAGGCCAACCGGGCGCCAAATCCCAGCTGGTTTTTCTGACCAACGGCCGCCGCATGGAAATGGTGGAGACCATTACCGTGCGCGACTTGCCGCGCGAATTCAGCGGCGTCTACGAGGCTAAAGGGGTGTGGAATTCCGTCCGCAACCTGTTTGAGGAGGTCCCCGGCGGAAAAACCCGTTATGTATCCGAACAGGAATTTCGCTTCAGCGGCTTCATGAAGTTGTTCGGATGGCTCATGCCAGGGGCCTTCCGGAAGGAATCCATGCGCTATCTTCAGGACTTCAAGAACTTCGTGGAGTCCGAATACCGGAAGGGTTGAGCCGGTTTCATACAGGGAGCCTGTCTATATCGCGGCGTGAACCGGGCTCGCATCGCCTCCCCAACCAAGAAGTCCGTTCCGGATTCACCACCGGGGCTTGTGGCTCCCGCTCCAGATGGTTCCGGCCCCAGGGGCGAATACCGCCGTCTCTGGAAATCTCCAGAAGTTGAAAGTCAACCTTAGATCGAAGGAACCCGCGGCGAAGAACGCCGGGCGGCTGGTGTTATTTCTTGCTGCTGGAAAGGGACTGCCCACCGCCGCCAAAAAAGCCATCCCCCGCCCCGCCCGCATCCGGGAGGTTGGGAACCGCCGTGGGCAAAAGGGGCAGTTCTCCATTGGGGCAGATTTTCGGATTGGCCGCGACAGCAGCGACAAACTGGTCGTTCCACAATTTGCACTGGGCGTCGGCGCCTTCACCGGAAAAAGCCGGGAGTTTGTATTTATTGGGGCCAAAGCAGGCGTCGTATGTTTCCTGCAAATCCATGCAGGCGTTGGCGCAACCCTGCAGCGCGGCGGCGACGCCCACAACAACAACAAAGATGCAAGCCTTCCGGCGCATACCTTCCCCAGTGTTGACGGTAAACCGTATTTTCCATACCAGAGCCTCTTCCGAAGTCAAGGCGGACCGTGAGTCTGGGGTCAACCACGGTGCAGGCGGCTGCTTCCTGTCTGTCCGCCAGACGGAACGGAACAGGATGAAACACCCCGTGGCAAGGCTCTTTTCCGCCGCCGGCATGCCATCCGGGAGTTTGACCCCCTGGTTTGGAGGTTGGGAAGGCTTCAACTTGCGGGGATACACACAAAACCGCGCCTGGTCTCCTATCGCATTCCGCAAACCCGTTGCACGAAAGCATCCGCGTACATCGTACATGAAAAACAAAGCCCAACCGCTCACCAAAACCTGGGGCCAGCGGAGGGAAGCGCATGAACCGTTTGACTGGGCTGTGACCCTCTCCGTATAGTCGTTGCTCAACGATTCCCCGCAAATCCGATGGATATCACTTGCATCCGATGCCAGCACCCCAATCCCGGCGGCTCCGCATTTTGCGCGCGTTGCGGTGCGGCGTTGCCGGTGGAGTCGTGGGGGTTCAGCCCCTCGCCGGAATCGTCCATGAGGGCTCCGCCTCCGGCCGGGCCATCCCAGGTCACGCTGGCGGATCAACATCCGGCGAACGTGGATTTTCATCCCGGCGAAATTTTTGATGGACGATATGAAATCCGCGATCAACTCGGCCAGGGCGGCATGGGTGTGGTGTATTCCGCCTTTGATCGGGTCCGGAATATCCCCGTGGCGCTCAAGCTGATGCAGCCGGCGTTGACCCAGAACCCGCGGGCGCGCGAACGCTTCATCCGGGAGGTCACGCTGACGCAGGATTTGCGCCACCCGAATATCGTGCGCGTGCATGATTTGGGGCACGCCAACACCGGGCGGGAACCGCTGCTCTATTTCACCATGGACCTGGTGGAAGGCCAGAGCCTGCGCCGCCTGCTGGATTCCCGCCAGGGCGCGCCGCTGCAGGCGGGGGAGATCGCTGGATTCCTGCAGGGGATTTGCCAGGCCCTGGCTTTCGCCCATGGCCGCGGCGTGATTCACCGGGACCTGTCGCCGGACAACATCATCATCCGCAACGATGGCCAGGTGGTGCTGACGGATTTCGGCGTCGCGCGAGCGCTCGCGGACGGCGGCGCTCCCCTCACCCGCGAAGGCGCCGCCATGGGCAAGCCCCAATACGCCGCGCCGGAACAACTCCAGAGCGGCGGGAAAGCGGATCACCGTGCGGATATTTATTCCGCGGGCGTGATCCTCTATGAATTGTGCACCGGCGGATTGCCCGTGGGAACCAGCCCTGACTCCATCACGCACCGCAGGCCTGATTTGCCCCGCAATTTTCAGGATGTATTCGAACGGGCCACCAAGGGGGCGATGTTCCTGCGTTACGATTCCGTGGCGGCGTTCTACGAAGCGCTGACAGGACGCAAGCTGGAAAATCCGGCTCAACCGGCGGCCCGGCCCGTTCCTCCGCCAGCGGCTCCCGGGGAGTCCAAACCATTTTTCACCCCGCCGGTTCAGCCGCAATCCCCATATCCGCAGCAACCACCCACGCAATCTGTCGAGCCCGGGGTCCGGCCCGGCGGCGGCGATCAAATTCAATGCGCTCGCTGCGGCCTGCTCTTCACCTCGAACCAGATGGTTTCTCTGGCGGGCAAGACCTATTGCTACAACTGCAAGACCGTGGCCACCCATGAAATCCAGGCGGGGATCGGGGAGGGATCAGGGATCGAACTGGCGACCATCGGCAGGCGTTCCGGCGCCATTTTCATGGATGGAGCCGTGGTGGTGATTCCCTCGATCATCCTTCTTTCCATGATGGGGTTGGACTGGTTCAGCGACAATCCCAGAGCCTACATCGTGGGGTTCATCCCCTTTGTTTATGAGGGCGCCTTCTTGCACATGCGGGGCCAAACCCTGGGGAAAATGGCCACTGGACTCAAGGTGGTGAAAGCCAACGGTTCGGATATCGAACCGTGGCAGGCGTGGGTGCGGGCGGGGGTGAGGATGTTCCTCAACTTTTTTTGCGCCGGCATACCCAACTACATCGTTGCCTTCGTGACTTCCGAGCGTACGGCCCTGCATGATCTTGCGGCGCGCACCCGCGTGATTGTCATCCGGAAATAGCCCCATGCCGTATGTGCCCGCAACGGCTCCCGTCCTGGAACACCCCAAATGCGCGGCGATATGGCCTGACCCCCGTTTCCGTGGCGCGCAGCGCCGCCTTTCCCGCAAACCCTGGTTCGAGGCGGCGGTTTTCCCGCCGCTGAAACCGGCGCCGCCTGCCGCCCAGTTCACCGCTGCCGGCGGGCGGCCCCCCTATTTCACCGGCAAGACCCCCATGAAGCTGTCGCCGGGTCTGATTCCTGTTCCGGGGGGCGCTGATCGCTCCGCTGGTCATCAAACGCGCCAGGGAGGGCGTCCGCCACGGACAATCACCTTGCGATTTTCCCAAAACGTATTGCCTGTTCATTGTGATCGCGATCATATTGCGGCGGACTAGGCAGTGATGATCTTCTCCAAGTTTGGTTCACTTCTCTTTTCCCGGATGTTCCAGTACTGACGGGCATATCCGGCCCGCGGACAGGTTGAACGCCCCATGGATTTTTCCTGGTTGCACGACATTGGCGCCCCGGGCGATCCTTTCTTCATCGCGGGGCCTTGTGTGATTGAATCGGAGGCTCATGTCCTGCACATGGCGTCCGTGCTGCGCGAAATCGCCCATGGCGCGGGCGCGCGGCTGATTTTCAAGGCGTCCTACGACAAGGCGAATCGCACCAGCCTTTCCAGCTTCCGGGGTCCTGGCCTGAAGGAGGGACTGCGGATCCTCTCCCGCGTGCGGGAAACCGCCGGACTGCCGGTCCTGACCGATGTCCACCGCGACGATGACTGCGCCGCCGTGGGCGCGGTGGCGGATATCATACAGATTCCGGCCTTCCTGTGCCGCCAGACCGATCTGCTGCTGGCGGCGGGCCGTCACGCCCGCATCGTCAACATCAAAAAGGGCCAGTTCATGCCCCCCGCGGCCATGGCGCCTGCGGTCGAAAAGGTGCGCGAGGCGGGTTGCCAGCGCGTGTGGCTGACCGAACGGGGAACCACATTCGGCCATGGCGATCTGGTGGTGGATTTCCGCTGCATCGAAGTGATGAAGAGCATGAATGTTCCAGTGATCTTCGACGCCACCCACTCGGTGCAGCACCCGTCCAGCGGCGGCGTGTTCACGGGCGGCTCGCGGGAGTTCGTTCTGCCGCTGGCGCGGGCCGCCGCGGCCATCGGGGTGCATGGAATTTTCGCCGAGGTCCATGATCGGCCCGATGAGGCCTTGTCGGATCGCCTGACCGTCCTGCCGCTGGATCAGTTCGAGCGCTTGATCACCTGCGCCCTTCGCATCGCCCGCGCGGCCCGCGCCAACTCATGATCAACCGCTTGTTCACCTGCATGCCCTTGCCCTGGATCGCAGCGGGGGGAAGGCTGCTGTTTTCAAAAAGCTGGAAAGCCTGGTTGCGCGCCGTGGAGAACCCCGCCCGGGCGCAAGCCGAATCATTGCTCGCCATTGTACGCGGGAATGAAAGCACCGCCTTTGGGCGGGAGCATGGTTTCGCCGCCATCCGCAATCCGGATGATTTCCGCAAGGCGGTTCCCGTGCGCGGTTACGCGGGACTGGAACCCTGGATCCAGCGCGCCGTCCGCGGCGAAAACGCGGTGATTGTCAGCCAGCCCATCCGGTTTTTCGCGCGGACCTCCGGAACCACGGGAACACCGAAGATGATCCCGGTGACGGAAGCCTCGCTGGATGAATTCCGGCGCGTTCGCAAGGTGTGGATGCGCCAGGTGACGCAAGCCATGCCGGGCGTGGCCCGCGGACGCATGCTGGGCATCCAGTCCCCCGCCCGCGACGGCGTGACGGAAGGCGGCGTCCCCTACGGATCCATCACCGCGGCGTTATCCTCCGGCGCCATGCACCGGATCACCGCTCCCTTCCAGCATATCCCGCCGGAGGTCTGGCTGGAGCCGGAGTATCCCGCCCGCTACTACGCCCTGCTGCGGCTGTCGTTGCAGGAACAGGTTTCGGCGATTGGCGCCATCAACCCTTCCACCATCGTCCTGATCTGCAACAAATTGACGGAGCACGGTCCAGATCTCATCCGCGACCTGCGCGATGGAACATATCACCCGGCGTTTCAGGGCCGCACCGGATTGGGCAAACTGCTCGCCAAACGCCTGCGCAAGGCGCCCGCCGCCGCCGCCGCCATGGAGCGGTCACTGGCGCGGCAGGGGGTGGTCCGCCCCGGCGAAGTGTGGCCGCGCCTGTGCGGTCTGCTGTGCTGGACGGGGGGATCGGCGGATTTTTATCTCAAGCAGTTTGACCGCTGGTTCGATCCATTGCCGATCATGGACTACGGGTACGCCGCCAGCGAAGGGACCTTTTCCATTCCCATGTCCGCTGGAACCCCATTTGCTCCCATCGCCCTGCACGGCGCGTTTTTGGAGTTCATTCCCGAAGAGGAGCGCCTGGCCAACCCCAACGCGGAATTTCCCAACACCTGCCTGGCCCATGAACTGGAGCCCGGCCGCCGGTATTTCGCCGTCATCACCTCGGCGAACGGGCTGGCGCGCTACGACATCAATGATGTGGTGGAAGCGGGAGAACCGTGGAGCGGAGCAGCGCAGATTGTCTTCCGCCACAAGGGCGCCGTGCTGAATATCACCGGCGAAAAAATCACCGAGTCCCAGGCGGTGGAAGCCATGACCGCCGCCCTGCAACAGGAATCGCTGGCCGCCAACGGCTTCACCCTGGGGCTGCGGCTGGCCGAACCCCCGCGCTACGTATTCGCCTTCGAACCCGCCTCCCCGTGGGATTCCAACCATGCCGGCGATCTGCTGGAAAGCTGCGAGCGCGAACTGCGGAGGATCAATGTGGAATACGCCGCCAAGCGGGATTCGTTGCGTTTGGGCCCTCCCCTGCTCGCCATTCTGCGAACGGGAGCCTACGCCGCCCATCGCGCCGGGCTGGTGTCCAGGGGAGCGCCAGACGCCCATGTGAAACCGCCTCACCTCGCCCGGCAAGGCGATTTGCTGCAGTCCCTGGGTATCGAGCGCGAACTGGAATGGCAAGGGTAGGCGCGCCCCATGATGCGTTCCGCACCGGGCGGATCATCACGATTTCACGGGTGAAACAGCGGCCGGAACAATCCCGGAAACCAATTTCCCGTTCCACGAAGACCACCGCCCGGCGGATAATCCGCCGGGCGGTGCGTGGTGTTGGAGAGGGTATTCGATCCCGCGGGGGCCCTATTTGGAGCAATAGGGCGGGTTGCCGCGGAACAGGTTGAACGACTGCCAGTGCGGCGGCTCCTTCCGCGGGATGCTGCCGTTCTCGTTCACGTTCGTGACCTGGTAGGTGTGCTGGTTCCAGATGCTGCGGGTGGACACCCAGTTGTTGTTGGTGTTGGCGTACACGCGGATACCCTGACCGCCGCCGTCAATCGCCAGCAGGATGTCCGCGTGGTTGTCGCGGTCAATATCCACGATGACCGGGTTATCGGAGCCGGTGGCGCTGCCGCGCATGGCGACGAAGATGCGGGTGCCGTCGCCGCGCAACACATGCACATCGCCTTCGTCGGCATAGATGATTTCGTAGGCGCCGTCGCCTTCAAAGTCGAAAGCGGCGGGCACCGCGGCGCCGGTGGTCTCCGTGATCGGATAACGCCAGATCTTCTTTCCGTTGCGGTCGAACATGTTGATGTAGTTCTGTCCCGCCGCCCCCGTGCCGCCGCCCGCGGGGGGGTCGCTGCCGCCCGGGATGGCGATCTCGGGGAAGCCGTCGCCGTTGTAATCGGCGATGGTCGGGCTCACCAGGCAGCAACCGTTGCCGCCGTGATCCACCTGCCAGCGCACGTTGCCCGTCTTGCCATCCATCAT
This sequence comes from Myxococcota bacterium, assembly GCA_022072125.1. Classification (GTDB taxonomy): domain Bacteria; phylum Myxococcota; class JAJVIH01; order JAJVIH01; family JAJVIH01; genus JAJVIH01. Next base: position 315,655 of record JAJVIH010000016.1, on the reverse strand, counting down.
GGTCAGCTTACCGGTCGGCAGGCCATGGTTGATGACCTCCGGAACGCCGTCCTTGTCGAAGTCGGCGATGGCCGTGTAGCCGTCGCCCACCCGGGTCTGGTGCCAAAGAACGGTTCCATCATGTTTGTACGCGGTCTGTCCGGCCACCACTTCAAGGAAGCCGTCGCCATCCAGGTCGGCGATGGACACAAAGGAGCCATGGGAGTCATTGCCGCGTCCGCGCTGTCCCACCCACTTGAGGCGTCCCTTGTAGTCGTACACGTGGTTGGAATAGACGACCTCGGGGAAGCCGTCGGCGTCGAGGTCGGCGACCGCCACCGCGCTCATGTTTTCAGCGTCGTTGTCGTTGCCCGCGAAGGCGTCGCTTTCCCATTTGAGTTTGCCTTCATGGGTCAAGGCCAGCAGCGTGCCGCGCGAGAACTGGCCGCACATGTCGCCGGGGAAGGCGCTCAGCGGCGGCTGGGTGCATTTCTTCCCCGGCAGCTTTGTGAACTTGACGCCGATGATTTCCACATGGCCGTCGCCATCCAGATCCGCCACCGCCGGGTGAGTCGCGTACAGGAACTGCAACGCCGGATCGGTGGCCGACCAGATCATTTTGCCATTGTCGCCGCGGATGGCGCGCAGGGTGCCTTCCAACGGCTCGGTGATGGCGAAGGTGCCCAGCTTCGACAGGAATTTCGCCTTGTCATAGGTGAAGAAGAACACCGCCGGAATGTCGCTTTCATTGACGGAACCGTCGCTGTTGGTGTCGAGCAACGGGGCCACCATGGGCGTCATGAACACAGCCGCCGATCGGGGATTGGGCGCGCCCTGGTTGGTCCACTCCCATTTGGTCTGCGGCTGGAAGGTGGAGGGCGGCAGACAGGTTGGATAAACGAAATCCTGCCCCGTGCCCTGCACGGGCGCGGTGAAAACCTGCGCCTGGCATTTGCCGCCCGCGGCGTCCACGATCAGGTTGGCCTTTTGCGGGCCTTTCTTGGTGGGTGAAAACACCAGTTCGATGCGCAGCGAATCACCCGTTTTGAGCGTCACCGGCATGGGAGCGTGGCTCAACAGGACATCTGGGGCGCCTGCGTCGAGTTTGACCGAGGAGATGCGCCGCTCGTTCAGGCCGCGGTTTTCACAGGTGACAAACCGGCTGACCGACCGGCCGGTATTGACGTTGCCAAAATCCACCTGGGCGGGTTCGCACACCAGATCGCAGGGCGCGGCGGCGCGGGCGATCATCGGCACTTCCTGGTTGGGATTGGCGGCGTCGTTGGACTTGACCAGGGTTTTGCCGGCCGCCATGCCCTGCGGCGCCTTCGAATCAAACCGCAGCACCATGGAATCCCGTTGTCCCGATGGAATGGACGACGCCTTGGGCGGCGCGGCGATGCTGAAGCGGGGGTCGCTGCCCGGACCAATCGAGACATTGGTCAATTGCAGGGTTTCGGTGCCGCACGACAGCAACTCCACCGTCACGTCCTTCTGGCTGCCCAGGGCGACGGCGCCGAAATCGGCGGTCTTGGGATTCAGGCACAGACGCGGACCGGAGCCGGCTCCGGCCAGATCGGTGATGGCGCCCACCTTGGTCTGAGCCAGGCGGCCGGTCGAAACATTCCACAACACCTGTCCGCGAGAGCTTTTGGGCGCGGGCGCGGTGTATTTGACCTTCATGTCGAAGGTCGCCCCCGTCGCCAGATCAATGGAATTGAAACGGCTGGGCTTGGGACCGATGATGACGAACTCCGGATCGGAACTGGGTGACAAATCCGCACCGACGATTTCGCAGTTCTTCTGGCCGGTGTTCTGGACGCTGATGGTCAGTTCCTTCGAGGTCCCCACCTTGATGACGCCGAAATTGGCCAGAGACGGGATGGGGATCAGGTTGCAGTCCGGGGGGCCGGGCTGGTTGCACACCAGGGGCACTTTTTTGACCGCTTCGGTGGCGTCGGTGCTGGTGACATCAATATTGCCCTTCTGCTCGCCCGCCTGGGCGGGTTCGCAGCGGACCGGAACCTCGACGATATCGCCCGGCTTGATGGTCATCGGCAGCGCGGGCGGAGACGGCAACTTAAAGGCGGCGTTGCCGGTGGTCTCCGCAACGGCGGTGACATCGCACAGGGTCTCGCCCACATTGGTCAGCACCAGCGGACGATCGGCGGATTTGCCCACGGTCACCAGGCCAAAATTCATGGCGGACGGAGCCACCCGCAGGATGCAGCGCGGGCCCAAAATGCCGCGTCCGGTGACCGGAATGAATCCCTGGCCGGACAGCGGGTCGTTGGAGTCCACCTTCAGCTTGCCCGCGTCGGTGCCCACTTCCTTGGGCGTATAGGTGACATCCACCTTGACGCATTGTCCGTTACCCAGGTTTGCGGCGGGCAGCGGGTCCTTGACCTTCACCGTCAGGTCCTGGCTGCCGGTCTCCATGGTGATGGAGTTGATGGTCAGCGGTTCGGTTCCGCAGGAGCACAATTCCGCCTCGATGGTTTTGGAGGCGCCGACATTCACGTCGCCAAATTCGATGGTCAGGTTTTCCGGACAAATCTTGGGCGCCACGCCTTCGGCGTTGAGCTTGATGGACACCGGTTTTTCAGGATTGGAGGTGGCGTTTTCGGGCGGCATGTCATTGGATTCAATGATCGCCCGGCCGGTGTCCTTGCCTCCATCCGCCGGTTTGTAACCGATTTTGATGGTCTTCATTTCCCCGGGCTTGAGCGCGTAGGAAGCCAGTTTGTCCGTGCTGGCGGGAACCGGATCAATGAAGATGAACTCCACCGCCGCGGCTTCGTTGCCGGTCAGGTCAATCTGCACGAGGGAGCTGGAACTCACCTCCAGTTCACGGGCGCCCAGGTTCTTGACGGTGAAACTGCGCTCTTCCACCTTGCCGGGAACGATACGGCCGAAATCAATCACCAGTTCGTTTTTGCCGTCGTCATTGCATTTGCTCTCGACGCAGACTTCGATTTCCGGTTTGGGCGGCTTGATGCCGTTGGCGATCAGCTTGATCTTGAAATGGGGAACTGAATCGTCGTTGGATTTCACATTCAGCAGGCCGCTGTCCGCGCCTTCGTCGGCGGGGGCGTAGCTGACCTCGATTTCCGCGGAGCGCTTGGGCGCGATGGATCGCGGCGTGGCGGCGGCGAGGCTGAATTCGCCCCGGAGGGTGTTCGGATCAATGGCGAATCCCCGCCCCTGGCCGGCGTACTCCAGGTCGAAGCTGCCGTTGTTGGAAAGGGTGAAGCGGAGGTTTTTCACCTGGCCAATCTCCACCGTGCCGAAATCCAGCACCAAATCCTCGCTGTCCGGCTTGGGGGTGACCTTTTTGCCATCGCCCAAATCCACCTGGGTGCGGGCCGATAGTTCAGAAGGCCCCTGTTCCTCGCAATCGCAGTTCTGAACGGCGGCGCTGGTGAGCAGGCAGAAAAGAAGGACGGAGCGGATGGAACGGGGTCTCATGGGGGTCCCACGGCGGTTGTTGAAATGCGGCGTCAAACCACAGCCGCATTGTACCAAAATTGCACCCGGAGCGACGGAATGCTGCCAGAGATCAAAACACCGGGCAAGCGTTTTTTGGATGCGACTGCAATTTCCGACCCTTAGGGTCATTGACCCGGCGCGTCATGACGGCGGCGATGCGGAAAGGTTCGTCACGGCTTCCCGTCCGCCCGCTTTCCATCCCGGACCGGGTGGGCTAGTTTGGCGGCGATGAAGTTCGTATTGTCAGGAGTGATCCTGCTCGCGGCGTTCGCCGCTTCCGCTTCCACCCATGACGCCTCCCCACCCGGCGCCATCCATGAACGGGGTTCCGCGCCGGAGAACCGCGGCGCGCGGGAATGGGCGCAAGGCAAAGGCAAGTCCAGGCCGCCTTCACCGGCGCTCACCCCCCCATCGCCATGGACCAAACTGGCGGACGGCCTGAAGCGTATCGAAAACGAGCGGAAAAACGACCCGTTCCGCCAGCCCTGTCCGCCGATGCCCATGCGCAGGCTGGATCGTCTGCCCTTCGGCCCCGGAGAGAAAGTGGTCTACCGGGTGGACGCCTTGGGCGTTTATGCGGGCGTCGCCGATCTGCGCACCGGCAAAACCGGAGAAAAAAACGGGACGCCGGTCATACCGGTGAAGGCGGTCGCCAAACCCAACAGCTTCTTCATGAAGCTGCGGCCGACCAACGGCTACACCCTGACGTTTCTCGACGTGAATACGATCCTTCCGGTGACACACGAGACTGACGTGGTCGAGGTGGGCGAGCGCAAGGTCACAAAAGTGGAGTTCAACCGCAAGAACCGGCGCTATTCCGGCGATTATATCCGCGGCCAGAACCAGTTTCACAAGGATGAAGCCATGCCCGCCCGCATGAGCGACGGAATCGCCATATTCTACCATTTCCGTCTGATTGACCTGAAGCCTGGACTGGAGGTCTGCTACGAATTCATCGCCGGGTTGGGGGAATGGCGGGTGCGCGGCAAGGTGACAGGCTCCGAACGGGTGCAGACTTTCAGCGGCATCCACGATTCCTGGAAGGTGGAAGGCATGGCGGTGCAGACCAACATCAGCACGCCCAACCGTCCGGTGAAGTTGTGGATCACCAAGGACGAGAAGCAATTGCCGGTGAAGATCGAAACCGCCATGCTGTGGGGCAATGTCACCACCACGTTGCAGGATTACCGGGAGGCTCCCCCCGGCTCGAATCCCGCCTGCAAACTGCTTTTGCCGGGCAATTGAGCGCTCCCATGAAGAACCATTTGCTGATCCGCGATGTTGTCGTGGTCAACCACGATGGAAGAACCCAGGCCGACGTGCTGGCGAAGGACGGGGTAATCGAAAAGGTCGAGGCGGGAATCCACTCTCCCGGCGCCCATGAGGTTGACGGCGGCGGGCGCTTCCTGATTCCCGGCTGCGTGGACACCCACGTGCATTTCCGGGATCCCGGAGCCCTCCACAAGGAAAACTGGTCCACCGGCCCCGCCGCCGCGGTCTCGGCGGGAGTCACCTCCGTGGTGGACATGCCCAACACCACCCCCACAACAACCGATCTGGAAAGTCTGCTGAAAAAACGCGGCCGCGCGCGGTCGCTGAGCGTGGCGAATTTCGGATTGTTCCTCGGCGCGGCGAAAAACAACCTGGAAACCCTCAAGCAGCTATCCGCCGCCGAAAATGTGGCGGGAATCAAAATCTACATGGGCTCGACCACCGGCTCCCTGCTGATGGACGACGACGGGGTCATGGAGGCGCTGTTCCGGGAAACCCGCGTCATGATCAGCGTTCATGCCGAGGATGAAAAACGGATTTCCCAGCGGGCGGATGAGTTTCAGTCCCGCGGCGAGGACAGTCCCCATATCCATGGGCAAATCCGCGATCCGGAGGCCGCTGTCATCGCGGTAGGCAAAATCGCCGCTTTCGCGGAACGCTACAATCACCCGGCCCATATCTGTCATCTGTCCACCCTGGCGGAACTGGCGCTGCTGGCGTCCCGGCCCGCCGCCCCGGTCACTATCGAGGCCTGCCCCCACCATTTGTTTCTCAATGACACCGCCCTGGACCGGTTGGGCAATTTCGGCAAGGTCAATCCGCCCTTGCGCTCCCCCGCCGATCAGAAAGGGCTGTGGCAGGCCCTGCTCGATGGACGGGTGCGATCCGTCGCCACCGACCACGCTCCGCACACCAGGGAAGAGAAGCAGCGCGGTTACTGGAAATGCCCGTCCGGCATGCCGGGGGTGGATACTTCCCTGCCTCTCATGCTGGACCGGGTGCGATCCGGCGAACTGACCCTGGAGCGGGTGGTGGAGTTGATGTCGTGGAATCCCAGTCAGACCTTCCGCATTCAGGGAAAAGGACGGATCGCGCCCGGCTATCACGCCGACATGGCCCTGCTTTCCACGGAATCCGCCCGCCCATGGACCGTGGATGACCTGTTGACCCAGGTGAAATGGTCGCCATTCACGGGGTGGGTGCTGCCGCCCAAGCCCGAAGCGGTCTGGGTGATGGGAGTGGAAACCGCCCGCCGGGGGGTTATCGTAGCGCCAGACCATCGTCCGGGTGAATTGCAATTTCAAAAGGATTCATTTTGATTCCATCGCCCCACCATGATTAACTTGAGCGGCTATCCTACCGCTTGAATTTGAATGGATTCACGGCTTGAAGAATATCTGCTGAAGCACAAGCTTGTTGCGCCAGATGTGCTGGAACGCGCTGTTGAGAGGCATAACCTGACCGGCGCGGCGCTGGACACGGTTTTGCTTGAAAGCGGCTCGTTGTCGGAGGAAGCCCTGCACGAGGCCCTGTGCAAGGTCGAAGGGCTGCCTGTGGTCAACCTGTCCAGCCTGGAGAAGAAGGACAAATACGCCCTGCGCGCCTTCCCGCGCCGGGTGGCGGAAAAATACAATATCGTTCCGTTCCGGCTGCGCGCCCGCGACCTCTATGTGCTCACCGCCTACCCGGTGGATACCGGCCTGCTCAAGGAGATCGGTTATCTGCTGACCATGACCCTGCACCCGGTGGTGGTTCCGGAGGTTCGCATCCACACCGCCATGGCCGCGTACTACGAGACCCCCATGCCGCCGCGCTTCGCCAGTCTGCTGAAAAAGCTGGAACTGGCCAAACTGCAGGCTGAAACCGCCCTTCCCGGCTTGTCGCAGGACCATGATTCCCGGGAGGAGCGCGAAGACCCCGATCGTCCGGATATTCCCACCGACCGGCCCAAAACCAACCCCCGCATCCGCTATGACAGCGTGGACACCAACCCGCGCGCGCAATTGGATATTGTGGCGAAGCAAGCCGACTCCACCGCCCAGGTCGAAGAGAAACGGGCCGCGGCCATCACCAATGAACTCGCGGCCATCACGGGGAAGCCGGCCAGGGGACGTTCCAGCGAGCAACGCCGGGTCGAGCCCGCACCGGTCCCGGTGGAGGAAGCGGCGCCCAACGCCTTCCCCCCCGAACCGCCCATCCGCATGGTTTCGCGTCCCATGCTGAAGCTGGTGGAGCCCGAAACCGCGCCGCCCGATCCCGACGCCCCCAAGCGCATCACCTCCAAATATGGAATCGAGGCGGTCTCCCGCCGGATGGAAAGCTTTCCCGGCGGACAACAGGAGGGTGCGAAAACCCTGGACGCCAGCCCGGCCGGCGCCCAGCCCGGGGTCCAATCCGCCACCGCCGCGGATGTGATGTTTGAACCACCGGAAGAGTTGTTGGGACCTCCCCCCACCCATGAGGCGCATACCAGCGTGCAACCGCCGGACGCGGAGGAGGATGCTGGCCGGTTGATGGCGGCGGTCCGTGAAACCGGACACGATTCCAGCCCGGACGCCATGACGCGCCTGGATGCTCCGCCCGCCGCCCAAGTGGAGAAAATGGCTCCGGCTGATGATTCCGGCAATGAACTCGCGGCTCTGGTGAACGCCGCGCCATCCATTCCGGACACCACGGTGAGCCATCCGCCTCGGGTCTTCCGTGTGGAAGAAGCGCCAGTTCTGGTCCAGGAAGCAGTGGTTGAACCCGCGCCGGAGGACGACCGGACCATCCTCTCGCTGACCGCGGGGATGGAAACACCGCCTTCTCCGCAGCCCCCCCCGGCGCCGGAGGAATTCGCCGCCAGCCCGGAAGCCCCCGGGGAAACCAAAGCCGAAGTTCCGGCGGAGTCTGGCGAGGAGGAGATTCCGGAATCCGGCACCACGGTGATGGTGCATTCCCAGGCGGCGGTATCCACACCATTCGTGCAGGATGCTCTCCCCGCCGGACAGATGCCGCCGGAGATGGTCCCCGCCAAAGGCCCCGTGCTGGAGCCGCCCTCCGCCGAAGCCGGATTTGTCAGTTTCCGGCCGCTTTCCGCGCAGTGGTGGGCCATCGAACCATTGGTGGTCATGCCCGGCGAAACCCGCGGGCAATTGCCGGAGAGTCCCCGGCGCCCCACTTCCGGGATGCGACCGGGAGTCAAGCCCACGACGGGTCCCAACTCCCCGGTGATCCTGGATGAAGACAGTCTGCCGGATATCAACGCCGCCGAACTGAAATCCGGCGCCCGGACGGCGGAAAGCGCCGCCGCGGACGCCGTGCTGGCCGCCCGGGATGCCGAAAAGGTCGCCGCCTCGGAAATCTATCCGCTGCTGCAAGCCATCGAGGAGACCCCGGGCGCGATCAACCGCGATTCCCTGTTGTCCAATACCCAGGTCAAGGCGTTACCCAAACAGATCAGCGAATCCGGGCCTGCGCCCAATCTCGACGCCGCGTTTGAACACATGCTGGAGCCGCCGTCCGCCGCTGAAAGCAGCCCCGGAGGTGAAACCGCTGAAGAGCCAAACGCCGGAACCGTCGAGGCCGTGGTGGAAGAGGTGGGAGGCGCCGGAGAGGAAGAATCCGGAGAGATCTTTGCGCTGGAAGAGGTCAGCGCCGTTCCGGAAACACCCCATCCGCCCGGTGGGGAAAAACCCGAGCCGCCGATCCAGGATTTTGAGCAGGCCGCCGCCGAAGAAGACAGAATGGAGCAGGAGGTCCCGCCCGAGCCGCCTTCTCCCATGGAAATCGCCGCCGAGGAACTCAAGCAGGAATCCGTACTGGTGTCCGTCGGCGAGACCGCTCCACTGCCAGAACCGCCGCAAGCCCCTGTCACCGCGCGGATGCCCTTTGATCTGTTCATGGCTCCCGGTTCGCCGGTGGAGCCTTACAGCCGGCCGGGCATCATTGATGTGTTGCGGGAGCAAACCAGTGATTCAGGCGACGAAGGACAACCCCATCGCACGCCGGACACCGATCCAGGCATGAAACCCGCGCCGGAATCGTCAGTGGATGAATCCGGGCTGGATGAACTGACGCCGGATCTGCTCGAAGAGGAAGAAGAACAGGAGCGCGTCGAACAGTTCCGCTCCATCGCCGATGAAATCCTCGACGAACTGGGACCGCTGGACCTGGTGGGGCTTTCCACTCCAGGTTCCAGGGAAACACCAGCCCATGCGGCCGCGGCCGCCACCCCCGCCGGCGGGTTGACCGCCGCCCCGCCGGCGGTGGAGGGACCGGACCTGGCGGCGGAGCCTGAACCCTCCGCGATGACCATGCCGGTGACCGAAAGCATGGTGGTGGAAGAAACCGGCGGTCCGCCCGCGCCCGCATTTGAAGGATTGCCCACGCAACCCGATCCGATGCGCATCTCCACATCCATCGAGGTCAGCGAATCGGATATTGTTTCGGACGAGGAGGCGGCCGATCCCTCTACCGCGCAGGCCATCCGCGAGGCCGCGAGGCCGCCCAGCCAGACCGGCGTGGAGGACAATTTCCTCGACCTGATGGAGGCGGACCAGCTTCCGGCGGCGAAGGTGGTCCGTCCGGCGCCGCCCGATTCCGGCAGCGATATTGGAGAAATCTCCTTCGCGGGAGCCGAGGGACCGGAAATGCAGCGCAGGCTCGCCTCCCTCGAACGGCTGGAGATACCCACCTTCGACGAAACCGGAGGCGGCGCCGAACCGGAACGGCCGGTTTCCGCCGTGTTCAGCAACCTGCTGGCGCGGGAGACGGAAGCGGAGAAACGCCAGGCCCGCCGCGCCGAGCGCGCGCAGAAAGTGGACTGGACCCTCCACCAGGCCATTGATTTGCTGGCGGCGGCGAAGGACCGCGATGACGTGGTCAACATCGCCATGCGTTATTGCGCGCGCTTCGGCGGCAACGTGGTCATGCTGCTGCACACCAGCGCGGGCGATCTGCTGGGATGGGAAGCAGCGTTGTCCATGGGCGATTCCAGCGCGGTGGAGTCGCTGGATCTGCACCTGGACTCTCCTTCGTTTTTCCGCACCGCCATCGCCGGGCAAAGCCATTACCTGGGCCCCCCCGACAAGGGCTCCATCGCGGCCAGATTTTACGAGACGCTGGGTGTCCAGCCTCCCGTCAACCTGCTGCTGCTGCCCGTCAAGGTCGCGCACCGCGTGGTCGCCCTGTTGTACGTGGACAACGGCCCCACGCCCATGGGCAGCTTCGCCGTCACCTCGCTCATCGTGTTCGCCACCCAGGTGGGAAGGGCGCTGGAGCGCATCATCCGCTGGCGCAAGAAGAACCGCAGCATTTCCGGCGAATCCATTCCTGGCATTGACAGCCTGCCCGGCCTGTCCGAGCAGGAGCGCATGCTCACACCCGGCGAGCGCGCCGAACTGGAGGATATACGCCAGCGCTTCTCGCGGCTGCAGGGGCTGAGCGCCCCGCGCAACGATCCCGATTACGCCATCCTGGTCGAGCGCAAGGGGCAGACCATCGAGGCGCTGATGGATGGCTTCCCCGGACCGTTGCGTTTCCCCGAGGGCGTGTCGAGCCCCCTGGGCATCGAAAACCTGCGCGAACACGGACTGTTGTTGTCTCTATTGATTGATATCGGCCCGTCGGCGGTGGAGTACATCCTGCGCATGCATCGCTCGCCCGATGTGCTGACCCGCTTCTACGCCGCCTTCCTGTTCACCGAAATCCTCGATCCGCGGGCGATCACGCCGCTGGCGCGCCTGCTGTTCGATCCCGGACCCACGGTCCGCATGGCCGCGCGCGAAGCCCTGATGCGCCACCAGGTTCTGCCGGAATTCCGGCACGCGATTGAGTACCTGCAGGGCGAAGCGCTCTCGGAGAATCCATTGCGCCGCAAGCTGGCGTGCCAGGCGCTGGCCCGGTTCCGCGACACCACGGCGATCGATCTGCTGATCCAGCGCCTGGGCGACCCCCACCCCGACGTGCCGCCCGCCGCACGCGAGGCGTTGATCGAACTGACCCGCCACGACTTCGGCCTGGACATCCAGGCATGGATAAAATGGCGCGATGAAAACCGCGCGGTCCACCGCGTTCACTGGCTGATTGACGCGCTGTCTTCCACCTCGCCGCAGTTGCGGCAACTCGCCGACACCGAACTCCGCAGGATTGTGCCCCATGGTTTTGGATTCAACGCCATGGGAAGGCCGGACGAGCGCGTCGAATCCATCACCCAGTGGGAGTCGTGGTGGGAACACGAAGGCCGCCAGCGCTTCCGGTAGAATGAATATCCTGGGAATTTCGGCGTGGTATCACGATTCGGCGGCGGCGCTGGTCCAGGATGGCCGCATCGCCGCGGCGGCGCAGGAAGAGCGCTTCACCCGCATCCGTCATGACGCGGCGTTTCCCTCCCGCGCGGCGGCATGGTGCCTGCGGCGCGCCGGCGTGCAGGTCCGCGGGCTGGATGCGGTGGTGTTCTACGACAAGCCGCTGGTGAAATTCGGGCGCCTGCTGGAGACCTACCTGTCCTTCGCTCCTCGCGGCCTGGTCCAGTACATGCAGGTGATGCCCTCGTGGCTCAAGCAGAAAATCAATCTGCCGCGGGAAATCCGCCGCCATCTCGAGGGCTATCAGGGCCCCATCTTCTTCGGCGATCACCATGAATCGCACGCCGCCAGCGCGTTCTTTCCCTCGCCATTCCGGGAAGCGGCCCTGCTCTGCGTGGACGGCGTGGGGGAGTGGAGCACCACCAGTTGGGGCGTGGGTTCGGACGCCCGCATCGAATTGCGGGCGCGGCTCGACTACCCCCATTCGCTGGGTCTGCTGTACAGCGCCTTCACCTGGTACACCGGCTTCAAAATCAATTCCGGCGAATACAAGGTCATGGGCCTCGCGCCCTACGGCGAGCCACGGTATGTCCAGACGATTCTGGAACATCTCATTGATCTGCGCGACGACGGATCATTCCGCCTCAACCCCGATTATTTCAATTACATGGCCGGGACGACCATGACCAGCGGACGTTTTCACCATCTGTTTGGCGGTCCGCCGCGCAAACCCGAATCCCGTCTGACCCAGCGGGACATGGACTTGGCGCGTTCGGTTCAGGATGTATGCGAACTGGTGATGTTGCGCCTGGCGCGCCATGTCCGGAAAGAAACCGGTCTTCGCAACCTGTGTCTTGCGGGCGGCGTCGCCCTGAATTGCGTGGCCAATGGCAAAATCCACCGCGAGGGAATCTTTGACGGAATGTGGATTCAGCCCGCCGCGGGCGATTCCGGCGGTGCGCTGGGCTGCGCGCTCTACCTCTGGCACCAGTACCTGGAAAACCGGCGCGATCCGATCCCATCCGACAGCCAGCAGGGGTCGCTGTTGGGCCCGGAGTATTCCAGCCAGGAAATAGATGAAGCGCTGGCGGCCTTTGGCGCCCGCTCCGAGGCGCTGGAACAGGACGAACTGATCCGCAGGACCGCCCAATTGCTGGCCCAAGGCAAGGTGGCGGGCTGGTTTCAGGGGCGCATGGAATTTGGCCCGCGCGCGCTGGGAGCGCGATCCATTCTTGGCGACCCGCGCGATCGCCAGATGCAAAGCCGCATGAACCTGGCGATCAAATTCCGCGAATCGTTCCGTCCGTTCGCGCCGGCGGTGCTGCGTGAATACGTCAACGAATACTTCGAGTTCGACGATGATTCGCCCTACATGCTCCAGGTCGCCCCGGTGCGGGAGAACCTGCGCATCGCCATGACGGAAGAACAACAAGCGCTGTTCGGCGTGGACAAGCTCAATGTGCCGCGATCGATCATTCCCGCTGTCACCCACGTGGATTATTCCGCGCGCCTGCAGACGGTGGATGAAGCCCGCAATCCCATCTTCCACCGCCTGCTCCGGGAGTTTCACGCCCAGACCGGATGCCCCGTGCTGATCAACACGTCATTCAACGTGCGCGGCGAGCCGATTGTGAATACCCCGCAGGAGGCCTATGTCTGTTTCATGCGCACCAACATGGATGTTCTCGCCATCGGCGGACGATTGCTGCTGAAGGACCAGCAGCCGCCCTTCCGCGACGATGGCGCATGGAAGACCCGTTTTGAACTGGATTGAGATTGACCATTCACCGGCGCGGATTCGCCGCACTGGACTGGAACTGCTGGGCGGCCTGGGCCTGCTGGCGTTGTTTCTCGGCCCCTGGAAAGGACGCTGGCTGGCGGCCGGACTCTGCCTGGCGGCTGGCGCCGCCTGCGCCATCGCCGCGCGGCTGGCTCCACGGGTCTTCCACCCGGTTCATGCGGCGGTCAGCGCGATCAACCAATTGATTGGCGGGCTCCTGGCGCGCCTGCTGTTGCTGATCACCTGGTTTCTGGTAATGTGGCCCATCGGGTTGTGGATGAAACTCTCGGGACAGGACCCCATGGGCGTTCGTCCCGCGCCGCCCGGGGCCTCCTACTGGAAAACGGTCAAGCCGCGTCCCCTGGGCGACCGGCATATTGAACGGCAATATTGACATGAGCGAGCAGACCAATCAGCCCGGGGAAGATGGCGGCGGACGCAAACTGCCGCCACAGGTCGAGGACAAGGGGTTTTTCCGGGAATTTGTCGAATACGCTCGCCAGAACCGGAAATTTTTCCTGATTCCGATCGTGATCATCCTGGCGCTGATCGGCGTGCTGGTCTTCGTCGCCAGCAGCTACAATATCTTCATCTATCCAATCTGATCCCCGCCGCGCTGGCGCGGTTCGTGGTCCGGCGAATGACCATACAAACGGCTTCATCCGCGCCCGGCCCGGGCGGAAACGCGGGACGCCATCCAGCGGCAAGACGCCAGGCGCCCGTCACCGGGCCGCGCCAGCCGCTGCACGCAGGGATTCCCTCGCCCGGGCGCGTAATTGATCATCCGCCACGCGCCAGAAGAGATCTCCGCTTTCCAGTTTGAACAGTCCCACCGCCTCCACCGCCTCGCCGGACATCATTTCCAGCGCGGTGAGATAAGCGCCCAGTTGTCCGCCGTAAGCCTGAAACAGTTCCTCGGCGCCGGCGCCTGCATGTCCGGTTTTGAAATCCACGATGCGCCAGCCTCCGGCTCCACGCCACGCCAGATCGGCCTGACCTTCCACCAGCACGCCATCCAGCCATGCCGCCACGGGATATTCCGCATGCCAAAGGCCCTGGCGCGCCAGGATCAATTCCGGATGCCGCCAGGCCCTGACGCACAACGCAAAGGCCCGATCCAGTTCATCCGGCCTGAATCCGCTGGCGATGGCGAGCCGCCCCACGCGGCCGCGATCTTCCACCAACGCCGGACAGGCGGCGAAGGCCTCCAGCAGGCCATGGCACAGATCGCCAAAACGCGCGGCATCCTCCCGCAGGAAAGTTTCTTCACGTTTTCTCCGGATAAATTCCGCTTCTTCCGCCGGGGAAACCGGATCCTCATCATCCCCTCCGGATATTCCTTCTTCCACGTATGATGGCCGGACAATCGCGAACGATGGAGCGGACGCGCGGGCGATGATCGTCTCGCGGCGCCGGATTTCCCGTGACATCGCCTCCAGCGGCGCGGGGTCCGGGGCCGTGAGTTCTTCCCAGGGGGGCGGCGCGGGGGGAGCGGACGGCGGCAAATCATTCAGGTGGATGCGCAACGCCTCGGGACAATGACCTTCCTCGATGGCGGTCAGAAAGGGGGCCAGGAACCCCGGGGTGTTTTCCCGGCGTTCCATATGTCCCTTGAAGCTGGGAATCACCAGTTCGTCGCGCGCGCGGGTGGCCATCACGTATTTGAGGCGGATGAGTTCCTCCCGCTCCATCTGTTTTTCGCGGGCGATGGCTTCCTTCCAGCCCGGAGGCTCCAGTTTGTCAATGCGCAGGTATATTTTTCCGCCGCCTCTCGGCGTGGTGTCGCGGATATAGCGTGGGGCGCCCGCATACATCGCGTCGCACATCACCACCGCACCGAACTCCAGCCCCTTGGATTTGTGGATGGTCATCATGCGCACAAAGCCGCCGCCAACCGGCAAGATCGGCTCGTTCAGTTCGGCCTCGCTGTCGTACTGGGCGCGCAGATAACGGACCGCGCCGCGAAAGGTCACGCTCTCGCGGGCCATCAGATCATCCACGCGGCTCAGGATCATCAGCAGGTTGGCGCAGCGTTGATCCCCCTGCGGCTGAAGCTGGATGGCGGGGAGAACCCCCTCCGCGCCAAGCCATTGCCGCATCAGCGCGCCCGCGCGGTCCGCCCGCAACACCTGCGTCCGCAACACGCGCAGCTTGCAAATCCATGCCGCGGCGCGGCCGGGAACGCGATCATTCGAGACGTCCAGCAGCCTCCAGGAACCGCCATTGCCCCGATGAGCCAGCAATTCCTCGTCGCTCACGCAAAGCAGCGGCGAACGCAGCGCGGCCGCCAGCGCCATCTGATCCTCCGGATGCTCCAACGCGCGCAGCAGCGACAGCAACCCCAGCACCTCCGCGCGCGGCAACACCCCATGGCCGCCCTCGACCACGAAGGGAATGCCGGTGGAGCGCAGGGCGTGCTCGTATTCATCCCAGGCGTCCCCCTTGCTACGGAACAGCAGACAGATGCGGCCCGCCTCTTCGCGCGGATCGGCGGCCTGGTTGAGCCGGGCGGCAATCCACCGGACGACCTGCTCCGCTTCGTACTCCCGCACCTTCGCGACAGCGCCAAACTCGCGGCCGTGGCCATACTGCAGTTCAATCACGCAGCCATGCTGGTTGTCGCGGGTGGGGGTCAGCGCGGCGAAGGGCGCCTGGGAACCCGAGGGATTGGCCGCAGGCGCCATTTCCTGTTCAAAAATCCGGTTGACCAGGTGAATGACGCCTGCGCGGCTGCGGAAATTCCGGGTGAGTTCGACCAGGGACAACGCCTGCCCCGCGGCGGCGATTCCGCGGACCTCGTTGTACAGCGCGGTATCGGCGCGGCGGAAACGATAGATGGACTGTTTGGGATCGCCCACCAGAAACAGCCGGCCGGGAAGCGGTCTCAGCGATTTCCATGCGGGGCCGGGATATCCAGAACCGGGAGATGTCTCCGGATCGCTGGTCAGCAGCCAGGCGATCTCCGCCTGTACTGGATCGGTGTCCTGAAATTCATCCACCATCAGGGTTTTGTAGCGATCATGCAGGCGCTTGCGCACCACACGGTTGCGGACCAACAGGTCGCGCACGATGAGCAGGATATCGCTGAACGCGAACACGCCGCGGCTGAAACGCAGTTCGTGGGCCGCACGGGCGAAATCCAGCGCCAGTTCCATCGCCTGGCGGTGCAGGTGATTATTGAGCGGATTGTAAACCGCCAGCCATAATTCCGGATGGTTGTCTGACTGTTCCGCCGTGAGCCGCCTCAGTTCATTCCGCAACTCCTTGATGTCGCCATCCCAGTTCCGGGCGGAGCCCTGGTTGCCTGGACTTCTCACCAACCGCTCCAGAATGGGCCCCTGTTCCATCACGTCCTGCAACTGCTGATCGTGCGCCTTCGCCAGCCACGACCGGGCCCAGGCGAAGAAACCGGCGTAGTGCTGGTAGAGCTTGTCCCCGGGGTTATTGCATTTGGCGGCGATTTCCAGCGCCTTGGCCAGCACATCCCGAACATTGGCGATGGGAATGTCCCACTCCAGATCGGGCGCGTCATTCCTCTGCGGCGTCAGGTCAAAATTCTGCGTGATGATGCCGGCGGCCCTGAAAATGTCATCGGGATTGAATTCTAGTTCCGGCTGTTCGCGCCAGCGCCCGGCCAGTTCGCGCACCGGTTTTTCCAGGTGAGCGGGCGGGTGATCCATGACGGTTCGCCACCAGGATTTCCACAGCGTGCGCAAGGGGCTGCGCGGGCTTTCCTCGTCCAGGATCTCCAGGGTGGGGCGGACTTGCGCCTCCACCGGAAAGCTTCGCAGCACGTTCAGACAGAAGGCGTCAATGGTGGTGATGCTGGCGCTTTCAACGCCCTCGCGCGCGCGGGAGAGATTGGCGATCAGGTCCTGAGGCGCCAGCGCTTCCGGACGGTGATCCAGGCACCAGCGCCAGGCCTGGGCGAGCGCCGCCGTGCGCGGCGATTGTATGTCTTCGTCCATGACAGCGCCGTTCCGCTGGAGAATCCACTCCAGCGAGGCGCGCAGGCGTTCGCGCATTTCCGCCGCGGCCTTGCGCAGGAAGGTGATCGCCGCGACCTCATGGATGGCGAAGCGCCCCCATGCAAGCCCGGTGATGATGCGCGCCACCATGATGGTGGTTTTGCCGCTGCCCGCTCCCGCCTCCACCAGCAGATTGCCGGACAGGTCCGTCACCACCCGGATGCGCGCAGCTTCGTCCAGCGCCAGGGCTTCCGCTTCGCCGGCGAAACGGCTCACGGCTTTTCCTCGCGGGGGATATCCGCACCGGACCAGATGGCGTTGAAGCGTGCGGCGTCCGGGCCCCGGATTTTTCTCGCCGCGTCGCGCCTGAATTCGCCGCCGCAGATTTCCTTCCAGTCGCAGTGGCGACAGGACAGGCTCTGGCGCGGAAACAGGCCGGAAGACATCAACTCCAGCCATGTGCTGATGATATACAGCAGGCGCTCCCGGTGTCCCGGCATGAACAGCGCTTCCTTGCGGTCGAATTTTCCGCGCCGCGCCACCGACTGGTACATGACCGAATGAATTTCCCTCTTCAGCAGGATGCGCGCGGCCTCGGCGTAAAGGAAAAGCTGGAGCGACGCTCCGTCCAAGCCATTGCTTCCATCCTTCGCAAGCTTTTTCAGGAACGGATGCTCATCCTTCAGATCCGGCAGCTTGCCGGACTTGTAATCCACGATGCGCAGGGCGCCGTTGTCGCGGCGGGCGTCAATGCGGTCAATCCGCCCCAAAACGCGGATGGCCATTTCGCCGCACCGGATTTCCACCACCGGTTCGCCCGGGGCGTGGGACCCAAACTCAAATTCCACCGCCATCCTGTCGTATTCGCCCTGTTCCTTTTCGTCCCACATCAATTGCAGCGCGGTGGAAATTTCGTCCCGCAGATGGCCCGCTTCCAGTTCCCAGCGCAGGCGAGGAATACGCGCTCCGCCCGTTGCGCGGTAGCGCTCCAGCAAATCGTTCAGGTATTCAACTCCGCGTGCTTTGTAATCATCCGGATTTCCGCAGCCGCGCGGACGGTTCAGATCCAGTTCCTCGCGGACGGCCAACTCCAGGGCTTTGTGCAGCAGTTCGCCGCGCTGGCGTGGGTCGATCGTCAACCCCTCTTCCCATTTCACCCCGCGGGGAATCCGCAGCACCCGGCCGAGAAAAAACCGGTAGGGGCATTCCGCGTACTGTTCAAGCTGACTGGCCGACCATTCGGTGATCGCCGCCAGGCTCGCCCGAACCATGTCCCGGCTGCTGACCGCGCCGTCAAATTCACCAAGACGATCATCGCGGCGCGATTGCAGCCAGCGCCCGCGCGCGGCGGCGAGGGCGTGAGCAGAGGGAAATCCCGCCGCTCCACCATGCGCCCATGCCTGGCGCGCGATGGATATCCAGTGTTCGTCAGCGGTGACCAAGGGCTCCGCGGGGGCGTCCAGACGCCGCCACGGAGAAAACGGCGCGCAGTCGCGGGCCTGCCCGGCTTCCAGCAAATCCGCGGAGGATCGCGGTCCGCCAAGGACAGCTTCCAGAGCCTGCAACGCAAATGGGGAGGGCGGCAATTCACCCGGACCGCCTGATTGAGGGACAAACAGCACAAGGCTGCGCCGCGCCTGAAAAGCCAGGCCGTGAAAGAGCAAGCGCTCCTCCGCAAGCACGGATTCCTTGAGCGGAATGATCGCTTCACCGGCGCCCAGCGAATCGTCGCACGCCGCCTGCAAGGCCCCGCGCTCGGGATCGTTCAACAGCGGGTCACCCCTGCCCGCGCGGGGGAAAACGCCATCGTTCAACCCGGCCAGACAGATGACCTCGAATTCCAGCCCGCGCAACCGCATGACATCCGCCACCTGCAGCGCGCCAGGTCCGGCAGGCGGACGCGGTTGGGGCGCCTGCGCGATCGTCTCCGTGATCAACTCCAGCGCATCTCCCATGCGAAGGCGGATGTATTCCGCCGCGGGGGCCAGCGCTTCCAGCGCCGCCAGCGCGGTCTGCGCGGCGGGTCCAGCGGGCGCCATGCTCGAAATGACCCGGCGTGCGGCGCCCAGAAGGGTTGCAAGGGCGATCTCAGACCCGGGATTTTCCAGTACTCCGGCGGCGGCCAGCAGACGTTCCGCCATCTTCCGTGCAAAGGACAGGCTGCGTGTGATGGCGTCCGCAACAGCGTTCCCCGGATTGTTTCCGGCGAAGTCCAACCGGCGCCGGATGGCGTCCAGCCATTCTGGCAGTGATTCGCCCGTGGGCTGGAATTGCGCCAGTTCGTTTTCCAGCAGCCCTGCGGAAAACTCCCGTGACTCCGCATCCGCCTCCCCGGGAAATACGCCCAACGACAGCCATTCCAGGAAGGGATGATCCTCCCGGCCCCGTTCCGCCGGCGCATGATCGGGATGAATCCTGAGCAGACAATCCAACGCCAGCAGAATCGCGCGGCCCCCGGCGCACTGGGCGAGCGGCGGCGCCGGCCCGTTGTGCGGAACGCCCGCTTCATCGAGGGCGCGGCAGATGGGAGCGAGATCGGAAGACCGGCGCGCAGTCACCGCCATGGCGTCCAGCGCGACGCCTTCCCCGGCGAACCGCAATATGGTCCGCACGATCTCATGGGCCTGGCCGGCTTCGTTCGCGGGACAGCGCCAGATAACGCCGCCATCGCCATGCGAGGCTCCAGGCAAGGGTTGGTGCTGAAACAACCCCGCACGCAGCCGCTGGAGATCATTTTCCGGCCCAGGTGCGGCGGCGGCTTCCTCCGTTTCACGGCGGGCCCGGCAACGCGCGGAAAAGCGGCTCAGCGCTTCCGTGGCGTGATCTCCCGGATGCGGAACCAGCCACACGGCGGGAACGCGGGAAGCCAGCGAATGGAATACCCGCGTCTGCAATCCGGTGGCGTCGTAAAAGCCAGCGAAAATCACCCGGCCGCAGGGAGCGGCGCGCCACCCGGCGATCTCTTCCGCCAGCGCGGCCAGCACGGAAGCCCGGCCATTCCAGTTCAGTCGCCGGAACTGATCCATGGCGCGAAGCGTCAACTCCGCCACCAGGGCGCGGCGGCCGCGGCTGTATTCGTCGTGTTCGACTCCGGGGAAGCGCGAGGCCAGCCAGCGCTCCAGCACGAACTCCGCCTGACGTTCCGCGCCGGTCCGGTTGTCATATCCAATTCCGGACATCATCAAATCGTCCACTGTCGCGGCCACGGACTGCAGAAATCCCCACTCGTGGAAAACCGCCGCACTCCACGCGGCCCCAAAAGGCTCGCGGCGCAGTTGGTCAATCTGTTCGCGCAGCAATTTCCACAGCACCAGATCGCGCGAGAGGCCGGGCGCGCGCCGCCACGGGTTCCCTTCCGGATTAAAAGCACCTTCCCGGGAGGGGATGACATAACGCCGCGCCAGATCATCCAGCGTGGAGAAATGAACGGCGGTCAATGGAATCCGCTGGCGGGCGCATTCGCGGCGCAGGCCGCGGGACAGCCTGCCGGAGGACGCCACCACCCAGACCGGATGTTCCGCATCCCCGGGATGGCGGCGCAATTCCCGCCAGAGCGATTCCGCGAGGCGATCCGGCGGGACGCCAATCATCAGCCGATCCGGAGCGCCGGATGGCGGTTCGTGGGAATGGTCAACGGACGGTTTCAATGCCACGTGGAAGTGATGGTCCCGGATTCCCGGAACACGTCCGGCGTCAGGCGAACCGGGTATCCGCCATGAATAGCCGGATTCACGCGGAAAGAAAACCAACGGAGGAATTCCTCGCGCCCAGGGTGCGGCCTACCCGGAATGGCCGCGGAAGGTCAGGAGCCGGCGGGTCTGCCCGCGGCTTCGTCCTTGCGGCGCAGGGATTCCAGAATCAGGGCGCCGGGCGTGATTTCCATCAGGGCGGGCTGTTGGGACGAGAGCGGAGTGATTGCAAAATGTCCCAGGTTCCACGCGGCCATTTCATAGACCGCGGATTCCCCCGACAGCGGTCCGCAATCGGCGGAGATCACCAGGCCATCGCGCACGTGGATGACGCCATATCGCCCCACCGGATCGGTGGCGTAAAGCGATCCGGACTTGCGGTTGACTTCCAGAATCTGCAGCAGATCGGCCAGCGACACAAACGCAAGGTTGCCAGCCAGAGACAGCGGCCCTTGCCCGTTGCCCGAGTTCAACGCGGAGACCGCGCGGTAGATCAGTTCTTCTCCGGGTGGTGGCGCTGGCATGATGCGATTTCCCCAACTCGCCCCGCCGGATCTCCAGCCACGAAAGTTGCTGGCCCCGTCAAGGCGGCCCTAATATAGCAGGCTATGTCCCGTTTTCCATGCAAATCGCAACCTTTTTTCAGTTTGGCCCTGGTTGCCGGACTCCAGCTCGCCAGTGTTTCAGTCTGGAGCAGCGATGACATCAAGATACTGGAGATGGGCTCCTCCACCCCGTGTGAACGGTTTGAACCATCGGCCATCGAAGAGGTTGCGCCCGGGCGTTTCGCGGTGGGCAGCGATCGCCACACCGCTCTCTTCCTCTACCGTTGGGACAATGGCGAACTGAAATTCGAGCGCGCCACTCCGGATGGCAATCCAGTGCAAAACGCCTGGGTCAACAAACTCGAAGGCCTGGCCGTGATGGAAGGAAAACCACGCCGCTTGCTCGCCATCACCGCCCATGATCGCCCCGATGAAACCAAAGGCGGCAGGGTCAATACCTGGAGCCGCCTGC
Source organism: Myxococcota bacterium (assembly GCA_022072125.1). Classification (GTDB taxonomy): domain Bacteria; phylum Myxococcota; class JAJVIH01; order JAJVIH01; family JAJVIH01; genus JAJVIH01. Next base: position 294,174 of record JAJVIH010000016.1, on the reverse strand, counting down.
TGCAATTCGATTTGGCCGGAGACGGAACGCCTGGGCCGGCCTCGGTTCATCCGCTGTCGGAAAAAATCGAGCCCGCGATCAGCAAAATCACTGGCGCCAAACACATCAAGGTGGAAGGACTGAGCGTTTCACCAAACGGACGCTGGCTGTTTGTGGGCGTCCGGCAACTTGGATACGAAACCAACTGGCGCATGTTCATCTTCGTGATGGCGATTTACCGCTTTGACCTGAAAAAGCCGGAGGCGACGCCGCTGGAACTGATCCGCTTCGAACCGGCGAGTCATCCCTCCATTCGCCGGTACGAAGGACTTTCCAGCATCGCCTGGGATGGCGCGGGCAAGCGTTACGCGGTGCTGACCACCGCGGAAATGGATGAAAGCCGCGATGGTATCGGCGCCACATTGTGGTGGATTCCCCAGTCCGCCATGGAAGGCCCGCGTGCCTTTTCGCCCAAACTGGCGCGTCCGGTGATGCGCTTTGATCACAAGGCGGAAGGCCTGGTTTTTCCACAAAGCGGCGGTGCGCTGGTGGTGCATGACGATGATCTGTCCCGCAAGCAGCCCTACGCCGAAAACAACGGCCGCTGTGAACCTGCTCCCCTCAAACCTGGCGACCCGCGTTTCCCGCAGAACCCCAACCAGGGCGCCTGGCAGTGGATCCCTCCCGGAACCCTGCGTTCCCTGTCCCGCGAATTGCCCCCCCGCTGAAACCGCTTCACGAAGAAGAGCGCGTCTGCCCGCCACTTCTGGCGCCAGCGAAGGGCAGGCGCGCTCCATGCGATCAAAAACGGCCGGATCCGGGTCCGGCCGTTTTCTCGCGGATTTGGGCCGGGAACTACAGCATCAGAACACCGTGCAGGTGTTCCGGCAGATCGTGCGCGTTTACATGGCCCAGGTCTTTTTCCACCGTGGCGTGGATGGTGTGGGCGAGTGGACCGTGAAATTCATGCCGCAACGCTCCCACCATGCGCGGATCCGCCACCAGCACCAGCCGGTGGAACCGCTTCTGGGTGCGGGCGTGCTCCAGGTAATGGCTCACCTCCTTGGCGACGGCGGTGTCCGCACTGTGTTTGTGATGCAAATCATGGTGCTCGTTGGATTTGCCGTGTTTCTGCAACGGCGCGTTCTCCACAAGATGCAAGCCGGTGTGTTCGCCGCGGTTTTCAAAGATGCGCGCGGCGTGGCGATCCACCACGGCGATCCAGGTGATGACGGGTTCATTGGAATGATGTTGCATGGAATACTCCTTGGTAAAGCAAGGCAGTATACCACGGAATTCAAACAAATTTCGAGGAAGAACTCATTAGAATCCTCCCGCTCACTGGTTTTGGACGGGGGGAAGACGCCAATAAAGGCAAGGCGGCGGCCCCTTATCGCGTCTTCGGCCCCGGCGGAGGCGAATCATGGCCTGTCCGGACCATTCCTGTCCTGATCGGCATGCAGGCAAAGGCATGAAGTGATTGCGGATGAAGGCATTCATGTGATCATGAACCATCTGATTCACTCCGCCTTGAGCACGAGCGCCAGAAGGCGAATGATGCAACCCACGGCGGCGGATCCACCGCATGGATCGTTGCCGGGGCTTGCGGGCATGCGTTACAACTCCGCCGCCATGCGAGCGATCTTGCAGCGGGTCGGCCGCGCCCGCGTCACCGTCGAAAACCGCCAGACCGGCGCCATTGGCCCTGGATTGCTGGTGCTGCTCGGCGCTGCTCCGCAGGACACCAGCGCCGACGCCGCCCTGCTGCTCGACCGCATCGCCGGGCTGCGCATCTTTGAAGACGGCCAGGGCAAGATGAACCTGTCCCTGCGGGACAAGGGCTGGCCCATGCTGGTTGTCAGCCAGTTCACGCTCTACGCCGACTGCCGCAAGGGCCGCCGCCCGTCGTTCACTGGGGCGGCGGCACCTGGACTGGCCCGCTCTCTGGTGGACGAATTCATCCGGCTGGCCCGTGCATCAGGACTGACCGTCGAAACCGGCGAATTTGGCGCATCCATGATGGTGGAACTGATCAACCAGGGGCCGGTCACCATCTGGCTCGATTCCAACGATTGGAAAAACGGATGATTTTCCCGGTTCAACAACGGTTGCGCGCCGCCCTGTTGCTGGTGCTGGCCACGCTGGCGTCCTGCGAGGCGTGCGGATTCGGGGTGGACCCCGAAACCGATCGCAAAAAGAACACCCTGGCGGCGGCATCCGCCGGCTCCGATCAACTGGAGGTGCGGCGAACCACCGGCCCCATCGCCGTTGACGGTGTCCTGAACGAAGCGGACTGGAAGGGCGCCGCCTCCACCGGGCTGTTCGTCCGCTCGATGCGCGCGGATCCGTCTCCACCCGAACTGGAGACCACCGCCCGCCTGTTGTGGGACGATGCATTTCTCTATGTCGCCTTCGAGGTCCAGGATACCGACGTCTGGTCCGGCTACGGCCAGCGCGACGAGCCTATCTTCGACGAGGAAGTGGCCGAAATCTATATTGACGCCGACAATGATCAGGCCACCTACCATGAGTTCCAGATCAGCCCCGCCAATGTGCTCTTCGACGCCTACTTCGAGAAACGCCGTTCGCCGGACTGGCGCGTGGCCGCCCAATACAACGCCAATGTCAAAAGCGCCGTGCGGGTGGATGGCGCGCTCAACGAACGGAACGACCGCGACCGCGGCTGGACGGCGGAACTCGCCATCCCCTTCGCGGAATTGAAGGCCATCCGCAATATCCCGCCGAAGCCTGGCGACAGATTCCGCGGCAACCTCTACCGGATTGATCGCAAGGAGCGGGAGGGCGGCGGCGTCTTTGCGGCATGGCGGCCGCTATCCGCGGGCGACTTCCACCTGCTCCAGGATTTTGGCTTTTTCGTCTTCAGCGACCGCAAGGCGGACGGGAAGTGACTGTCCGCGCCGTTGCACGCGCTCACCCGGAACGCACCGGGCGCACCGACCAGGGTTTGGTCTCGGAGATGGGCGCCTCGCGCACCTGTCCCTCCGGCCAATGAAATCCATAGGCCAGTCCCGCTCCCGGCGTGTCGGACGTCCAGAACCACTCCCCGCCTCCGGGCTCCATCCATGAAGGCTCTGACGGCGGCGATTCCAGCAGCGCCTTCCGGAGTTCCTGCAGTTCCACAAGCGAAGGCATGCGCCAGTCCGTGAATCCAGCGCCAGCGTAGCGTTCGCACCACGCGATGGCCTGCTCGTGGTTGATGCCCATGCCAAGCTGGCTCCACGAATCCCCGGCGGACCAGATGAGTCCGGACTGGCGATCGCGCAGGGTTCCGGGGATATCGAAGCTCCACCGGCCGGCGGGCGTTGGCGGAGCAGCCGGTTCAGCCGGGGCGGACAACCCCAGGATTTCGCACAACCGCCGCGCGAATCCGCTGGCCGTATCCATCCGCTCGGCGGGATTGGCGTGGGTGGCGTGGCGAAACAGTTCATCCAGTTCCGGCGGCGCATCCAGCCGTGCTTCGCCGATCGGCGGCGGATGCACTCCCGCGGGCAACACCCCCGTGCAACATTCGTATAGCATGATGCCCAACGAATAGATGTCCGTGCGGGTGTCCACGCTGGCGCCGTCGCGCTGCTGCTCTGGCGACATGTAGTGCAGCTTGCCGATGCTCTGGCCCTCGATGGTGACAGGGGTCAGAGCCGGACTGCCGCCCAGCGCCTTGGCGATGCCGAAATCAAGAATCACCGCGGCGCCTTCCGGCTCGCGGATCATGATGTTCTCCGGAGACAGGTCCCGGTGGGCGATCTGCTTGCCATGGGCGTAATCCAGCGCGGCGCATATCTCCGCGAACAACCTGCCCAGTTCATTCCAGGGCAGGCCGGTCTTCTGGCCGTCAACATCGGCGCGCAACCGGCGGCGCAGGGTTTCCCCGCGCACAAATTCCATGACGTAGTACAGCCGGGAAACGCCGCTTTCAAAATGCTCCTCTTGGATATCGTACACCGCGACGATGCCAGGGTGATGAAGCTGGCTGGCGAGTTTGACCTCGCGCACGAAGCGTTTGCGGGCCTGATCATCGAATCCCAGGCGGGGCGACATGACCTTGAGCGCCACCTGCTCCTCGCGCAGGCGATCCCACGCCAGAAAAACCGATCCCATGCCGCCTTCGCCCAGCAGCGCCTGCAGATCGTAGCGCCGGTCCACGCATATCCCTGGCGTGACCGGCGGCAGCATGGGCAGGTCCAGCGCGGTTTCACCCTGGGTGACGTGAGTGGACGACTGCCCGGCGGCGGGCTGGAGGCCATTCGCGGGCTGGGTTTCGGCGGGAGCAAGCAGGGTGCGGCACATGCCGCAATAGCGGGCGCCGTCCGGGTTGCGATGGCCGCAATTTGGACATAAACCAGCGGGTACGTTGGTGTTGGACGCCGGGTTCATCTGGGAGGTTTCCGCCTGCGGACCGCAGTCTAACCGATGGTCCTTTATCCGCAAACCAACCCACCGGAGGCCCTGCGTGAAGCATGCATGAACAACCTGGAAAAAACCGCTTGATGACCGGAGCCGGAACATTCGATGGATTTGTCCGTCAGTCTCTCCGCGCCATCGAGGCGGAACTGGATCGCCTGCTGCCTCCCGCGGATGCGCCGCCACGCCAACTCAACGCCGCCATGCGCCACAGCGTTCTCAATGGCGGAAAACGGCTGCGCGCCCTGCTGGTGCTGGCGGTCGTCAACGCCCACGGACGCGACCAACCGCCGCTGGCGCACGCCAGCGCGGCGGCGCTGGAAATGATCCACGCGGGATCGCTCATCCATGACGACCTGCCCTGCTTTGACAACGCGGACCTGCGGCGCGGCAAGCCCTCCTGTCACAAGGCCTTTGGCGAGGCCACGGCCCTGCTCGCAGGCGACGCCCTGTTCGTGCTGCCCTTTGAAATCATGGCGCGCGTTCATGCTCCGGCGGAAGAACGCCTGCACGCCATGCGGATTCTGGCGGAAGCGGCGGGACCAGCGCGCGGAATTTTCGCCGGTCAGGCGCTGGAATCGGAACAGGCTCCGCTGGAGGATATTCACGCGGCGAAAACCGCGTCACTGTTCCGGGCGGCGGCGGAGTTGGGCGCGCTAGCGGCTGGCGGAGGCGATCTGGACCGTTGGGCGCGCTGGGGCGATGTTCTGGGCCATGCCTTCCAGTTGATGGACGACGTGCTGGACGCCGAATCCGGCAGCATCACCCTGGGCAAACCCTCGGGCCAGGACGAACGCAACCAGAAACCCAGCGGGGTGCGGCTGTGGGGGCTGGCGGAAACCCGGCGGCGGGCGGAGGGGAGGCTGGGGCAGGCGCTGGATCTGATTCCGTCAGAACTGGATGGCGCCATCCTGCGCGAACTGGCGCTGCGCTGCGTCCGGCGTTCGTTTTAAGATTGAATCACGCGGCGGGCGGCCCACGGCGCGGTGTGCGTGCAGCCGGCGGCCGGTTCAACGGCGGGAGATTTGTCCGGTTGACTGCCCGCCGTTGAGCAGCCGTCCGTGTTTTCCATGCGCCATGAGGCCGCCTCCTGGGGTGAGAGACTCCCATCACACCTGGTTTCGCCAAGAGGAGCCGGTCAGGCCATATCATGCTTTGGAGATAAAAAGCGGATCGCTCAATTGAATCCAATTGGTGAATCCAGCACCCTGATTTCTCCGGGATATCCTCCTTTTTCCCGCCACGGCGATAGGGCCGGGATGCAGCGCAATTTTGACGGGGATGCGGCGCCTTGTTATCCACAAAGTCAGGAAGTTCAGCCTCCATCCATCGGCCGAGGAGAGTTCGGGTGAGTCCGGCGCGCATTTCGCTTGAAGCAGTTCGAGGTCCCATCGTCGCCATCGGCGGCGCCGAAGACAAAATCCGGGAACGGGTGGTTTTGAGCCAGCTCGTTGACATGGCGGGCGGGCGGCGGGCCGTTATCGCCGTCTTTCCCGCGGCGTCCACCATCCCCCAGGAAACCGCCCGCACATATACGGAAGTCTTCCGCGAACTGGGAACGGAGCAGATCGAGGTATTCCAGTTCGACAACCGGGAGCAGGCCAACCACGCGGACACCCTGGACCGCCTGGAGCGCGCCACCCTGGTGTTTTTCACCGGCGGCGATCAACTCCGGCTGGTGGCGCAACTGGGCGGCACCCATGTCGTGACCACCATCCGGCGAATGAACGCGCGGGGCGTGCCAGTGGCGGGAACCAGCGCGGGCGCGGGCGCCTTGTGTCAGCACATGATCGCACGCGGCAAGAGCGGTATGGTGCTGGGCCGCCACATGGTCAGCCTGGCGGCGGGACTGGGACTGACCAACCGGATCATCGTGGATCAGCATTTTTCCCAGCGTCACCGCATGGGGCGGCTGTTCAGCGCGGTGTCGCTGAATCCCTTCCTGATTGGCGTGGGCATTGACGAGGACACCGCCGCTTTTTTGGGTCCGGAAAACCGCATCCACGTCTGGGGACGCGGCGCCGTGACCGTGGTGGACGGCGCCAGCCTGAATTGGACCAACGTCCACGAAATCGAAGGCCGCAATCCCGCCGCGGTGCTGGGCCTGCAGGTGCATGTGCTGACAGCCGGCTGCACCTATGATCTTTTCACCCGCAAGGCCCATCCGCCCGAGGCGCTGCCGCCGCCCCCCGCGCTGGCGCTCGCGGCGGGCTGAATGGAATCCGCAACCGGAACGCCGTTATGAAGATTCTGGAAACCCAGGTGTACCGTGGTCCCAACCTGTACGGATACCGTCCGGTCATCCGCCTGACCATCGATCTGGAGGAGTTGGAGGAATATCCTTCGGACAAGCTGGAAGGCTTTGTGGACCGGCTGGTCGCGGCGATTCCCACGCTGGACGATCACACCTGCTCCTATGGCGTGAAGGGCGGATTCGTGCGGCGGCTGCGCGAGGGCACCTGGTTCGGCCATATCCTCGAACACGTGGCGCTGGAGTTGCAGTGCCTGGCGGGCACGCCGGTGACCTATGGCAAATGCCGCGGGGCAGGCCAGCCAGGCGTTTACCATGTCATTTATTCCTACGAAGAGGAACGCGCCGGTCTGGAAGCGGGACGCATCGCGTATGATTTCCTGCGCGGCCTGCTGCCGCCGCATTTGCCCAGCGCCTCCGGGGAAAATTACGATCTGGAAGCGGCCAAAAACCGGCTCGCTCGCATCGTGGATGAAGTGGCGCTGGGACCTTCCACCCGTTCGCTGGTGGAAGAGGCGCGGAGGCGGGGCATCCCCGCCATTCGCCTGAACGATCGCTCGCTGGTGCAACTGGGCTATGGCGTCCACCAGAAGCGCATCCAGGCGACCGTCACCTCGGAAACCCGCCATATCGCCGTCGAGATTGCCCAGGACAAGGAACTCACGCTCAAACTGCTGCGCGACACCGGCATTCCCGTACCGCGCAGCGTGTTGGTGTCGTCGGAGGAAGACGCGGCGCGCGCCGCGGAAGAGGTCGGGTATCCCTGCGTGGTCAAGCCCTACAACCTGTCTCATGGCCGGGCGGTGTCGTTAAACCTGACCACGGAGGCGCAGGTGCGCGAGGCGTGGAAGCGGGTGTACGAACTGGCGGATCACGCGCTGGTCGAGCAGTTCCTTGCCGGCAAGGATTACCGCGTGCTGGTCATCGGCGGCGAAATCGTCGCGGTTTCGGAGCGCACGCCGGGACATGTGATCGGCGATGGACAGCGCACCATCCGCCAACTGCTGGACGCGGTGAACGCCGACCCGCGCCGCGGCGTCGGCCATGAAAAGGTGCTGACCCGCATCGAACTGGATGAACAGGCCATGCGCCTGCTGCAACAGGCCGGCCTGACTCCCGATTCGGTGTTGCCCGCCGGAAAGACGTTTTTCCTGCGATCGACCGCCAACCTCTCCACGGGCGGCACGGCGGCGGACTGCACCGCCCAGATTCACCCGGACAACGCCGAGATCGCACGGCGCGCCGCGCGCATCATCGGTCTCGATGTCGCAGGCATAGACATGATCCTGGAGGATATCGGACGCCCCGCGCGGGAATCCGGCGGTGCGATTGTCGAGGTCAACGCGGCGCCGGGATTCCGCATGCATACCTCGCCCACCCGCGGCAAAACACGGGACGTGGCGGCGCCGGTGATTGACATGTTGTTCCCGCCGGGAGTCCGTTCGCGGATTCCCATCGTGTCCATCACCGGCACCAACGGCAAAACCACCACCTCGCGCATGGTCGCCCATATCCTGAAAATGACCGGCAAGCGCGTGGGCCTGACCACCACCGACGGTATTTATATTGACGGCGAACGCATCATGAAGGGCGACATGACGGGCCCGTGGAGCGCCCGCGTGGTGCTGCGCGATCCCACCGTGGAGATCGCGGTGCTGGAGACCGCCCGGGGCGGCATCCTGCGCGAAGGTCTGGGATTCGACCTCTGCGATGTCGGCTGCGTGCTGAATGTCACCGCCGATCACCTGGGACAACGCGGCGTCAATACGATGGAAGACCTGGCCTACGTCAAGCGGCTGGTGCTCGAAGTCACCCGCGACGACGGAGTTTCGGTGATCAACGCGGACGACCCGCTGGTGATGGGCATGCGAGGCGAGGCGGCGGGAAAACATCTGCTGTTTTCCATGCAACCGGGGAATCCGGTGATTCGCGATCACGTGGCCAATGGAGGCCTGGCCGCTTCGCTTGAAGAAGGCCTCAACGGCCATATGATCACCCTGCACCGCAACGAGCAGAGCATTCCCCTGCTGTGGACGCACCTGATCCCCGCGACCATGGAAGGACAGGCCATGTTCAACGTGGCGAACGCGCTGGCGGCGGCGGCCATGGCCTTCGCGCTCGGGGTGTCGCTGGAGAATATCCGTCAGGGCCTGCGCACCTTCGACACCACGTTTTTCCAGGCGCCCGGACGCTGCAACGTCTATGATCAGTTGCCCTTCAAGGTGGTGGTGGATTACGGGCACAATCCCGCCGCCATCCGCGCCATGGGGCAATTCGCCCAGAATCTGCGGCGCACCCGGCTGATGGGCGTGATCGGCGCGCCCGGCGACCGGCGTGACGAAGACATTCGCGCGGTGGGGGCGGCGGCGGCGGAATTTTTCGACCGCATCATCTTCAAGGAGGACGTGGATCGCCGCGGCCGTCCGGTGGGTGAAACCGCAAAACTGCTGCAGGAAGGCGCCCTCGCCGCCGGGTTCATGAAATCAAGTATCACCATCATCGAGGACGAACGGGACGCCGTGAACGCCAGCCTGGCCATGGCGCAGCGCGAGGATGTGCTGGTCATCTTCGCGGATGATATCCCGGGCGTGTGGAAACAGGTCATCTACTTCGGCAAACCCAGCGCCTGATTTCCATTCACAACCCGTCGCGGCGGACCTGGTTCGCCGCCGCGCCCTTGGAATTTCAGCCATGCCCCATGTCTGCCATATCACCACGGTTCATCCGGTCTTCGACACCCGCATCTTCGTGCGCGAATGCTGCTCGCTGGCGAAGGCGGGCTACCGTGTCAGCCTGGTGGCCCGCCATGACCGGAACGAAACGAAAAATGGCGTGGAGATCATCCAGCTTCCGCAACCAGAGACGAAAATTCAGCGCCGCCTTCTGTGGCCCTGGCTGGCCGCCAAAATCGCCGCCCGCACGGGAGCGGATTTGTTCCACTTTCATGACCCCGAACTGATGCCCGCCATGCAGGCGCTCTCCGCCGCCGTCCGCAAACCGGTGATCTGGGACGCCCATGAATATTACGTGGATGTCCTTGGCGACGAAACGCTGTATGGACGCGGCGGCCGGGTGTTTTCACGGGTCTTCAACGCGGTGGAGACCGCGGCGTGCCGCCTCCAGTTCGGCGGAGTGGTGACGGTCAGCGACGATATCGCGGAACATTATCGCCGCCGTGGCGTCAAGGTGGTGGTGGCCGGCAATTACGCCGAACGTTCGATTGTGGCCGATCACATCGCTCCCGGGCATGACGCCCTCGTTCCGATCTTTTCCAATTCGGGCTGGCTGCATGAAGACCGGGGACTGACCCCGGTTCTGCGCGCGTTCGCCCAGGTGCGGAAGAATCATCCCTGCAGGCTGGGCATGTGGGGAAAATTCACCATTCCCGCGCAGGAACAGGCGGCGCGGGCGTTGGTTGACGAATTAAATCTCTCCGGCCCAGTTGAAATCGGCGGACCCTACCCCCGGGAAATTTACCTTGGCGAAAAAATTCCGTCCGCATTCGCCTCACTCGCGTTGTTCATCAACGCCACGGAAAACAACCAACTCGGCGCCGCCAACCGCATTTTCGAGGCCTGGGCCAAAGGTCTGCCCCTGATCACCAGCGAGGGAACCAACACCGCGAAACTGGTGCGCCGCTTCCATGCGGGACTGGTCTGCGACAACTCGGCGGCGGATATCGCCCGCTGCATGGAATACCTGCTCACCCACCGGGATGAAGCACGGAGGATGGGAGAAAACGGCCGTCAGGCGGTGCTCAAGGAGTACAATTGGGAGTCCGCCTTTGAGAATATCCTCTCCCTGTACGATGAAGTGCTGAAGAAAAAATGAGCCGCCATGACCGGCGGTTTCACCCGGCGCGCCAGGACCCGCCGGCTTGATGCTCCGCTGACGGCTCCGCTCCGCGCTTGTGCGACCCTCTTTCATCGCGTGCGCAATGCAATACAGCGAATATCCGCGCAATTAACTCAACATAAAGCCGGTTCCACGCGGTCGCTTCTCTTAACCGGTTGTGAGTTTGCTCCGTGCGCCGATCCGCGCGGCTGCTTGACCCTGACGGAGCATCCCCGTAGCTTCATGCGGGGCGGACATTCATTCGAGGTGAGCCATGGGAAGTGTGTTGCGTCCGGTGAAAATAGGCGGAACTGGTTATTACGTCCCCGAAAAGGTGGTCACCAACCAGGAATTGATTGACCGCTACAAAATGGACACCACCGATGAGTGGATCCGCGCCAAGCTCGGCATGGTTGAGCGCCGCCACGCGCGCCTGGATCAACAGACCAGCGATCTGTCCGTGATTGCGGCGCGCCAGGCCATGGAAACGGCCGGCGTCAAGCCGGAGCAGATTGGCGGCCTTATCTGCGCCCTTGGATACGGCGACCGGAGGGCGCCCGCCACCGCCTGCATCATCCAAGAAAAGCTGGGAACCAAAAATGCCTTCGCCGTGGACGTGATGGGCGCCTGCGCGGGCTTCATCGTCGGCGTGGAGATGGGCCGTCATATGGTCGCCCAGGGCTGGACCGACGCCTTTCTGGTGATTGGCGCCGATATCGCCAGCCGCTACAAGGTGGATAACAGTGATCGCCTGATGGGCGTACTCTTCGGCGATGGTGCGGGCGCCGCGGTGCTGGTTCCAGGCGATGAAAATCACCGGATTCTTGGCGGATACCTGCGCTCCGACGGCAGCGGCGCGCAAATCATGGGCATCGCCACCGGCGGATCGGAATGTGAAACCACTTACGCCTCGGTGGACCGCGGCGATCATTTTCTGAAAATGGATGGCAAGGGCGTGTGGAACTACGCCATGCGCGGCTTTCCGGACGCGGTGCGGGGCGCGCTGAAGGCGGCGGGAAGGACCCCGGCTGAAATTGATTTCGTCATCACCCACCAGGCCAATCTCAACCTCATCAAGGAAATCCTGAAGGAACTGGGATTCAGCCTCGACAAAACCTTCACCACGGTGGAGAAATACGCCAATACTTCCAGCGCCTCCGCGGCGATCACCCTCGCCGAGGCGGTGGAAAAAGGGTTTATCCGCGAGGGCATGACCATCCTGGTCGCCGCGCTGGGAGCGGGTTTCACGTGGGGCGCCCAGGTCATCCGGTGGTGATGGAATGAACCATCGTTTTCATACGCGCGTTTGCGATCTGTTCGGCATCCGTTACCCGATTGTGCAGGGCGGCATGGCGTGGGTCAGCCTGGCCCCCCTGGCCGCCGCGGTCTCCAACGCCGGCGGCCTGGGCGTGCTGGGCACGTCCACCATGACGCCCGCCGAGGTCCGTCAGAACCTCGACATGATGAAGGACCTGACGGACAAGCCCTTCGGCGTGAATATCTCGCTCATCTCCCCGACGGTGGAAGAAACCGTGCAGATCGTCATCGAGCGCAAATGTCCGATCGTTTTCACGGCGGCGGGCAACCCCAAAACCTATGCGAAACGCCTCAAACAGGAAGCGGGTTGCACCCTTCTGCATGTGACGCCGAGCCCGCGCCTGGCCCAGAAATGCCTGGAGGCGGGTGTGGATGGCCTGGTGCTGGAAGGATGGGAGGCGGCGGGCCACATCTCGGCCGACGAGATCACCTCGATGGCGCTGACTCCGCTGGTGCGGGAGTTTTACGATGGACCGATCATCGCCGCCGGCGGCATCTCCACCGGGAGGCAGATGCTGGCCGCCATGGTGCTGGGAGCCGATGGCATCCAGATGGGCACGCGCTTCGTCGCCGTGAAAGAAGGCAATTCCCATCCACTCTACATGGAACTGATGACGCGCCAGGACCCCAGCTACGCCAAGACAGCGGTGTACTGCAAACGCTATCATCCGGGCCGGGCGCTGAAATCCCCCATTGTCAATCGCATGGTCGAGATGGAGATGGAAGGATACAGCCCGCAGGAAATCCAGGCGTTGCGCGGCCTGCGGCGCGCCAAATTCGGCTGTATTGACGGCGACCTGAACGAGGGGGTGTTTCCCGCCGGCATGTCCTCTCATTTCGTCAAACGGGTCATGACCTGCCAGGAAGTGATTGACGAAATCATTGGCGAGGCCGAACGCGAACTCGCCCGCGTGTCAGCGTGGATGAGCCGCCCCACCGCCGCGAGGGACGCGGCTGAAAACGCCCAGGCGGCGGAATAACAAGGTATTCAGGGAGCCATATGCGCCGGAAATGGGTCTTCCGGGGGATACTGATTGCATTCGGGGTTCTGTCGCCGCTGGGCGTGGCGGAATTCGTGGCGCGCAAGACCTCGCCCGTTGACAAGTATCTCTTTGAATACAGGAACGAGCTGGGCGAAACGCGCCGGTTTTATCCGGATGGTTACCTGCTTTATTCGTTCGCACCCAACGTGAAGCATCCCCTGAGCCCTGGAGTGGAGCTCAAGGTCACCAATTCCCTGGGTTTCCGCGACAGGGAATACGCAAAGGAGAAACCGCGGAACACCTGGCGCATCGTGCTGCTGGGTGATTCCGTGGCGGCGGAATCCCTGACAATGCCGGTGGAGAAAACCTTCGAAAACGTTCTGGAGGACCGGCTGAACTCCGGCCTGTGCGACAAACATATCGAGATCATCAATCTGGCGGTTTCCGGTTACGACACCGAACTGGAAGTGCGCATGTTCGAGACCTGGGGCCTGGCGCTCCAGCCCGACGCCGTGTGGGTGGCCTTCTATTTGAACGATATCCACCACCCCCCGCCGCGCATCGTGGTGCGCGACAACTCCATCGCCACCGTGCTTGACGTATGGGGAGACGATCAGAAAGGCGCGGAAGGATTTGTCCGTGAGACCAATCCCCTGTTCACCACGCTGTTTTTCCACTCGTCGCTGTTCCGCTACTTCTACGTCAGCAATGTCATCCGCAACGCCTCGGTGGTGAACGATGATCGCCTGATCGAAATGCAGGAACGCGCCTACAAGGCCCTGGGCCGCCTGACGGCGCGGGCGCGCGAACGCAAGATGGATGTCGTGGTGGTCATGCATTCAGAGCTGCGGCACAGCCGCGAACTGGAGCCCAACCTGCTCAAGCACGTCATCGCGCCAATGCATGCCTGGTCTTCCACACTGGGGTTTCCCATCGTGGATTTCACCGGCGCCCTGGACAGCATGGACCTGGAAAAGTTGCGCATGGATCCCAAAGACTACGCCCACATGAACGAAACCGGGCACCGGGTCATCGCGGACCTCTACTACGACCGGCTGCGCGGCGGGGGATTTTTACCGCCGGGCTGCCATTGAATCGGCCTCCGCAAGGCGCCGTTCCGCCGCGCGGACAAACTGATTGATCACAATCCATCCACCAGGGATTGCACGGCGGACTGCACCTGATCGAGGGCGCGATCCAACTCCCCTTCGCCGCCATCAAAAAGTTGATCGGGAGGAATGGGCTCGCCAATCGCCATGCGGATGGTCGCGGGGATTACCGGCAGGAAAATGAACGGGGAAGCCAGCCATGCCCAAATGGCGAGGGGTTTTATCCACCAGTTCACCGGAGCAGCCAGGATCAACCCCGGGACCACGATCCCCAACGCGGTGACAGCCCATCGTTTCATTCCCAGCAGCCAGGGCAAGACCAGAATCCGCGGCAGAAAACCCTTTGATCGCCAGAGGATTGGGGCGGTGATGTGGCTGCCCGCAATCCCCATGGGCACGATTGGCGCTCTCATCTTGCGCGCGATCTTCAGAAAACCTTTCCGTCCGCCAAAATCCACCCGGCGCGCCTGCCACACAGGCCGCAGGGTTTCATGGTCTCCGCCGGGAAACACCAGCAACGGCACGCCGGCGCACAGAGCCTCTTCCGCCGCCTCGTAGGTGGATGGAATGGAACCCAGCAATTTGTGGCCTAGGCTGATCGGAAAAACCGTGAATCCCACGGGATGGGCGAAGCCCGCCAGCGGCCGCGAGGCGCCGTATTTCTCCAGGTAAAGCGCCGCGAAACTATGCAGTTCGGATAACGCCAGTCCAGCCGAATGATTGGCTACCAGCAAAAACGGCCCATCTGGAAGGTTCTCCCAACCCCGTATGCTGGGCCGGTGCATCAGGCGCATCAAGGGCAGCAGAAACCATTTGGATATCCTGACCACGGCGGGATGCACGATTCCCGGCGCCGTGACACGGGGAATTCGCCAACGCGGCCGTGAGGCGGCCGACGGCGCCGCATCATCAGGGTCGCCAGCAAACCGGGGCATGAAAAATCCCATTCAAAGCGCCGGCTTTCGCACTGGCGCAAACCATGGACTCCAAGTCTCCGCCACACCGGACATCAAACCAGGCGATCGGGGGCGCGCAGGCGTTCGCGCGCCCGTTCGATCAAGCCGTGATCCCCTGGCAGGCACCAGCGTGCGATATGGTAAGGGCTGTCCATCAACCCTGCCAGCGCGCCGGGGAACCGGGTCAGCGGACGCAGCCCGCCCGCTTCGCCGGTGATAAACACCGTGTCGTAGGGTCCCTCGCGGCCCTGCCAGGTGACATCCTTGTAGGCGACATCGCGGGCTTCGTCGAGGATCAGGTAATAATCGGGATCAAATCCGCCGCTCCACACCAACGCCTGCAGGCTATCCCGCTCGGAGTTGACGCGCAGGCTGTCGGCGGGATCGGTCTCAATGGTCTTGAACAGGCGGCGCTCCAGCAGGCGGCGGCACAAATCCTGAAGCACGCCGTCGGCCCCGGGGTTTTCCGCCCACTGCTGGAACAACGCGATCATCACATTGTCATTGAGCCGCATCAGCGCGCCAGGCGGCAATGGTTCGCCGCGCGCCAGCATTTCCAGCGCGGGCGGAGCGCCCGGCGGCGGCGAGCCGGCCTTCGCCAGATCGGAAAACCGCCGCAGAATGAATTTCACGATCATTTCAGCGGAGCGCGTGGTCTTGTGGAAATACACGTGGCGGTACATGAAGTGGCGCCCGAGCAGGTGCTGCTCCAGCGCGTTCAGGCCGCGCAGGCCATCCACCGCCAGCACCAGTTCAGTTCCAGAAGGGGTTTCCAGCGGCGCCGCCACCAGGCAGTGCAGCAGCCATTCCAGATCGTAGCGTCCATAACCCGCGCCGGTCATATGGCTGTCGCGCAGCAAATAATCGAAGCGGTCCACGTCAAGTTGGCTGGATACAAGCTGGCACAGAAATACCGGGCGGTGTTTTTTCGACAGGATGGCCGCCACGCGGCTTTGCAGATCGCGTCCGCCATGCCTGAGCAGGACCTGTCCAAGACGGGAATCCGGTTCAATCAGGCGCAGGGTTTCGGCCTCATGATCAATCTCCGGATACAACGCCTCGAAGAGATGGGAAAACGGTCCGTGTCCTATATCGTGCAGCAGGGCGGCGCACAGCGTGGCCAGGTAATCCTCTGGATCAATGGCGATTTGTCCCCTGAGGTGATTGAGCGCGCGCCGCGCCAGATGAAATACGCCCAAGGCATGGGTGAAGCGCGAATGCTCCGCCCCCGGGTAACTCACCCAGGAAAGCCCCAGTTGCCGGATATGCCGCAGCCGCTGGAATTCCGGGGCCGCGATCAAATCCAGGATCACGGCCTCGCCGTGCTTGTGCAGCGCGATGAGGTTATGAATTGGATCGCGGAATACCTTGGGCCGCTGGGGCATGGGGCGCCTTTCTTTTTCACATCATGTGGCGGATGGCCCACAGGTCGGGAAAGGTGGGGATGAACAGCGAACGCTTGAGAAAATCCACGCCCAGCGACCCGCCAGTTCCTTTTTTCTTGTTGCCGATGGTTCGTTCCACCAGCTTGACGTGCCGGTAGCGCCATTCCTGCAGGCCCTCGTCGAAATCCGTCATGATCTCGAAGAGCACCAGCATATCGAATTTTTCCTTGTACAACCGCAGGATTTCCAGTTGCAGCGCCTCGTTGGGCTCAACCGGCCGGGTCACGTCACGCGCCTTCAGCTCCGCCGGAACGGCGGCGCCCTGGTGTTCAAGCAGATCGTAAAAATGGTCCATCAGCGTACGCCCACGGAACCGCTCCTCCAGCCTGACGCGCGCCAGGGAGCCTTCTGAATGGAATTTCATCATTTCGGGCCGCTTGAAGCCCAGAAGAAATTCCAGCTCCCGGAACTGGGATGATTGAAACCCCGACGCGGTTTCGAGCCGATCGCGGAACGCCGCGAACGACAGCGGAGTCATGGTCTCCAGCACATCAAGCTGCTCGACCAGCAGCTTCATGATGAAGCGGCAGCGTTTCCAGGTGGAGATTGATGCGTGCAGCCGGTTGGCGGAAAAATCTCCGCTGATTTTATCCAGTTCCAGCAACAACTGTTTGAACCAGAGTTCGTAGGCCTGGTGAATGATGATGAACAGCATTTCATCGTGCTCGGGCGGGCTGGAGCGCGGCTCCTGCAACGCGAGCAGTTCGTCAATTCGCAGGTAGCTGGAATAGGTCAGCGCCATTGTTTAGCCCTCCATTTCACGGATCATAGCCAGAAATTCCTGTTCGTTCATCACGCGCACGCCCAGTTCGCGGGCCTTGTCGAGCTTTCCGCCCGCGTCCTCTCCCGCAACCACGAAGGTGGTTTTTTTGCTGACCGACGCCGCCACATGAGCTCCAAGTTCTTCCAGCTTCTGTTTGGCCTCGTTGCGGCCCATCGCCGTCATCGTTCCGGTCAGCACCACGGTTTTTCCCGAGAGCGGACGATCGGCGGCGGCGCGCGGCGCATCCAGCGTCACACCCGCGGCGAAGAGTTCCTGAATCATGCGCTGGTGGTTGGGATCGTCAAACCACGCGCGGATGCTTGCAGCAACTTCAGGCCCCACCTCGTGAACGGACAGCAGTTGCTCCAGGGTGGCGGACTGAATGGCCTCGATGGATCCGAATGCGCGCGCCAGCACCTTCGCCATGTGCTCTCCCACGTGGCGGACGCCCAAACCATAAATGAATCGCGCCAATGTGTTGCGGCGGCTTTTGTCCAGGGCCGCCACGAGATTGGAGGCGCTTTTGTCCGCCATTCGGTCGAGGCCGCGAAGCTGTTCAAAGTCCAGGCGGAAAATATCGGCGGGGGTGCGCACCAGTCCCTTTTCCACCAGTTGGGCGATCAGCTTGTCGCCCATGCCCTCCACGTCCATTGCATCCTTGCTGACGAAATGGCGCAATCCTTCCGCCAGTTGCGCGGGACAGGATACCCCGCCGGTGCAGCGAATGGCCGCATCACCCTCCTCGCGCAGGGTGGGGGATCCGCATACGGGACAGCGATCAGGCAGGCGCCACGGCGCCGAACCGGGTTTCCGCTGTTCCGGAAGCACCTTGACGATTTCCGGAATCACATCCCCGGCGCGGCGGATCAGCACGGTGTCACCCGGACGCACATCCTTGCGATCAATTTCATCCTGGTTATGCAAGGTGGCGCGGCTGACGGTCACCCCGCCCACCTGCACGGGACGCAGCACCGCCACCGGGGTAAGCGCGCCGGTGCGGCCCACGCTGGAAATAATGTCCTCGACAACGGTTTCTTCCTCCTGAGCGGGAAATTTGTAGGCGATGGCCCAGCGCGGAGAACGGCTGACCTGTCCCAACTCCGCCTGCAGGTTCTTGCGGTTCACCTTGACCACCATGCCATCCAGTTCGAAGGGAAACTCCTCGCGCAGGCGCAAAAGTTCGCCATGCCGCCGCTGCACCTCCAGCGCGCCCATGCAGACAACGGATTCCGGCAGCACCGGCAGGCCCAGGCTGGCCATGTATGTCAGCGAATCCGCGTGGGTGAGCACGCCGGGAACTTCGTGCGGAATTTCATACAGGTAAATGGACAGCGGGCGCTTCGCGGTGATGCGTGAATCCAGCAGACGCAGGGAGCCCGCCGCCGCGTTGCGCGGGTTGGCGAAGACCGGCTCGCCCGTCTCCTCTCGCTCCCGGTTGAGCAGGACAAAATCCTTCTTCGCCAACAGCACCTCGCCGCGCACGTTGAGCCGTTCCGGAACCGCGTCAACGCCGGAACGCAGGCGAAGCGGCAGGGACCGGATGGTTCGCAGGTTGGGGGTGATGTCCTCTCCGGTCACGCCGTCGCCGCGGGTGGAGCCCAGGGCGAACACGCCGTTTTCGTAGATCAGGTCCACCGCCAGTCCATCGAGCTTGGGTTCGGCCGCGTATTCCACCTCGCCGTCGCCGCCCAGGAGTTTTTTCACCCTGCGGTCGAACTCCAGCAGTTCCTCCTCGCTGAAAACATTGGCCAAGCTGAGCATCGGCAGTTCGCGCGTCACCCTGGCGAGTCCGGAAACCGGCGGCGCGCCCACCCGCTGCGTGGGGGAATCGGACGCGCGCAAGTCTGGATATTTCTCTTCCAGCCCTTCCAGTTCGCGCATCAGCCGGTCGTATTCCGGATCCGACATGATCGGATCGTCGTGCTGGTAATAACGCTGGTTGGCCTGATTGATCAGTTCCGTCAGTTCACGGACCCGGCGGGCGGCTTCGGCGCGGTTCATGGCGATTGCGTGGCGGCGGGCGCGGAAGGCGCGGGCGTGACCGGCGGCTGCGCCAGCGCGGGAGTCCCTGGAATGGACTGCTGACTGAAGGCCGGCGCGCCGATTTTGCCCGTGCGCTTGAGGTCGTCCTTTTCGATGGTGTAGCGGATGAGCCCCTTCAGCAGCTTGTTGCGCTTGACATTGCCCAACAGCGTCTTGAGGTCTTCATAGACCGTTGGATCCTTGAGCAGCGCGCCCACGGTGCCCTTGCCCTGCTGGGTCTCCTCGGCGAGGGTGCGCATGATCTTCGAGATTTCCGTCAGGTTCTGGATCAGATTGGTGCGATCCTCGGAGTAGATGAACGAATGCAGCAAGCCGTTGCCGGTGCGCACTTCCGTCACCACATCGGCGATCTCGCGGGAGGCGCGCTGGATTTCCTGAAAAATTTTCGAGGTGTCGTCCTCGTACACCAGGCGATGAACGGTTCCCTTGCCCTTCTGGATTTCGGCGACAATCTGGTCCACCCGGATCACAGCGGAGTTCACATTCGCCACCACGGCGCGGCTTTCCTCCAGCATGGCGCTGATCTGACGATCATATTTCTGATCGTAGATGAGCTGGTGGACAAATCCCTTTCCCTTCTCCACTTCTTCAATCACGTTGGCGGTGGAGTGGGCGATGCGTTCGATGTCCGTCGCCAGGGTCTGCGTCAAGACCATCTGCAGGCGCTTGTTCACCTCGTTGGTCAGGTTGCGCACGTCGTTGATGGCGAGTTGCACGGTGGCGATGACTTTCGACAGACCCTCGCTCTCCTGCGAAATGATGGTGTCGCCATCCTTGTGGGGCGGAGACTGCGGGCTGCCTACTTCGATATCAATGAGCTGATCGCCTAGCAGGCCCTTCGAGGACAGCCGCGCCACTGAATCCTGGCGGATGCGATCCAGATAGGCCTTCTGCACGCCCAGCGTCACCCGCACCCGGCGCTCCTTGAGGTCGTCTGTGAAGCGGATTTCCTGCACAATGCCAATGTCCACGCCGCCCAGCCGCACCGGAGCGCCCTTCACCAGGCCGCCGATATTCTCAAACCAGCAATAGAAGGTGATCTTGTCGGCGAACACGCTCTTGCTTTTGCCGAGAATAAACACCGATGCGATCAGCACCACCAGCGCAATCGTGATGAAGATGCCCACGCGGATGCGACGCTGGATTTCATCCATGGTCATGGCCGGCCTCCATTGTCGAGTTCATCCACGCGCTGCGCCTGGGTCACATGGATATGACCTCCCGCCGCCTCGCGTTCCTGAATGATCTTGTCCAGGGACATGGCGTAAATGAAATCCCGGATGACCGGGTTGTCCGATTCCTGAAATTCCCGCGCGGGCAGTTCAGCGACCACCCGGCGGTTGGCCAGCATGGCCATACGATCGGACACAATAAACGCGCACGCCATGTCGTGGGTCACCACCACCGAGGTCACCTTGATGCGATCCTGAATGGACAGAATCAGTTCGCTGATGCGCCGGGTGTTGATGGGGTCCAGTCCGGTCGTTGGTTCATCGTACAGAATTATCTCGGGACTGCCGGCGATGGCGCGGGCCAGCGCCACGCGCTTTCTCATGCCGCCAGACAAATCGGCGGGTTTCATCTTCTCAATGCCGGGCAGGCCGACCCATTCCAGCTTTTCCGCGACGACATCCCTGATCTCGGCGTCGCTCATTTTTGCGTGCTCCCGCAGCGGATAGGCGACATTTTCCCCCACCGTGATGGAATCGAAGAGCGCGCCGCTCTGGAACAACATCGAGATGCGCTTGCGGATGGGCAGAAACTGGTTTTCGTTGTGGTTCACAATATCCTGACCATCCACATAGATCGCCCCGGAATCGGCGCGCAACAGGCCGATCAGCAATTTCAGCGCCACGCTTTTGCCGGTTCCCGAGCCGCCGAGAATGGTTAGGGTCTCGCCCGGGTAAATGGACAGCGTGAGGTTTTCATACACCACCTTCGGGCCGAAGGCCTTGCGCACCTCGACAAATCGCACCAGCGGATCACGGGATGGCGCCGGCATCAGAGTCCGAACTCCAGCAGGATTTTGGTCAGAATGAAATCCGACACCAGCGTGACCACCGAGGTGATGACCACGGTCTGCGTGGTGGATTTGCCAACGCCCTCGGTGCCGCCGGTGGTGTTCAACCCCTGGTAACACGCGATGACGCTCATGAAGAAGCCAAAGAACACGGTTTTGGTGAGTCCGCCGATAAAGTCCGGCAGATTCACCGCCCGCAGCGTGGCGTTGTAGAAGTAAGTGGCGTTCACGCCAGCGTCCAAATCGGCGATGAACATCGCCCCGGCGATGCCCAGCACGTCCGCCAGCGTGGTCAGCAGCGGCAGGGCGATGACCGTGGCGGCCACGCGCGGAACCACCAGTTTCTTGATGGGGTCGGCTCCCAACGCCCGCAGCGCGTCCACCTGTTCCGTCACCGCCATGGAGCCGATTTCGGCGGCGATGCCCGCGCCGACGCGCCCGCCGACCATCAGCGCCACCAGAACTGGACCCAGTTCGCGCACCAGCGACAGAGACACCACGTTGGCCACGTACTCCTTGGCGCCGAAGCGGTCCAGTTGCACCACGAACTGGATGGTCATGACCAGGCTGGAGAAGATCGCCGTCAGCACGCTGATGGCGATGGACTTCATGCCGATCGCCTCGATCTGGTAGATGATGTCGCCAATCATGAACGGCGGCCGGAAAATGCGCAGGATCGTGCGCCCGGCCAGTTCGCTGACGCCGCCCAGGTATTCCAGGCTGTAGCGCATGCGCGCATTGAAACCCTCGATCTGGCTGAACAGGTATTCGCTCATGGCGCCCGCACGCGCGCGAACCCGGCGACAAACCGCTCGAAATCCGGGCGGCGCAGAGGAAAATCGCGGTCGCCCGCGACCAGGTGCATGTCGTAGGTGCAGCCGTCCTTTTTCAGCACCACCAGGTCCAGCAACACCGGCACGCCATCCACCATTCCCGAAACCTGGGTGCGCAACGCCGCTCGCCCATCCAGCGTCAGGGTCTGGCGCGCCAGTTCCTTGCGCTCTTCCACGCCGAAGAGCAGGTGGTTGGTGAGCACATCAAGCGACACGTCGTCCATGCCGTCGCAGGTGGCCTGGGCGAGAATGCCGCCGCCCTGGGCGTGGCGGAAGGCGAGTTGCCCGTCTTCGATGCCGACACGCTCCCAACCCTCGCCCAAGGGTCCCACGCGGTAGGCGACGCGCCCGTCGCGGTAGACGTTGTCCTCGAAGCTGGGCCGGTGCGCGCACGCCGCCAGCACGGCGGTCAGGGCGAAGATCATTCCGGATTTGCGGATCACAGCGCGTCCCTCACGTCGGGCAACTCCTCGCCGCCGGTCAGCCGCAGGAAAATTTCCTCCAGGCGCGCACCCGGAGCCTCACGCTGGTTTTGCAAGTCTCCGAGGGCGCCCAGGGCGACAATGCCGCCGTGGTCAATCACCGCCACACGGTGACACAACTCCTCCACCACATCCAGGGTGTGGGTGGACATGAAGACGGTCGAGCCGTGTTCCGCGCACGAAGTGCGGAAGATGGTCTTGAGCAGGCGCATGCCTTTGGGGTCCAAACCCACCATGGGTTCGTCCACCACAATCAGATCGGGCCGGTGCAGAAAGGCCGCGCACATGGTCAGGCGCTGCTTCATGCCATGGGAATAGCTTTCCACCAGGTTATTACGGAACTCCGTCAACTGGAATAGATCCAGCAGTTGGGTGATCCGCTTTTTCAGGTTGTCGGCCTCCAGTCTGTACATCGAGCCGATGAAGGCGAGAAATTCATCTCCAGTGAGCTTGGCGTAGATATAGGGCCGGTCGGGAATATATCCAATCCTGCTTTTCACTTCGATGGGATTGGCCACCGCGTCCACGCCGTTGACGAAAATATTGCCCGCGGTGGGGCGGATCAGTCCCGCGATCATCTTCATGGTGGTGGTTTTTCCGGCGCCGTTGGGACCGAGAAAACCGAAGATTTCACCGCGTTTGACCGTGAGATCCACGCCATTCACGGCAGTGAAGGCGCCGTATTTCTTGTACAGCCCCCGGCATTCCAGCACGGGGACATCCGGGCCGGCGATATTCGTGGTCAGGCTCATTTCCTCTCCACCGCCTCCACCTTGATGCGCAGCTTGCCCATCAGGCGGATGATCTCCACCTGCTCGTTCAGGTCGCCGGTGGCCAGGCGGATATGCCCCACATCCGCCGGAAACTGGCCCAGGGTGGGGTCCACGGCCATCCACTGGCCCACAAAGACCTCCGGCCAGGCGTGGTAGGCGAAGCGGCCGTTCAGGTAGGTCAGACCGGCGTTGATGCGGGCGGGCAACCCCATGGCGCGCGCCAGACCCACGTACAGAGCGGTGTGTTCGTTGCAATCGCCGGTCATGTTGCGCAGCACCTCCAGCGTGTTGGGGATGCCAATCACGTTGCGCTTGGCGACGTCCTTGTACACGTAATCATACAACTTGCGGGCGGCGGGCAGCGCCTGGGTTTCGCCGCCGAGGATTTCCTTCGCCTTCTTCACCACATCGGGGTGATCGGATTGGAGCGTGGCCGTGGGCGCCAGGAAAGCTTCGTTGCCCGCACGCGCCTGAGCCAGCGATACCGGAGAAGCAGACAGGGTGTCAGCGATCAAAGTCAGGCGCTTGCCTTCCACCGTCTGGCGGCGATCATTGACCTTGCCGGCGTCCAGATTTTCGCCTTCCACGCTCAACACCAGTTTTCTCACGCCGGCGATGTCTTCAATCTCCTTGTCGGGAACCACCTCGGTCTGGGCGATCAGGTCCTGGATGTCCGCTTCGGCCTCCTCGGCGAGGGCGTCTTCCTTGGTGGTCAGCACCGTGCGGATGCCCAGCGGACCTTCCGAAATCAGCGGCTCGCCCTTCTCGTTGATCCACATGCGCAGGGACATGCCCATCAACTCCTGCTTGAGCCGCCAGGCGCTGACCTGCTTGCCCATGATGACGATATTTTCCCTGGCCTCCACCAGCACTTTTACCGGATGCTGGGTCATGGACTGCGGATCAAAAATCTCCAGATTGAAGGTTTTTCCCGGCGCCAGTTTCTGGCCGCCGATGCGATCCATCAGGTTGACATCGAGCACCGGCGGCCTGTCGAGGCGGATGATCTCCTTGCGGGACGCCCCGCCGATGGTGATGACCGTTTCGACCACGTTGCCCTCGGCCTTGCCCACCGCTTCAAAACGGGTGAGGTCGGTGACAATGGACACCTTGAAGGTCTTGAGTTCGCCCTTGGTGGTCAGTTCCGAACGCAGGTCAATGCGGGTCTCCAGGGTGCGGCCCATGACGGGCAACCGCATCACCGATTCCTGGTTGAGGTACACGGTATCGCCCCGGGTCTCGCGCGCCTCGTGGGAAAATCCGATCTTGCCGCCATCCTTTTCCGCCCGGAACCAGTTTTCGCGGGGCTTGACGAAGCCTTCGGAAATGTCGGCGGCATCCCAGGTTCCCGTGCTGGAAGCCCGGCGCTCCATTACGTACCAGGTGATGGACACGGCCCACGCCGCCAGCACGGCGATGGCCACCCAACCGCCGGGAAGGCGGCTATCGTGAGCGGGTCTGGGGGTCACGCCCCCATTGTTTCCCAGGCGGGGCGCGGACTCAAGCCCGGGGCGCGGACTCACTTGCGGAACCGGCCCTCTGCGCGGGCCTTGAAGTTGCCCAGCATGGCGGGAAGGCTCTTCTGCACCAGGGAGTTCACGATGCCGCCGGGAACCGGCAACTTGAGGGAGATGGTCACCGTGTAGGTGGCGTGGGTTTTGGCGCCGCCATCAAGGGGTTTCAGTTCCCACGAGCCGGTATTGGTGGTCATGAGGTTGCTGGAGACGAGATGCCAGCGCAGGGAATGGGGAGGGTCTTCCGTGAGTTCCAGGGTGTAATCAATGTCCTTGATGAGCTTGATCTGGTTGAGGGCGGTGTACACATTGCCCACCTTCTTGAGTGTGGTGACCTTGTGCACCTCGGGTACAAACTCGTGGTAGTGGTCGAAGTCCGTGATGATTTGAAAAAACTCTTCCGGACGGACATCAATGACAACGGAGTCAACGGCGGTTTTCATGGGCGGTTACCTTTATGATTGGTGGGTCGAAAGCGAATATACGGCCCCCATGTCCCGCAATCCAGATAAACCGGGCTGCATCCCGCCGCAAAACAAATTTCCCGGAACCGGGTAAAAAACCGCCGTCCACGCGAAATCGTCCGGCGCCCCGCTTGGACCTTGGAGATCCCTGGATATTATTTTTCCTTGCTGGATACGTTGGGCATGTCCGCCGGCGGGCGGCGGATGCGTTCGATGCGCAGGCATTTGCCGTTGGCGTCGTCTATCTCGACGAAGGCGCCCTGCACCATCACCCCCTCGCTGGCGACCTGGAACCCCACCGGGCGGCCGGTCAGGAACTTCTGCAGCACCAGTTCCTTGCGCACGCCAATCACGGAATCAGTGGGGCCGCACATCCCGGCGTCGGTGAGAAAGCCCGTGCCGTGGGCGAAAATTTCGTCGTCCGCCGTCTGCACGTGGGTGTGGGTGCCCACCACGAAACTGACGCGGCCATCCAGATAATAGCCGATGGCGCGCTTCTCGCTGGTGGTTTCGGCGTGCATGTCCACCAGAATGCAGCGGGTTTGCTTGCGCAGGTTGTCCACGATTTCGTCGGCCTTGCGGAAGGGGCAGTCAATCTGCTCCATGAACACGCGGCCCTGCAGGTTGACCACGCCCAGTTTCTGGCCGCGGTCATTTTCCACCAGGGTCCAGCCGTCTCCGGGAGCGCCCTTCGGATAATTCGCGGGCCGCAGGATGCGGCGGTCCTGTTGCAGCAGGTCGTTGACTTCCTTTTTTTTCCAGACGTGGTTGCCGGAGGTGATGACATGGGCGCCGCTTTCAAACAGGTCCGCGGCGGTTTCCGGGGTGATCCCGGTTCCGCCGGCCATGTTTTCTCCGTTGACCACCGCGAAGTCCGCGCCGTATTGCTTCATCAGCACGCCCAAGGTGCCCTTGACGGCCTGGCGCCCGGGTTTGCCCACGACATCACCGAGAAAAATCACTTTCATCGCATCGCGCCTTTCAATTCATTGCATCCAGTTGTTGAATCAACACGCCCGGAAAGCCGCCGTTCAACCCATCAATCATAAGCCCGGGTTGGCCCAGAGGCAATCAATGCGGGAAAAGCGGGCGGAGAACCAGGCTCAACCCAATGGCGTGACCATGATGGCGCGGGCGACCAGTTCGTCCAACGCCAGGGTGGTCTCACCCATGTCCACCACCAGCGCGGGTTTGCGCTGGCGCAGAATCAACTCGCATCCGGGAACAAGACCCAGGCCAGCCAGCCGGGCGATGCGCCCGGACCGGGAGGCGTCCACCGACACCACGATCAGGCGCTCTCCGGCGGGCGCCTGATCCAGGGTGAACGTGCCGCCGGGGGGGCTCACGCGCGTCCGCGCGCTCCAGCGCCTGAGGGAAGTTCTTTTTCTTCTTCATCTTCCCGCCGCCGCGCCGGGACATGGTGATCGGGATTGGCGCAAGCGCCGCCTTCTTCTTCCTGGTAGCGCACCAATTTTTTGACCCACCGGACAAGGGCGGTGTCGCGCGGCATTTCGTAACCGCATGTGGGACATTTCACCAGGTTGCAATACGCATTCACCGGGCAGCCCTGGTGGCAGTTGTCCTTCGCAGGTTCGAAAGAGTGATTGCACAGCGGACAGGTCATCATGCGAGCCATCCCATCAGGCGGTATATCACGCCGCCCACGCCGAAGGCGAAGGGAAAGATGAACGCGGTCATGGCCACGCCGGTCTTGAGGCCGCGCTCCTTCACAATCATGAAGAAGTTGGCGATGCACGGCACGAAGAGCGTGATGGTCACCATCGCCACCACCACCTGCCGCGGGTCCATCATTCCCCGGTTCGACATGTCGAAGAGGCCGGCCGCGCCAAAATCCCGCCGCAAAAAACCGATCAGAAAGGCCTCCGCCGCCTGCGCCGGCAGCCCCAGCCAGCCGGTGACCACCGGTTCGCCAATCCGCTGCACCACCGCCAGGGCGTTGACCGCGTCCATCACCCACAGGATGAAGGTGCCCAGCACGAAAAGCGGCGCGGCTTCCTTCAGGTACCATTCGATGCGCGCGACCGTCTTCACGATGATATTGGACAACTGCGGGCGGCGGATGGGCGGCAATTCCAGCAGAAAATCGCTGGATTCGCCGGGCAGCAAACGCGCGGCCAGCCAGCCCACGGCGATCATCACCAGCACGATGGTTCCCACCCACCACAGGGTGTGCGCCAGCGACAGCCCCGCCAGCATGCCGAGAATCACGCCCAGTTGCGCGCTGCACGGCACCCCCAGCGCCAGCAGCAGGGTGACGATCAGGCGTTCCTTTTTCGTCTCCATGATGCGGGCGGTCATGGTCGCCATGGTGTCGCATCCCAGCCCCAGCACCATCGGCAGCACCGCCTTGCCATTCAACCCCATCAGCCGGAACAGGCGGTTGACCATCACCGCCAAGCGGGGCAGGTAACCCGAGTCTTCCATGATCGAGAAGGCGATGAAAAACACCCCGACGATCGGCAGCACGATGGCGATGGCGTAAGACAACCCCATGGACACCAGGCCGTATTGACCGATCAGCAATCCGCCGCCCGTGGAAAGATCGTCGCGCGGCGGGCCGATGATCAGGTTCTCCACCGGCCCCGCGGGCAATAACCACGCGAGCGCGTGGTACATACCCGGGGTGATGTAACTGGCGAAGATGGTGTTCTCGAGAAAATCCACCGCCGTGCCCGCGCCAAATTCGCCCACCACCTTGTAAACAATGATCAAGACCCCGGCGAGCAGCGCGAACCCCGCCGCCGGGTGGGTGGCCCAGCGCCCGATGCGCCCGGTCACTTCGGCGTCACGTTCTCCGCCCGCTCGCCAGCCCGCGATCAGCAATGCGGCGAAGGTCAACAGGAACAGCCAGATATTCCATGGCCCGTGCCAGCCCGCGAGTTTGGCCGGGAAATACGCCGCGAAAAACACCAGATACGCCAGCGCGAGCAACATCCAGTATTTCGCCAGGCCGGCGGCGGCGCTGCGTTGGGAGCGGATCATCAGCCAGCCCGCCACGGCCATGACCAGGAATCCCACCCCGGCGCCCGCGTGCTGGAACAGATCGCCGGATGCGATACGCGACAGCACATGCGCCGTGTTGATTTCGTCCAGCGGATCGGCCAGCGTCCGCCGCGCCGCCGCTTCCGGATGCTCCGCCCACATGGCCGACAGGACGCCCAGGGCGCCATCGGCCGCCACTCCGGCGAGCAGGGCGATGGCGGAGGAGAACAGCGCCGTCAGTATATCCGCGCGGCGTCCCGGCGCGCCCCGTTGCAAGCCGTGGGCAGGAGCGTGTTTTCGCCAGTAACGCTCCACCAGTTGTTCCACCACCCGCAGCCGCGCCATGTTGATCGCGACGAAAACACCGCCATTGAGTTCCGCGTTCAGGCGTTCGCGCTCGTCCCGGACGGCCTCCAGCGCCTGCCGGAAGCCCTGCTGTTCAAACCAGGCGTCCAATTCCGTGTCGCCGCACAGGGCCAGCACGGCGAGTCCGCGAGCACGAAACGGCTCCGGCGGCAGATGGGAGGCGATCCTTTCAATCGCCCGTTCAACGGAGGCGGGATACTCCACCCGGAAATCGCCGCGCCGCGGGGCCATCACTTTCTGGCGGGCGGCGTCCAACCCTTCGCGGCGGATGGCGACCGAGGCGTTGACGGGGATTCCCAGCGCGGCGGAAAGGCCGTCCAGATCAATAAAGATGCCTCTATCCTCCGCTTCGTCAATCATGTTCAGGTTGAGCACCGAGGGCAGGCCCAGTTCGATGATCTGGACCGTCAGCAACAGCCCCCGGCGCAGGTTTTTTGCGTCCGCCACCTGAAGCAGCGTGGCCCCGGGCGAATGCAGCAGGACATCGCGGGTGACGCGCTCGTCCTCGCTCATGGGAACCAGGTTGTTGGTTCCTGGGGTGTCAATCACTTCCCAGCGGCGGCCATCGAGAGTGGCGGCGCCGCGGGTGACTTCCACCGTGGTGCCCGGATAATTGCTGACGGTGACATAATTCCCCGTCAGGGCGCCGAAAAAGACGGACTTCCCCACATTGGGGTTGCCCGCCAAAATCAGTTTGGGATCCTGGCTGGCTTGGGATTTGGCGGAGTGGTGTTCCATGCACGGCCCATAACATGATAATGATAATCATTATCATGTTATTGTCCAGCCGTTGTTTATAGGCGGAAGGCGGCGCCAGGCCAAACCAGCCCTTGGGGGATGGCCCGGGAACCGCACCGGATACCCCAGGTGATTCCACCTGGTTTCGTTCTGGCGGCTTGCGGCGGGACTTGCCAATCCGTCGGCCAATATGCCGGCGGATTTGATGAAACCCGCCGGGAAGCGGGTATTTCCGGCGCGATCCATTCGCGGGGGGCGTGACGGATCGGCCGCCTGCTCCAGCCGCGGCTGGTCCCTTTCGCATCCATTTCCGTCTTGCGCCATGGGGGCTTTTGGTGTAGCGGAGAAGCATGCTGAATCATGGGTTCCGGCGCCTGGCATTGCGGGCGGGCATGGTGTTTCTATGTGCATGGGTGCTGATGGTTCCCATGGCGGGTTGGCTGCTCGCGCAGGATGCTCCGGCGGGCGGCAATGACCCGGCGCAATCCGCGACTCCAGCCGCCGCGGCGGACAATCCGGCCGATACGGCTCCATCAGCGGACAAAGCGCCCGAAATCAAGCCGGAGACCGGCGAAC
This sequence comes from Myxococcota bacterium, assembly GCA_022072125.1. Classification (GTDB taxonomy): domain Bacteria; phylum Myxococcota; class JAJVIH01; order JAJVIH01; family JAJVIH01; genus JAJVIH01. The sequence continues at coordinate 264,303 of JAJVIH010000016.1, read as the reverse complement.
GCAAGACCATCAAGGCCGATCTGAAAAGCCTGCCGGCCGCCACCGCCTATGACCGCATCATGGCGGTGGTGGGGACTCTGTTCATGATTGGGGTGGCCTGGCTGTTCAGCACCAGCCGCCGGGCCGTCAACTGGCGGCTGGTGGGCATGGGGGTCGCCCTGCAGGGTCTGATGGCGGTGTTCATCCTGCGCACCTCCGCGGGACAGACGGTTTTCCAAAAAATGGCGGATGGAGTCAGCGCCATCCTGGAGTTTTCCAAAAAGGGAGAGGTCTTCATCTTCGGCGACTGGCCGGACGTGGTGGTGGTGACCAACGGCATCACCGGCAAGCCCTTCGCCATCGGGTTCGTTTTCGCGGTCAAGGTGCTGCCCACCATCGTGTTCGTTTCGTCGCTGTTCACCCTGCTGTATCACTGGGGCGTGTTGCAGCGGGTGGTGGGCGTATTCGCGTTCGCGATGGAAAAAATCCTGAAGGTGTCCGGCGCGGAGGCGCTGTCGGCTTCCGCCAATGTCTTCATGGGGCAGACCGAGGCTCCCCTGCTCATCAAGCCCTATGTGCCCGCCATGACCACATCGGAGTTGTTCGCGGTGATGACCGGCGGCATGGCCACCATCGCCGGCGCGGTCATGGTCGCCTACATCGGTTTCGGCGTGGACGCCGTGCATCTGCTTTCCGCCAGCTTCATGTCGGCGCCCGCGGGCCTGGTCATCGCCAAAATCATGGTGCCTGAAACCGGAAGCCCGGCGACCATGGGCGGCGTCAAGGTGGAAGTGCCCCGGCTCGATGTGAACATGTTCGACGCGGCGGCGCGGGGCGCTTCCGAAGGACTGCAACTGGCTATCAATGTCGGCGCCATGCTGTTGGCTTTCATCGCCCTGACCGCGCTGGCCAACGGCCTGTTGGGATTGCTGGATGAAAACATCATCCGCATGATCGCGGGCCGGCCGGTGGGTCTGAGCATTGAAATGATTCTGGGCTGGATTGGCGCGCCGGTGGCCCTGGTCATGGGCATACCGCCTTCGGAAGCGCTGGCGGTCGGCAAGCTGATTGGCGTCAAAACCGGGTTGAACGAATTTATCGGCTACCTGGAGCTGACGAAGATGGCCGGCGAAGGCGTCCTGTCGCCGCGTTCGCAGGTCATCGCCATCTATGCGCTATGTGGATTCTCCAACTTCGGCAGCATGGCCATCCAGATGGGCGGCATCGGCGGCATCGCGCCCTCGCGCCGCCCGGATATCGCCCGGCTGGCGCTGCGCTCGGTGCTGTCGGGCACGCTCGCCTGTCTGATGACCGCCACCATGGCCGCCCTGATTGCGTGAGGATGCAATGGATCGCAGGCTGATTGAACTCAACCAGGCGCGCGATTACGTGCTCAAGCACATGCCCGGCGTCGCCCCCATCGGCATGGTGATGGGATCGGGGTTGGGCGCGCTGCTGCCGGAAATTCTGGCGGATTCGCAGGCGCTTGATTACCAGCAGATTCCACATTTCCCGGTCTCGACCGTACATGGCCACGCGGCCCGGCTGGTGTGGGGACGCACCGCCAACGGTGCGCAGGTGATGGCGATGAGTGGGCGCGTGCATCTCTACGAAGGCTATACCCCCACCCAGATTGTGTTCGGTGTCCGCCTGATGGCGCTGCTGGGCGCGAAGGTGATCCTCCTGACCAACGCCGCGGGTGGAATCTCCGACGATCTGAACCCGGGCGATATCATGGTCATCAGCGACCATATCAACATGACCGGGCAGAATCCGCTCACCGGCCCCAACCTGGATGACCTGGGTGAGCGGTTTCCGGACATGACCGATCTCTATGATCCCAAACTCCGGCGCGTGGTTTACGAAACCGCCGAGCAACTGAATATCCCTTTGCGCAAGGGCGTGTATGTCTGCATGCCCGGCCCCACGTTTGAAACCCCGGCGGAGGTGCGCATGGCGCGCGCCATCGGCGGCGACGCGGTGGGCATGAGCACCGCGCTGGAAGCCATCGCCGTACGCCACATGGGGGCGCGGGTCATTGGCATGTCGTGCATCACCAACAAGGCCGCGGGTCTGGCCGGGGCGGTGCTGGACCATGAAGAAGGCCTGCGGACCGCTCAACTCGCTTATACGAATTTCCGATCGCTGTTGCCCGCCCTGCTGCCGCGCTTGATGTAATCGCTCCACCAGCCGATGATACGCGCGGCGGCCCCACCGCCGTGATCAGGAGCCTCTTTCATCTTGTTGATCGTGCTGCCCGCATCGGACCCATTTCAGGTTGAATGGACGGCGTCGCCCATGTTGGCTTCGCCCCGGCGCGTTGCTCCGGCCCCCTCTTCCCGCTCTGATGACGCGGAGAGGGGAACTCTGGCGCGCTCCCGATCGTCACCGCGATCCCGGCCGTCCATCTCCGTTTCCGGCTTTCCCTGGCGCCTCGAAGAGAAGAAGAGGAAACGCCGCGAAAACGGCTCCGGCAAGACCGGCGAACCATTCAGAATGTATGCGGATCAGGAGCCCCGGCGATGAAGTCATCCCTTGAATCCCTTTCGCCGCGCCGCGCGCGGGCCCCCGTATGTATTCTTCTGTTGTGCGGCGCCATGGCCGCGCTGGCGGCGTCCTGCGGCAAATGCGGCGGAGGCAAGGACCCCAACACGGACAGTGGAGCCGGCGAACCCGGATTTTCTCTTCAGGGGCCGATGAGTCCCGCCTACATGACCAGCAACGCAGGCGATCCGTCCGCCGCGGCGGAACTGGTCCCCGCCCGCGTGGATGGCGCGCTGCTGATTCCCAATCCGGCCATGGCGGTTGAAAAGCTGCGGCAATCCATCGGCGGCGTCAGCAATCCCGGAACCCGCCTCATGATCATGCGCGCGATCGAAGGGTTGGAACTGGATTTGAAAATCCATTTTTCCAAGGCCAAGGGATGGCGCGACATCGGCCTTGATCCCATGAAGCCCGCCGCCATCGCCTGGCGAAACCATGAAGAAACCAAACCCATCGAGCCCGCCACCGCGCCAACGGTGCTGCAACCGGAGAGCGAAGAGGATACGCCCCCGGCGGCGGAAAACCGCGGGGAATGGATGTTGGCGGTTCACCGGCTCGCGGACAAATCCGCCTGGGTTCCGCTGAAAGACCTGTTCATGCGCGTGGATCCGCTGGCGGCGCTGGAGACCAAAAGGGACTCGGATGGATTCGAGTATATCGAGGCGTTCCAGGACCTGCCGGACACGGCGGATCAGACTATTGCGGTGGCGGCCGAACTGCGGGGGCAGGTGCTGGCGGCGTCGAACCTGCCGCTGCTCAAGGAACTGGTCCGGCTGACCCGGGACAAATCGCTGGGCATGGATCCGGCCTTCCGCGAGGCGGCGCCGAAGATCCGCTCCGGGCACCTGCAACTTTATGGCAGCCCCCAACAAAACCTCGCCGCGTTGCCGGGCGGAACCGGCATGACCATGTCGCCGTCGCCGCTCAGCGCCTTTGGACAGGTGATCTCCGGCTTCACTTTCGATGCGCAGGGAATCGCTTATTCAGCCTTCTTCACCCTGACCGGCAAGGACAAGGAACTGTATTCGGGCGTCAGCGGATATGATCCGCCGCCGTGGGATCGGCTGGCGCGCAATTCAATCGGCGCCATCCGGATATCCATGGATCCCGCGACGCTGGGACCTTTGCTCTCCGGACAGTCCGCCACACCTTTTGGCGACCTGCTCTCCAACTCGCGGTTGCAGCAGAAGGGCGACCCGAAAGAAGTGGGAAAGGTCTTCGCCCGCCTGCTGAAGGGGCATTTTCTGTTCGCGTTTTTCCCGTCGCGGCCTTCCCAACTGGGCGCGGCCATCGCCCTCGCCGGTCAGGACCCATCGGGACTGGGCGATATGGTCTTCGCCATCCAGATCACCAACAAAAAAGAAGTGGAGGAGGTCATTGACGCCCAACTGCCGCAGGCCCGCAAGGAGATCAAGGAACTGGAGGAGCGCAGCTTCAACGGCGAACGCATCTGGTCCGGCGCATTGACCAGCGCGGACATTGTCTTTGGCTTCGTACGCGACGAGGTGCGCCTCGCCATTGGCCGCAACCGCAACCGGTTGCGCGCGCTGTATTTTGAAACTGGAGAATCCCCGCCGCAGACCAGCGCGGCCAAAACCGACGTCATCCCGCTGGCGCCATGGCCGGACTACGCCCGGCGCCGCATGCGGCAGAAGCCGGGCCGCGTGGTGTTCGTGAACATGGAAGGGCTGGCGGGCGTGCTGCGATCCTTCGAGCTGGACAAACCCCAGGGCAATTTTGTGCAGCAGGGGGTGCTCTCCGCCGTGCTGGGACTGGTGGAGTCCATGAATTATCTCTTCGCCTACAACGAGCCGCTGGGCGGCGGCGCCTATGTGGAAGGCGAGGTGTCGTTCAAACCCGTTCCGCCCGCGGGCGCCGGTTCCGCCACGCCGGCGGCTGCCGCCGCCCCTGGAGCCGCATCGCCCCCCGCGCTCGCCCAGCCGGAATGATGGTTGACAATCACAAACCCCCCATTTGTTGATGTGTCCGGACAGAACGCTTACGAAACAAGAAAGGGCGCCCACGCGTTGATCTGAATTGCAGGATTGCGGCAGGGGCGATGAAATGAGATTCGCGATGCGGCGTGGAATAGGGATATCAGGTGGTCAGCCGGCTTCATGGGAAGCGTGCGCATCAATGCCGCCCTTCCATTTCCGCGAGGGCGTTTCTCCGCCGTCTGGCGATGGCGTGTGTCTGACGGCGTTGGCAAGGAGTAATGGGCGATGAACCTGGTGTCTCCCCATGATCAACTCCCGGGAGACTGCGCGTGAGCAACCCTGCCAGCCTTTTGCAACCCGTAGCCGCGCTCGCGCCCCATCCGCTGCTGGACGCATTTCCCGCCGTGGCGGGACATTTTCCCCTGGTCCGCATCGGAGAATATCCCACCCCGGTGCGTTTGTTGTCCCGCCTGGGCGCCGCATATGGACTGGATCAACTCTGGCTCAAGAACGATGGGCTCTCCGGGCGGCCCTATGGCGGCAACAAGGTGCGCAAGCTCGAATTTCTGCTGGGCGCGGCCATGGCGCGCGGGGCCCGCGAATGGATCGCCGCCGCCGCCCTGGGCAGCCACCATGTATTTGCATCCGCGCTCTACGGCGCAAAGGTTGGGATTCGCACCCACGCCATCCTGTTTCCCCAACCGGTGACGGATCACGTGCGCATGATGTTCGCGGCTACACGCCAGCATGCGGCGTCGGTGATGGTGATTCCCCACCCGGTTTTGTCGCCGCTGGCCTCGGGATGGAAATGGTTCGCCCGCGCGATAACGGCTGGCCGGCCGCCGTTTGTCCTGCCCATGGGTGGTTCCGGCTCCCTGTCTTCGCTGGGTTATGTGGGCGCGGCGTTTGAATTGAAGCGCCAGATCGAGCGCGGCGAATTGCCCGAACCCCGGGCGATCTTCACCGCCGTGGGCTCATGCGGAACCATGGCGGGATTGCTGGCGGGAGCGCGCCTGGCCGGGTTGAACTCACGGGTGGTGGGGATAGGGGTGGTGGAGCGGATCATCGCCAATCCCGCGCGCGTGGCGGCGCAGGCCAACCAGTGTTTGCGCCTGCTGGAGCAGGCCGGGGCGATTCCCCGGCAACCGTTGTTCCATGTATCGGACGCCCTGGTGTTGCCCGGATATCTGGGCGTGCGTTATGGCGACCCCACGCCGCTCGCAATGGAGATTGTGGAACAGGCGCGGAAGCTCGAAGACCTGCCGCTGGAGACCACCTACACCGGCAAGGCGCTGGCCGGCGCGCTGGATTACGCCCGCCAACAGGGTTGGCGTTCCGAACCTCTCCTCTTCTGGAACACCTGTAACTCATATACGGAATGAGCGGGGAGTGGACCGCGCCACCGTGAACTTCATGGCCCGGGTGTTCCTGGTTCCTGCTCCGCGGGCGCCGTGTGCGCAATCCATACCTCCACTCCTGCTCCGGGAGAACGCCGCGAGGCGGCCACGGGATTGATCCAGACGGTCCATTCGACCCTGACCGCCAGGCGGATACGGGTTCCCTGCTGTCGCAAGCGCGGAAATGGAGGGACTCCGTGAACTTGCAGGGGCGGGTTCGTGGAACCGTCATCCACTCCATAGGAAGTGATCCTGAGGATGAATTGAACCCGGAACCCCGATTCGTCCCTGAATCAAGCCAAAACCAGAGTATTCCTTGCCGGGAGGCGGGCAGTTCGCATACATTCCCGCCTCTGTTTTGTTGGGTGCAGGACAGTCACCGTTCCGCCGCAGGAAGTATGCATGCGTCATCTGTTGTTCGCCGCCGCCGCCGGCGTGCTCTTGCCCCTCGCCGTCTGGGCCCAAAGCCCGTCCGACAATTCCGATAACCCCCTCTGGCGGCCCGCCAGCCAATTGCCGGAACAGTCCGCTCCCGTCGGCAGCGCGTGGGAGTTATATCCGCCGCAACCCGGGTTCCGGAACGAGGTTCTGCCCGCTTTCCTGAATGAGTTGTTCGAACGGCAGGCCCGTGGCGAAGAACGCCCGCCCGTGGTCCAACAGCAGCAGGGGGATCGCGATGAGGGAGATATCGCCATTCTCGCGCTCACCTCCGATCAGCTCGAACGGCTCAACCGGCAGCCGGACCTGACGGGAGTCGCCGGACAATTCTACCGCAGCCACAAGGACAACTACGACGTACTGGTGTTCTGGAGTTCGGAGTTTCTCACTGAACGCATTGGCGCGGGCGCCTTCTACGCGCCGGTCAGCAACAACGTCACTGGCATCAACGCGCGCCGTTGCAGCACCTCGGGAAGCTGCCAGATTCCCATCGAGATTTTTTCCCAGGCGGGTTTTTATGGTTCGCGCCGCCTCAACGGGGTGGTGCTGATGAATAACCTGCACCAGAACCTGATCAACGCCGCGCGTCCCTACCGCCGCAATCCCTACGATATCATGGGGGTTGTCGGACAAGAGTTGGGACACCAGTATGGGGTGCAGGTGCGCTTCAAGCGTCCGGATGGCTCCCTTTCCACCGAACTGCTGGGCCGCGACAATTCCCACTACAGCTTCTACGCCAACAGCGACGCATCGCCGCTGGAAGGCAACCGCTGGGAAGAAACCCAGCCGGGCCGTTTCCGCGCCAGGGCGGTCTTTGACACCCGCTTCAACCACCTTGATCAATATATTTTTGGCCTGCGCTCTCCAGAGGAAACCTCGCCGCTCTGGTTCATCCGCAACCCGCGCGTGCCCAACCGCTCGCGCAACCCCAGCCCCGCCAGCCCGCCGCTGCAATGGGGCGAGGTCATCGCCTTGGGAGAAAAGGTGGATGTTCCAGTCAGCGCCGTGGTTGCGGCGGAAGGGCAACGCACCCCCACCGTGGACAAGTCTCCCAAGTATTTCAAACAGGCGTGGATTTACCTGTCTCCGCAGGGACGCGGCTTCACCCCCGCCGAAATCAATACCTTGAACAATATCCGCGAGGAATGGCTCGACCTGTTTTACAACGGCATGGATCGCCGCGGCCGCGTCATCGCCTCTCTGGACGGCCGGGATGAATATCCGGTTTTCGACCTGAAAATCTTCGACGAAGGCTGGACCGCCGAGAATCCGTTTGTTGATCTCATCAGCGGCGGCGCGCTGGTCAGCAACGATGGCCAGAATCTGCTCTGCGCCTACGCCGGAGACGCGCCGGGACTGGTTCACACCAACCTGAAACTGAAGACCGATCGGCTCAATACCGGCCTGGTCCGCATGTCCGTGCCGAAAGGCGCCGCCGGCGCCGCGCGCCTGTGGTGGACCAACAGCGCTGACGAAAACTTCGGCGAGGCCAAATCCGTGTTGTTGCCCGTGATTCCCGACGGCCAGTTCCACACCTATGCGGTCAATCTGCGCGCGGGCGGCGCCCTGAACGGCGTCATCTACAAAATGCGGATCACCCCCGCGGAAAAACTCGTTCCCGGCGAGGATGGAACCGCCCCCGTGGTTCGCTACGATCTCATCGAACTGACCGCGAAAACCTATTCCGACAAGGACAGCGACAGTTTTCCGGATGAATTCGACAACTGTCCGGACGCCTTCAATGTGGATCAGGGAGACGACAACGCCGATGGCAAGGGCAACCTCTGTGATCCATCATGGAGCCCGCCCCCGGTCGCCGGTCCGATCTCCGGAGGGGTGGAAGGCGGCGTGGAAGGCAATGAACTGGAACCGGGCGGATGCAATTGCGCACTGCCCGGGCGCGGCGCCTCCGCTCCCTGGGGGCTGCTGGCGCTGGCGGCGGCGATATGGATTCTCCGGCGCCGCATGTGAGCGCCCGCGCGGCGCTCGACCGCCTGGATCCGCTGAAAAACGCGGCGGTTCTCCGCGATTTTTGCGCGGGAAGAACCCCGCCACCCTTTGAACCCGCGGACCACGTGACCGCCGTTCGCGCGCTGTGCGTGACCGGCTCGGAGCATCCTTCCAACCATCGCGCGCTGATGGAATTCGTCTCATCGGACACGGGCCGCGGCTTGCTTGAACGCCTGCGGCTCCAGGTTCAATGGGAGCATTTCAGCACCTTTGGCGACAACAGCCCCACCCGGCTGCCTCCGGCGATGGAACAGGCGCGCGGCGCCGGGGGCGCGGACCTGACGGTGATGATCCTGCTGGGTTATATGCGCATCATCCCTGGCGAATTCCTGGATCAGATGCACCGCAAGGCTCCCGGCCTGACTCCCTGCCAGATCATGAATCTGCATCCGGATTCATCTCTGTACTACAAGGGAACGAAGAAGCAGGTGCTCAAGCGCGTCATTGCCGACGGATATCCCTACGCTGGTTCATGCATCCATATTGTCAACGCAGCGGTGGATACGGGGGAAATCCTGTCATGGTTCGCCGGCGATCCGCCCCCGGAAACGCGGGCGGCGGCGGATCCGCTGGCGGCGCTCGACGCCTGGCACAAGGCCCAGGAAAACCTGTGGTCGCCGTGGATGGTGGTTTCCGCGCTGGGACGGCTGGCGCGCGCATACCGCGAAGGCGATCGCCGCTTCATCGCAGGTCTGGAATAGCTGGACTCCGGCTCGTCCGGGGAACGCGGCGGACAAAATCAATTCAACACGAAACCGTTTGATCAGGGATCGGGTGATTTTGGCTGAAGCGCCTGTTCCGCGGCGCAGGCCAGGCGAAAACCGGCGGCGCAGGATTTGCGATGGAGATTCCGTGCTTCGCCAGGGTTGGGAGTGACGCCTCCCCAGCCCTTTTCGTGGGCCTGTCCCAGGTAATAACAGCCGTTCCCCGCCCCTTCATCGCAAGCCTTGCGGAACCAGCGCACGGCTTCCTGGTGATCCTTGACGCGCCTGGCCATGCCCATCAGATGCATCAGGCCGACGCGGGCGCAGGCAGCCGCATCGCCCGCATTGCAATGATGCGTGCTGTACACCAGAAACCGCACCTCATCGGGTTTGTGGCTGTTCACTCCTTTCCAGTAAAGGGCCTCGGAACGTTCGCAGGCTGGCCGGAACCCCTTGCAGGCCCGCATGTAGTAGACAAGGGCCAGGCGATCGGATTTGGGCGCTCCTCCCCAGCCGTGTTCGTAAGCGTCGCCGATCCAGTGGCAGCCTTGACTCTCCTGTCTGGTGCAGACTTCCATGAAAACCTCCAGGGCTTTCTTTTCATCCTTGCCGGCGCCGTTTTCACCATCGCGCAGGGCGCGGGCGTAATCAATGCAACTGTCGTTTTCCTCCATGATCCAGCACAGGACCTGGAAGAACCGGTATTGCTGGAAGTACGCGACCAGGCCAATCGCCGCCACAAGCGAAAGATAGATCGCGATGCTCCGGCGCATCCACCGGCCGGAGCGGTTCGCGGGTGCGCCGTTCAGCTTGTTGGCGAAGCGGGGCGGCGGAAACTGTGCGGGTGTGTTGGCGCTCATGGGGGGTGGGATGACTGTATCATATGCCGACGGCGAACCCATGTGCATGGCGGACAGCCTGGAAAGAGGCTCTGGCGTCAGCAACCCCGGACTGGGGTTGAGAAAGCGGCCGGGTTCCACCCAAAACCTCCCAGAGGCGCCGCTTGCTGGCGCCACGGGGGCGGCCTATAAATCCGGGCGATGGAACCCTTGACTCCCCAACAGGTGGTGCGAATCCTCGGCAAGGTGCTCGATCCCGGAAGTGACCGCAGCATCGTCGCCGCGGGATTCGTCAGCGAAGTGCGGACCGACGGACCCAATATCAGCCTGGTGCTCCGCCTGCCCAACCCGCAAAGCCCCCTCGCGGGCGTGCTGCAAAAGCAGTGCGAAAAAATCCTGCGCGAGCACTACCCTTTCCTGGAAAAGGTGGACCTGCAGGTCAAGGACGGATCGCAAAAAAGCGAAAAAAAAGAAACGGAGTTTGACGCCCATCCGGAGCGGATTCCCGGCGTGCGGCATGTGATTCCGGTGGCCTCGGGCAAGGGAGGCGTCGGCAAAAGCACGGTGGCGGTCAACCTCGCCGCCGCGCTGATGCTGGAAGGACACAGGGTGGGCGTGCTCGACGCCGACATTTGCGGCCCTTCCGTGCCGATCATGCTGTATTCGGAGGAAGACATCACATCCACCGCGGACAAACGCATCCGCCCGGTGAACTCCCACGGCCTCAAAACCATTTCCATCGGGTATTTCGCGGACACCAGGGAAGCGCTGCTCTGGCGCGGACCGATTCTGCAGAAGGTGCTGCTGCAGTTTTGCGGCGACGTGGATTGGGGCGAACTGGACTACCTGATCATGGACATGCCGCCTGGCACCGGAGATATCCAGTTGACGCTGGCGCAACAAATCGCCACCGATGGCGCAGTGGTGGTCACCACCCCGCAGGACCTGGCCTTGGCCGATGTCATCCGCGCGCGCGCCATGTTCGAGAAGGTGAAAATTCCGATTCTTGGCGTGGTGGAAAACATGAGCGGATTCGCCTGCCCGGGCTGCGGCAAGGTTCATTCCATCTTCTCCAGCGGCGGCGGACGGAAATACGCGGAACGCCTCGGTCTGCCCTTCCTGGGCGCGATCCCGCTGGAGATCGCCGTGCGCACGGCCGGCGACGAGGGCATGCCCGTCACCCTGTCCAGCCCGAAGTCAGCCCCCGCCCAGGCCTTCCGCGAGATCGCCCGCGCCCTCGCCGCCCGCATCGAAAACCGCGCCAGCGCCTGATGATCTTGGGAGAAAAGCGAACGGAAGCGGGGATTGATCTTCGCGAAGCATATGGGGGCCAGCGCCGCCCGCTGGGGGGACCGCTTGCTCCGGCGGATGGGTGCGCGCTACAAGTCGCGGCGTGAAGAGCGATCCCGTCATTTTCATGGGAACCCCCGGTTTCGCCGTTCCGGCGCTGCGCGCGCTGGCGGAGTTGGGGCTGGATGTGCGCGCGGTGCTGTGCCAGCCGGACAAACCATCGGGACGCGGCATGAAGCTGACCGCTCCCCCTGTCAAAACCGCCGCGCTGGAGTTGGGGGCTTCCGTCTTCCAACCCGCCCGGCTCAAGGGAGATGAAGCGCTGTTCCATTCCATCGCCGCGATGAAGCCCCGCATCGCGGTAGTGGCGGCTTACGGCAAGCTGTTGCCCCAGCGTTGGCTCGACCTGCCGGAATTGGGCTGCCTGAATGTCCACGCCTCGCTGCTGCCGCGCTGGCGCGGCGCCGCGCCAATCCAGCGTTGCATCGCCGCGGGCGACACCGAATCCGGCGTCTCGCTGATGAAGCTGGTGCTGGAAATGGATGCGGGGCCGGTGTACCGCCGCGAAGCCATTCCAGTGGGGCCGGAGGAAACCGGCGGGGAATTGCATGATCGCCTGTCCACCCTGGGCGCGCGCATGCTCAAGGAATCGCTGCCCGCCATCCTGCGCGGAGAGTTGCAGCCGGTGGAGCAGAACCACGCCCTCGCCACCCACGCGCCGATGCTCCGCAAGGAAGAATCACGAATCAACTGGAATCTCGACTGCGCCGCCATCCACAACCAGGTGCGGGCGTTCAACCCGTGGCCAGGAGCGGTCACCAGCGTGGGCGCGGAAATGATCAAGGTCCATCGCACCCACCGCTTGCCGGATTTGTCCGGCGCTCCCGGCGAGGTGCTGGAAGCACAGGAACGGCTGGTGGCGGCCTGCGCAACCGGAGCGGTGGAACTGGCGGAGGTGCAGGCTCCGGGCAAACGCCGCGTGAGCGGCGCGGAGTTTCTCCGGGGTTTCCCGGTTCGTGTTGGCGCGATTCTGGGCGCTGCCGGACCATGAAGCGGACCGCCCGCAACCCAGAAGGCGAGACCGGCGGATCCCCCGTAAAACCCCAACCGCCGCGCCCGGCCACGGCGGTGGATGAACCGCGCGGCGTTGGTCCGCGATTGCTGGCGGTGCGGGCGCTGGCCGCCACTGAAACGGATCAGGCCCAGGCCTCCCGCTGGCTGAACAACAACCCCGAAGCGGCCGGGTTGAGCGAATCCGATCGCGCCCTGCTGACCAGTCTGGTGCTGGGCAGCCTGCGCTTGCGCAGGCCTCTTGATCAGGCGTTGCGTGGGGTTCTGGCGCGGCCCATCGAAAAACTGCCGCCGGAACTGGCGTGGAACCTGAGGCTCGCCGCCTTCCAGCTTCTGGAAATGCGCATTCCCGCCTACGCCGCCGTCAACAGCGCGGTCGAAATCACCCGCCAATTCGGACAAACATGGGCGCTCGGGTTCACCAATGGCGCGTTGCGCAAGCTGGCTGCGCGGGCGGAACGGGATCGCGCCGCCGCCGGCCCTGTGAAAAAACCGCCGGCGGAAGCCCTGCCGGATTGGCTGATCCGGCTTCGCCGCGAGCAGACGGGAGAAACCGCCGCCCTGGCCTGGGCCGCCGCCGCCATCCAGACGCCGCCGCTCACCCTGCGGGTCAATCTTCGCAAGGGAACGCGGGATGGGATCGCTGCCCGCCTGCTGGAAGAGGGCGTGCATACCCATCCCTGCGTGTTTAGCGCGGAGGGGCTGACGGCCGGGGAAGGAGCGGGAAAGCTGTTCAAGTCGAAGGCTTTCGCCGCGGGTTTGTGCGCCGTGCAGGATGAAGCCGCGCAACTGGTTTGCGCCTGGCTGCCGGCGTTTCCGGATGGTCCCATTCTGGACGCCTGCGCCGCGCCGGGAGGCAAAACCACCCATCTCGCGGAGCGTTTTCCAGGCCGGGAACTTGTCGCCGTGGATCGTCCCGGCCAGCGCATGGCGCTGCTGAGCGGAACCCTGCGGCGCATGGGCGCCAGTCATGTGCGGGCGCTTCCGGGCGATTTGCTGGAGCCGGTTCCGGAACTGGCGAGACGCCAGTTCGCCCTGGTGTTGCTGGACGCTCCCTGCTCGGGGTTGGGAGCCATCCGCAGGCATCCGGAATCGCTGCGCCGGCTGACGCCGGAAGACCTGCCGCGTCTGGCGGCGGCGCAGAGTCAATTGCTGGAACGCCTCGCGCCGATGGTGGAGCCAGGGGGACTGCTGGCCTACGTGGTTTGTTCCGACACCCGCGAGGAAACCACGGAGGTGGTGAACCGTTTTTTGAAAAGCCATCCGCTGTTCCAGCGGGAGCGCTTTTCCGCGGGCGCTCCGGAATTGATCAGCCGCGATGGCGATTTCGCTCCCCCGCTGGCCTTCTCCGGGATGGACGCCTTTTACGGCGCCTGCCTCCGCCGCCGCGGGTGAATTGCACCCATCCAACAATGAGCGCGCGCATGCCCGGCGGAAACCCATTGGGCGATCCGCCCTCCGCGTCATCGCAGGCAAACCTCCGCACCAACAAAAACCCCCGCGTGGAATCACGCGGGGGTGAAAAGGAGGTCACGGCGGGCGGTTATTTGGTCAGCTCGAATTTGTCGAGTTCTTCCTTGCCGTCTCCGCTGTAGGCGACCAGGCTGATCTTATTTCCTTCCACCGTCGCATAGACATAATTGCCTTTATCACCGTGGTGGGAGACAACGGTCCACCAGTCGGAGCCATTGCCATAGCCCGGAGAGAAGAAGGCCCCCGCTGTCACGTAGATCACGCCCGTAGCCGGCTCCACCTTCAGGTTGTTCTTGATGGGAACCGAGCGCTCGTAGTTGTGGTCATGGCCGCTGAACACCATATCCACCTTGTGTTTCTCGAAAATCGGCACCCAGTGATCCTGCACGCGCTTGGTCGAGCCGTGATTGGACGCGCTGTACGCCGGATGATGGAAAATCACGATCTTCCAGGTGATGTCCGGATCGGCGGCGACCGCGGCCAAGTGATTGTCCAGCCATTCCTTGATGCCGGTGACCGTGGTGTCGGTGTTGGAATTGAGGCCGGTCACATTCAAGTTGCCATAGTTGATGGACCAGGCGTGCTCCTTGAACTCTTCCGGAACGCCCGCGTTCTCCGGCAGGGCGAATTGATCATAATACAGATCGGCGAAGGTTTCGTGGTTGCCCTGCACCGGCATCAACACCGTTCCGGACAGCAGCGGGGTCATGACGCTGAACCACTGGAACCATTCCTTCTTGTTGCCGAACTGGTTCATGTCGCCGTTGAACAGCCAGAAGTCCGCCTTCATGTCCACCAGGCGGCCGATATGCTTTTTGATCTCCTCGTACCCGCCGCGGCTGTCGCCCGCCAGCATGACGGTGAATTTGTCCTTCGCGCCCTTCTTTGGCGAAGTGCGGAAGCTGTACACCGGCGACAGGTTGGGCTTCACGAAGGTCTTGCCCGCCATGTCGAAGGATTCCCAGGTTCCGGCGCGGTAGCAGTAACGGCTTCCCGGCTCCAGGCCTGTGATGTCCACTTCCCACTGGACGGAGACCTCTTTGTTGTTGGTCTCCTTGCCATTCAGGGTCTCGCGGTAGTTAAACCCCTTGCCTTCGCGCACGAACTGTTTGGCGTATTTCAGCTTCACGCCGTCGCAGGAGCCCGTCAGGCTCTCGGATTTGTTGAACCACACGCGCGGAACGTACGAGCCATTCACATCATCATGGTTGGTCGCCCACTGGATGGTGACGGTGGTGTCCGGAGCGCCGCGGTAGGTCTGGTGGATGAAATACGGCTCCTTGATCAGGAAGTCGTTGGTTTTCCCCTTCTCCTTGTCGGTCAGGTAGTCCGCGGGACCGGCGACTTCCACGATATCGCTCTGCTCGACGGGACCGGCGTCCAGCACCGGCGAATCATTATTCCCGCCGCCAGCCGCGCCCGCGTCGCCCGTGGCCTGTTTGTCCTGGAACTTGCCGCAGCCAACCGCAAACACCCATGCACCCGCCACGGCGAATACAGCAACGAGAATCTTTTTGTTCAGCATGTGGACGCTCCGTTTTCGCACCCGGTTGAAGTCAGCCGGAATTCTAGGCGCGAGCCCCTGGGCTCACAAGTCGAACTGGAACAGCCCCATGACCACGTCGTTCATCGGGAAATTGAAGCCTTCCAGCTCTTCCCGGTGCATGTAGTTGAGGGCGAATTTGGTCCGGTTGGTCAGATACAGGTTCACGCCTCCTGTATACCAGCGTTTGTTCGCCGGCAGCGTGTCCTGGGTGTTGGGCGGATTGCCCAGCCCGTTCTCCAGTTCGGTGTCGCCATCGTACTGCTCGATGCGGAAGATGACGTCAATGACCCTGGGCCAGGCGTGGATGATCAGATCGGCATGCCAGCCTTCCGCGCGCGAGGCGTCGAGGTTGCCGGCCAGGGCGGGCTTGAAGAAATCCATGCTCAACATCTCGCCTTCCAGCGTAAAACGCCACAGATGGAGCCGGGCGTCGAGGCCAAACCAGCGGTGTTCGGTGGGGGGATCAAAGCGCTCTCCCACATAGGCCATGCTGGCGCCCAGGTTCATTTCAAAATCCATGAAATGCGCCTTGGCGACCCGGAGGATATTGTCCACGCGCAGATCAAAACGCCCGGTCAGCAGCAATTGATCAAAGCGGCGCATCTGCTGAACCGCCGACGGATCGGAGTTGAACACGCCGCCTGTCACCTTGACGATCTGCCAGGGGTCGCCGCCGCTGAGTTTGGCGCCCAGCACGCGCAGGGGCAGGTTCACCTCCAGCACGGGGCTGTATACCAGCGGGCGCTGCGCCGTGGGCTTCATGTTGACCTGGCTGACAGGTACGCGCATGTAGCCGATTTGACCTTGAACGAAGGTGTATTTGTTCCAGCCCAGGTAAATGTCGCGGGGAAAGTCGCCGGGCCGCGGATTGCCGTCTCGGCCGCGGGGCGCCAATTCGAACATGACCTTGTAGTAGACGCCGCTGTCGTTGAAGCGGCCGCCCAGGCCCACCTCGGCGTTTTCCAGCACAAAGCCCTGGCGATGCCCGGAGAAATTGGGATCCATGGCGCTGGACTTGACCTCACGGGCCGCGCCGGTTTTGGCGTCGGTGGTTTGGGCCACATCCTCGAAGGTTCCGACGAAGATCGGGCGGATCAGCGCGATCGGCTCCAGCCGGTGGTCAAACAGTTTGGCCTTCGCCGCCGGCATATACAACGGAGCGCAATCTTCTTCATTCTCCGGCGCCACGACCCCCGCCGCCGTACCGGACGCACCCTCAAACACTTCTTCGTACAGGCCGGCTGAGGCCGGGGCCGCCGCGAGCAGAACCATGACCGGCGGAAACCAGGAAGTCAGACGCAGCGCAGTCATCCAGTTCAATTGCTTCTCCCTCAGGAAATCCACGGCAGGTTAGACCATGATTGTGACAATCAGGCAACGCCATGCCGGACCTGTTGTGAACTGGTGGAGCAAAAGGGACGAAATTCCAACTCCACCGGCCTCCCCCACCCATCCCCTGTCCAACCGCCGGGAGGAATCCTTCATGCATATACACGCCTCCCCGCTCTCCGGCTTGGAATATGGCGAGATGGCCGGATTGGTTTTGCATCGGGGTTGCGGGCTTGGCGGACACGGCTCAACTCCCTGGCCGCCCGCGGGGCCTCGCGCCGCCGAGGCATTGCTTTCCGCGGCCTGCAGCGCGGAAATGGGGGACCCCTTCACAAAAGCAGCCGGGATCATCAACCTCCGGTTGAGGACCCTTCACGTTCCACCTTGTTACTTCGTGGGCTGAAGGGTCGAGAGCTTCGCTGGACAAACCGCCGTCGCGGAATCACATTTGCCCGCCTTCAGGATTGGCGTGACGCATTTGTCGAACGCGGGCATCAGGGGCCCGCATTCATTTTCGATACAGTCCTCCTGCGCCTCGTTCCGCGAGCAGTTCTGGATGCAGGTGATCAACGGGCCGCCCGATTCCGAACAGTCATGCTGCACGCAGGTGATCAAACCCGTCAGCACGCAGCGCGGACATCCCGGACCGGAACGTGAAGCGCACACCAGGCTGCAAACCGACGCCCCATCGTCGCAGGAATCAAAACACTGGTTGAAATCCTTGCAAACCGGTTCCGGACCCTGCTTCTTCTCGTAGGGCCTGGCGGTCACAATATAGTTCAGGCACATCTCGTCCGCCGTGCCTTCGCCCCAAATCACCTTGCGCGGCGGCTGCCGTTCGCCATTCACCACTGGCTGGTTGGCGGCGGAATTGTCATATATGCATTCCAGTTCCATATAATCGCCCGGCATCACCTCCACCTCCTCGCCGGGCAGGAAGCGGTAATTCTGCTGCCAGGCGAAATTCCATTTCGGAATGTCCACCAGGCACGTGGAGCCGCCGTCCTTGCGCCGGACGTTGACGCGCAACTCGCGTCCAAGCTGGTGCATATGCGGCGTCACGCCGGCGATTCGAATGGGCTTGGAGCCGTCATTGTAAAATTTCTGAACCTGCTTCGAGTTAGCGTCTCCCGCCTCGATTTGAATCCCCAGGTTGGCCAACGGTTCGGTGCGCAATTCCACTTCCGGAGGCAGATCGAGGAGGTACAAATCCACACTGGTGTTGTCGGGGGCCGGTTTGGCGGTCAGGGTATTATAATGAACCTGCATGACAATGCGGCTGCCCGCCGGAATCACCTGCGCTGCTTTTGTATTGATGGCGCCCTGCGTATAGCCCGGCACCCATCCGCCAAGGTTGCGGTTGGAACCCGCCCGCGGACCGCCAAAGCAGGTGTAGCCAGGACCCGGGTCCCTGGCGTCCAACTCCTCCATCGCCGCCACGCCCGCGGGCTCCACCAGATAGGTGATGACGTGATGGACCAACGACCGCTGCCCCGGCGTTACGTCCACCACGGCGAGGTAGGTTTCCTTTTCAAAAACATGGTCGAGAGGAAAACAGCGGTAATCGTCCGGATGGGAAGAGTCCGGCGTGTAGGCTTCCTTCATGTTCAGGACCAGCGTGGGCTTGGGCCTTTCAACGGACGCGGTCTGGGGCTTCCTGGGCGCCTGGGATGGATCGCCCTCGGGCGCGCCCGCCTTCACCCATTCGAGGATGGTCTGGCGATCAGCCTCGGGCAGGATGCGCTCGTGCTGGTAGCGGCGGCAGGAAGGGTCGGGCATCCAGGGCGGCATGCGTTTGGCCTCGACCGCGCCGGCGACCGCGCCGGCGTTGCGTTTCGCCGATTCATAGGCGTTCAGCACAAACGGGGCGATACCGCCTTCGACATGGCAGGAGACGCAGTGCTGCTCCATCAACGGCTGGATGCTGGCGTGCCAGGTGATGCTCGCGGAGACTCCAGCGCCCCCATCCACGGCGGGCGCCGGGGGAGCGGCGTCCTGACCGGCCGCGGGTTTTTCCGTCGAGGAACAGGCGAACAGAGACGCCGCCAGAACCACCAAACGCATTGACCTCATCATAACCTCTCCACGGGGGGGGGTGAACGGCACTCAGTTTGCCTTCGCGGCAATGGCATTGCAATAGCGGAGCGCCCCAAATGGGGACGGATGCGGCGGAACGGGACTGATGATGGTTGCAGGAAATGGAAGGCGAAGACTCTGGATCGCGGATCACGCCCCCGCGGCGTGGTGATTCATCCCACATGGCGGGGCAGGCGTCCCATGACCGCCGGCGGAGCCTGGCGAACTCCGGAGGGGCGGAAAGTTGATTCACAAGCGGGCGAGCGGCGGGGGGCATAGAATTGACCGGGAGATGGAACTCCCGATCAATTCCGCCGCGGATGAACTATTTCTTCTCTTCGGCCTTTTCTTCCAGCAAGGCGTAGGAGAAGGTCAGCAGCACCAGGTTCTGCACCTGCGTGGCGTCCACCAGCACTGGCTGGCGAATCAGGCGAAATTCATAGTCCAGCGAGGCCCAACTCACCAGCTTGAAGGCCACCTTGGCGTTCAATTCGATGTTGGTCAGTTCGGGGGTGCTTTTGCCGCCTTCATACGCGCTGTCAATCACCGGCATCATGGCTTCAGCCCGGATTCCATAATTGACGCGCTTTTCGGCCAGCACGCCGGAGACGCCCGCGATCAGTTCCGGACCGCCCTGCGCGAAGCTGGTGATGCGGTTCAGTTCAATTTCCGGAGTGTCCTTGATGTCAGCCACAACGTAGGTGGCGTCGCCGACAATGACCTGGCGCCCGCCAACGCCGATCAGAAATTCCACCGCGATGGGATCCGAGGTGTAGGGCCGCAGGAATCCACCCACGGTTTCCTTGAGGCGGAACGGCAGAAAGATGTCGGTGAGTTTGAAGCGCTTCTCCCGCTCCACGCGCTGCACGGTCCCGTCTTCCTGGGGAACCAGGTACGTGACCTCCTTGGCGCGCTGATCGTAGCCCTGGAACACCGGGGTGTCGGCGTACAGACGGGCGAAAGGACCGACCCAGGGCTCCAGTTTGAGGAAGTAGATGGATTCAAGCGCCAGCACGTCGTTGGTCTTCACCCAGTCGTCAATCGCCGGGGTGCGGGCGAAGGCGACGCTGTAGCCAATGGAGTTCCGCCATTCATGCAGTCCGGCGTACAGCGTGGCGGCGAAGTCCGCCTTGCCGGAAAGCGTGGTGGACAGGCCGTCGGGCTGGCCGACGAAGCTGGAGTTCTGAGTCAGGCTCAGGCCCGCGCCCAGGGTCAGATTCAAATCCCAGCCATCCTTTTTCGTTTCGGTGAACAGACCTTCCTTCTGTTTCTCTTTCAAAACCTCCACATTGCTGTCGCCGGCCGGTTTGTCCTGCGCGGCGGCAGTGGAAATCAGGACGGCAAGAACGGCGGCCGCCATGCCGATGGTGCGGATCATAATCACTCCATGGTTGTTGGGATTTCCCCCGTTGAGCGGCGCGCAGTAAAGTATAATGTCCGTTTCCAGGCAAGCTGGCCGCAGGCATGCGAGAACCCCACGCACACGGAGGGAGTTGAACATTGCGCCTGTTTCTGGCGATCCATATTCCACAACCCCAGCGCGCGGCGGCGATGGAGGCTCAGCGTGAATTTCTTCACGCCGCCCGCCGCCTGCGGATTCCTCTTTCCCCGGTCCCGCCGGAGAATTTCCATCTGACCGTCCTGTTTCTGGGGGAGTTATCCGCGCTGTTTCCGGGCGGCGGAGAACGCCTTGACCTGTTGGTGAACACCTGCGCCGCCGCCGCGGTGAAAATACCGCCGCTGGACCTGAGACTGTCGGGTTTCGGGGCCTTTCCCGGACGGCGGCGTCCCGCGGTGTTCTGGCTGGGAGTGGAATGCGATCGGGAACTGGCGCGCCTGTACCGGAACATTCCGCTGGAGGAGTTGCGGAAGGCGGGGGCGATGCTGCGGGAGGAAAAGGAGTTTGTCCCGCACCTCACGATTGCACGGGCGCGAAAGCAGATCGTCCTGCGGACGTGGCCGGAGGAACTGACCGGGCTGGATTCTTTCCGGAGCGGCGTCTGGAGGGCCGGCGAACTGACGCTGTACCGGAGCCATTCCGGCTCCGGTGGAGTGCGGTACGAAGCGC
The DNA here is from genome assembly GCA_022072125.1 of Myxococcota bacterium. Lineage (GTDB taxonomy): Bacteria > Myxococcota > JAJVIH01 > JAJVIH01 > JAJVIH01 > JAJVIH01. Next base: position 243,602 of record JAJVIH010000016.1, on the reverse strand, counting down.
TCTTCCGGTGGCCTTCCGGAGCGGGAAATCATCGGGAGAACAAGCCCTCCGGATGATCATCCGGTGCGGCGGGACCATACTGGTTGATATGGGCCGGCCTTTCGCGCTTGACAAGAAGTTGCGCCAGGAAAATCATATGACACATCGTGTCACAACCGGGAGCGGGCGGCGCAAGGATAAATGCGCGCATGCGATATAGGGGGGAAACATGCTGCCTGATCATCTGCGCGGAGCCACACAACAACAGGCGATTAGCGCACTGAGCCGCGCCGCGATGTTCGCCACAACCCTGCAGGAATTGGCCCGGACCGCCTGTGAAAGTGTCTCCGCCGGTCTGCAAATCATTGGTTCCGAATTGTGGATGGAACAGGGAGGTCCCGGACTTCTGGAACTGATCCAGTCTTGCCAGCATGCCCCGGACCGGAGCGCCAGCGGGTTGCGGGCGGAAGAACGCGATCGTTTGCTGGCGGTGATGTACGGTCAGGAACCCTGGTGCGGAATCGTTCCATGTCCGGATGGCTCCAATCGCCAGGTGATGTGCGTGATGCAGCCGATGCGCACCCATCCCCATACCAAAGGGGTGCTGGCGGCGTATGCGGACGCATCCTCGCAGCCGGATCAGGATGTTCTCTTTTTTCTGGGCACCATCTGCTACATCTTCTCCGAGGGCGCCGAACGCCTGAACCGCGAGCAGATGTTGCGCCAGCGCTATGAATTCGAGCGCAACCTGACGGAAATCGCCCTGCGCTTCATCAACCTCCACCTGTCCGATCTGGACGGCGAGATCCACCGCGTCCTGAAGATGCTCTGTGATTACGCCGGCGCGGACCGGGCGTTCATCTACCTGAGAGACACCCAGGAGGATGTGTATTTCTGCACGCACGAACACTGCCAGCCCGGCGTTTCCTCCCGGCGGGAGGAGTTTTACCGGGTCGAGGTCAAGGGGCTTGAATGGTACTGGAATCATCTGCGAAAAGAGCGTCATTTCACGGCCACGCAGAGCAGCCTGCCTGAAACCGCGATCGGCGAGCGCGCCATTCTGGAGGCGGCGGGCATCAAAAGCATTTGCACCGTTCACATGAAACGTGAAGCCGAACTGATAGGCTCACTGTCGCTCTCCTGTCTGACTCACGAACCGGAGTGGACCAGTGATGTGATTTCGATCATGGAACTGGCGGCGGAGATCATCGTCAACGCCCTGGATCGCAAGACCCGCGAGGATTCGCTGCGCGAAAGCGAAAGCCGCAACCGGGCCTTGCTGGAATCCATGCCCGATCTGTTTTTCCTGATGACGGCGGACACCACGATCGTGGATTACCGCGCCCCCGATTCCGGCATTCTGTACGCCCGGCCGGAAGAGTTCCTCTACCGGCGCATGGCGGATGTATTGCCGGAGGAAGTATCGGGGGTGATTCTCACCGCGGTCCGGGATCTCCAGAAAACCCGGCGCATGCAGGTGGTCGAATACGCCTTGCCGCTTCCCCGGGGATTGAAGCATTTCGAGGCGCGCCTGAGCCTGGCGTCCTCCAACCGGATTGTCGTGGTGGTTCGCGACATCACCGACCGCAAACGCCAGGAGGACGAACGCCGCCAGATGGAAATGCGCGTGCTTCACGCCCAGAAGCTGGAAAGCCTGGGCGTGCTGGCGGGCGGCATCGCCCACGATTTCAACAACCTGCTCATGGGCATTCTCGGCAACACCAGCCTGGCGCTGAAATCCATGCCGGAAACCGCGCGGGAAACCCTGTTTGTCCGGCAGATCGAAACCGCGGCCCTGCGCGCCGCGGACCTGACCAAGCAGTTACTGGCCTACAGCGGCAAGGGAAGGTTTGTCGTCGAAGCCGTGGACCTCAATTTCGTTGTCACCGAGATGAGCCAGTTGCTGGAGACCGCTGTCTCCAAAAAGGCGCGCCTTCAGCTCAACCTGCATGCGGAACTGCCGGGCGTTGAGGCCGACGCCACGCAAATCCGCCAGGTGGTCATGAACCTGATCACCAACGCCTCCGACGCCATTGGCGACAAAAACGGCCTGGTCACCGTGACCACCGGAGTGATGCAATCGGATCAGAATTATCTGAGAACCGTTTTCTCCGATGTGGAACTGGAGGCCGGGCGATACGTTTTTCTCGAAGTCTCCGACAACGGCTGCGGCATGGACGCGGAGACCATCAAGCGTGTTTTCGAGCCTTTCTACAGCACCAAATCCACCGGGCGCGGTCTGGGGCTTTCCGCCGTGCAAGGCATCGTGCGCAGCCACAAGGGCGGCATCAAGGTGTACAGCGAGCCTGGAAAAGGAACCACGTTCAAGATCATTCTGCCGGCGTCGGATCAGACTCCCATCTCCATGCCGGAGCGCCCCATCAGTGAAGTTCCGTGGCGGGGCGAGGGACTGGTGCTGGTAGCGGACGATGAGGAGAATATCCGCGCCGTGGTCCGCATGATGCTGGAAGAGATGGGGTTCCAGGTCATTTGCGCGACCGATGGTCGCGAGGCCGTGAGGATTTACGAATTACGGCATCCGGAAATCCGCCTGGTGCTTCTCGACATGACCATGCCCGAAATGAACGGCGAGGAAACCTTCTGGCGGTTGCGGCAGATCAACCCGGGGGTGCGGGTGATTCTGTCCAGCGGCTACAACGAACAGGACGCCACCAGCCGCTTCGCGGGCAAAGGGCTGGCGGGCTTTCTGCAAAAGCCCTATCAACTCCACCAGCTTGAGGAGCGCATCCGCCAGGTATTGAGGGGGTAGTTGTCTTCCTGGAAAGCCGCACCAGGGGGATGATGATCACCCCTCGGGTTTGGGGCGAACCCATACATCGTGGAAAATCTGACCGGAATCATCGGCGCTGGAGGCCCGGTGCGCCACATCGCAGTGCGGACATTGGGAGCCATCGGAGGGCTGCTGGCAACTGGCGCATTCCGCCAGCAGATCGCGGGTATAACGCATGGCGTTGTTCACCCGCTCCAGGGTGTCGAGTTTTTGCCTGACTTCCTCCAGCCGTTCCTTCAGAATGCCGTTGAACCGGGTGACCGCTTCGGCGTTGCTGGACGCGCGATCGCGGATTTCAAATATCTGGCGGATTTCACTCAACTGCATGCCCGCCGCCGTCAGGTCGAGAATGACGCGCAGCCGGCGAATGGCGTCTTCCCCATACAGGCGGTGGTTGCCGCGGGAGCGGCGGATGGGCAGCAGCAGGCCCACTTCCTCATAGAAGCGCACCGTGCGGAGGGTGGCGCCCACTTCCCGCGCCAAATCCCCTGCGGTGTATTCACCCGCCTCACGTTTGCTGACCCGTTGCGACACTACCCAAATCTCCCGTTACGTCACGTTGGATTGTAGACTTGCCATCTGGCGGGGTCAACCAGGGAAAACCGTCCGCGCACGGAAGTCCGTCCGCCGCGCCAGACCGGATGAGTTGAAACGCGGCGCGGAGTGGATGCGGGGACCAGGGCTGGAGAACGCTATTCTCCGGGGCGCATCTCCAAACGAGGGGAGATTTTGTCTCTTCACCACGCCACCAGGCGAAAACAACCACGCGGGCGGATGAAGCCCGGCCCCGCCCCGGCGGGGCGACCTACTTCGACAATTCGCAGGCGGCGGAAAGACGGTCCAGCAGGGCGGCGGGATCGCTCTCCATCAGGAGCAGGCCGGATGATCCCTTGCGAACCAGCCCCTGCGCGCCCGCATGTTCAATCCACTTCAGCAGGCTATCGTAAAAACCGGCGACATTGAGCAGACCCACCGGCTTGTAATGCAGCCCCAACTGGTTCCAGGTGATCATCTCCGTCAATTCATCCAGCGTGCCGAAACCACCCGGCAGGGCGATGAAACCATCGGCGTACACGGCCATGGTCTGTTTGCGCGCCTGCAACGTATCCACCTCGATGAGTTCCTGTAATCCGCCGTGCGCCTGTTCGGCCTTGCGCAGGGCGCGGGGAATCACCCCGATCACCTTGCCGTCCTGGGATAAGGCGCCGTTGGCGAGCGCGCCCATCAATCCGAAGCTGGAGCCGCCATAGACCAGCGTCCATCCGCGGCGCGCCACCCCCACGCCCAACGTGCGGGCCGCCGCCGCGAAGGCGGAATCGTTTCCGGATTGGGATCCGCAAAAGACCGCGACCGATTTCATTTGATGTCCCGGGGAGGCGCCTTCAGTCCCATTTCCGCCATGACCTTCTGCATGTCTTCCCACACGAATTTTTTCGCGGGCGGATTCCGCAGCAAATAGGCGGGGTGGTAGGTCGGCATCAGTTTGGCGCCGCGATAGGGATGGAATTTCCCGCGCAGTTTGCCCATGGGCGAATCCGTTCCCAGCAAATAACCGGTGGCGACCGCTCCCAGGGTCACGATCATTGCCGGCTGGATCAACTCCAGTTGCCAGCGCAGGAATTTGCCGCAGGTTTCCTGTTCATCGGGCAATGGCGTGCGGTTCTGCGGCGGACGGCATTTCACCACGTTGCAGATGTAGACCTTCGCCGGATCCAGACCCATGCTGATGATGATGCGGTCAAGCAGTTGACCGGCCCTGCCGACAAACGGAAATCCCTGCGCGTCTTCATCGGCGCCCGGACCTTCTCCCACGAAGACGATGTTCGATGACGGATCGCCGCGATCGATCACGATGGAATTCCGTTGTTCGCACAGGCGGCAGCGCCGGCAGTCGCCGATGTATTCGCGAAGTTTGATCAGCTTGGCCGGGCGCTGATCAAACGGCGTGAATTCGCGTTCCCAATTGGCCGGTTGGGGCGCGGGCGGATTGTTTCCCCTGGAGTTTTTGAGCACGGGAGTAAACCGGGTTTGAGGAAGCTGAACAACCGGCGGAGGAGAAAACGCCGCCGCGGGCGGAACAGGAATCTCCTCCCGCGGTTTGGCTTGCCGGGGTGGAGGCGAGGGGGCGAATTCCGCGCCGAGCAGATCGCGTTCCAGTTCCAGACGCCAGCGCAATCCCCGGACCAGCGAGATCAGTTCGGGGCGGATGGAATCCATCACACCCCCAGCACGCCGGAATCCAGCAGGGTTTCGTCGGCGAGTTGTTCCAGCAGCCCCAGATCGGCGGCCAGATCGAGCACGGTATAACGCGAGCGGATATCCTTGGACCGCGTCAGGGCGCGGTAAGCCTCCTGGCGGTCAATGCCCAGTTCGTCAATGGAGATGACCGCTCCCACGCCTTCCAGATCGCCGCGCAGGCGCGCGGGTTTCTCCAGCATCGGCGCAAGCTGCCCCCAGATTTTTTTCCAGTCGCGCAGCACGCCTTCCACTTCCTTCAGCTTCTGCTCGCGCGGCAGGTACTTGGCCTTCGCCTGCGGCCACACAAAATCGGCGAAATCACCATGCGCCTTGCGGATATCCGACTCGAACTGATCAATATCCGGGTAATCGGCGAGGATGGAAGCGGCGTCGAACTGATCCACATCCAGATCCGCGAGTTTCTGGTAGAGCGTGGCGGTCAGCAGTGTGCCGATGCCCACCTGTTCGCCATGGAGGTTTTTCCTGCGTTTGTCGCGCAGGGCGGTCATGTCCCAGTAGTGGCTGATGAGATGCTCTCCGCCCGAGGCCGGCGCCGATGAACCAGCGATGCTCATGGAAAAGCCGGAAAGGATGATCGCCTCGAACAGGCAGCGGATGGCGTGGGGATCGCGGTCGCCGATTTCCAGCGCCCGCGCGCGCACGTCGTTGAAGGCGCCGGAGGTGATTTCATACGGCCGCTGGGAGAACGGCTCACCCTTGATCAGATGCGCCAGCTTCCAGCATGCGCTGGAAACGGGTTTGGACATCAGGTCTCCAAAGCCCGCGCGCACCAGGTTTTTCGGAGCCGCGCACAGGACATTCAGATCGCCGATCACCGCTTTCGCGGCGTGGCAGACTTCCGTGCGCTTGATATTGCCGCGGATGATGGCGGCGATGCGTGAGGTGAATCCATTCATGCTGGGCGCGGTCGCCACGGTGATGAACGGCTTTTTGGCGTGGAAGCTCGCCAGCTTGGCCATGTCGTTGACGGAGCCAGACCCGATGGCGACCACCAGCGTGACTTCATCATTGATGTTTTCCTGCACCGCGCGCAGGTTCGCCTCGTCGGCCAGGGGCGGATCACCGTCCTCGCCTTCCAGCATCACGCCCGACATGCCGAATCCGGCCTTGTCCAGGCTTTCCGCCACCGGATCGCCCGCGGCCTCGAAGGTGTTCTCGTCAGCCACCAGCAGGGCCAGGCCAGGCCGGGCGTAACGGAGGGCGACTTCCCCGGCGGCGGACAGCGCGCCGTGATCAATCAGAACCTCCCGCGTGTCGAGTTGAAAGGACTTGCCTTGGGGGTCCTGAAAACTGCTGTCAATCAGGCCCTTGATCAGGGTCATATGTCCCGCGGACATGGCGGAAAAGTTCTCCTTGGAAGGGAAACGGGTCGAAACCTGGCGACAATTGATGCTATTATAAAGACCCTGCGAACGGATTACAATCAGCGCGCATCGTCAAAGGCGGCCGGAAGGCCATGGAGCGGGAGAAACAGGCATGAGGGGGCGGACATGATCCGGTACGGCATGGTCGAGGAACTGGACAATCCGGCGAAAATCGGCCAGGTGCGCCTGCTCGATAAGAACGGCGGCCAATCTGGCGTCTTCCACCGGGAGGAGCAGGGGATGCCGGTTGATACAGGCAGAGCGGCACGCTCCGCCAGACGGCGCCCGGAACGGACGGGCGGCTTCAGTCCCATGGCGCGTCAGCCATAAGGCCGGCCCCAGAAGCAAGCCATGCGTGAGGCTATCCCGCGCGGCGGCGGATCAGACCCATCGCCAGCGCAAGGCCTGTCAGAAGGCTGCCCAGCGACAACCAGCCAGACCGGCGGACGCCCAGATCGCAGCCACAACCGCTGTCGCCCTTGGCGGCGCCCGCATCGCCCGTCGAGGCGTCAATGGTGATGGAAGCATCCACTTTCACCCCCACATCCTGGGCTGGGGCGTTGTCCGGCGCGGCGGCGTCGCTGGCGGATGCGGGATCCTTGCATAGCAGGCAGGCGTATTCCTTTGTCGTGGGAGGGGAGCCATCGCTGTAATCCAGCCGGCTGCAGGTGGCGGAGGCGCAGCTTTTTCCGCCTTCACACGAATCGCCCGCCTTCTTTCCCTGGCACGCCGATTCATCCGGATTGATGGCGTCCGCAAACGCCGGCGCCGGGATCAACAGCAGGGCCGCCATCGCCATTCCAGTCCATCTTCGTGATTTCCGCATGCCGTTCACCCTCCTGAAACTATTTGCATCAACAGCTACCTGATTTGACGGCGGCGGACAACCCGCAATGTCCCCGCTCTACGGAGCGCAGTTTCCCGCGCCTTTGCAGGTCTGGCCGGTTGGACAGTTGTAACATGTGGGCGTGCCGCCGGGAGAATAACAGGATTGGTTGGCTGAACAGGTTTGCATGGTGCTCCAGGAGCCATAGCTGATGGACCCATTGCAACTGGAGGAAGAACCGCTGCAATAAATCGTGTAGTTCCGCCGTTCAATCCGCTGCGGGCAGGTTCCGCTGCATCGTCCCTCGGCGCCTGAGTTGCAGGATTGGGTGGACGAATGGAACTTCCCGGTTGAGGTATTGCAACAGGGGCCGCTGGTGCATTGTGGAACCACGCAGGCGCCGTTGCTGCAACCATACTGGCAACTGCTCTGACCCAGCACGGACGGGCAGAGGTTGCCGTCGGGGCCGCAAGTATAGAGCGTGGAGCCGCCGCAATGGTTGCCGCTCGACTTGCCATTGTCCTTGCACCAGTTGGATGGGCAATTCACACAAACGTTGCTGCTACAGTAACTGGTTCCGGATGGGCAGCTTCCGCAGTTGGCGGTGCGGGTGGCGCCGCAGTTGTCGGTTCCAACAAATACCCCGCAGTTTTTGCCCATGCGGGAACAAAAGGCGCTATCGGATTCAGGCGTGCATCCACCCCCCGCGCATTGCCCGCCGCCATTGCAGGTCTGGCCGCCGGTGCAGGTTCCGCAATCGTGTGTTCCGCCGCAGCCATTGCCGGTGGTTCCGCATTGCCGGCCGGAACAGGCCGAGGATTTTGAATTGGGCGTGCATCCGCAGACATTGGCGGTTCCGCCGCCGCCGCAGGTGTTGGGGCTGGAACACGATCCGCAGTTGACCGTGCGAGAGGTTCCGCAATTGTCCGCGGCGGTCACGCTATTGCAGTTCTTGCCCAGGCGGGAACAGAAGGCGCTGTCGGATTCGGGCGTGCAGGTGTTCTGGCACTGACCGCTGGCGTTGCAAAACTGGCCGCTGGGACAGCTTCCGCATTCGATGGCCGAGCATCCGTTGTCGGCGAAACCGCAGACGCGGCCCGCGCAGGCGTCCGGTTTCGGTTTGGGCGTGCAACCGCAGAGGTTTGGCTGTCCGCCGCCGCCGCAGGTATCCCGGCCCTGGCAGGCGCCGCAATCGGCGAGGCGGCCGTTGCCGCAATTGTCCGCGCCCTTGAAATTTCCACAGGTTTTGCCCTGGCGCGAGCAGAAATCCGCGTCGCTTTCCGGCTTGCAGCACAAGCCGATCCCCGCGCAGACCTCCCCTTGCGGGCATTCGCCGCAGGCCAGCATGACGCCGCATCCATCATCGGCGGCGCCGCAGGTTTTCCCCGCGCAGGCGTCCGGTTTCGATTTGGGCGCGCAGCCGCAGAGGTTTGACTGTCCGCCGCCGCCGCAGGTCAGCGGCGGCGTGCAGCTTCCACACGAGACCGAACGGGAATCGCCGCAGTTGTCCGCGCCAGTGACAGGACCGCATTGTGCGCCCATGCGGGAACAGAAAGTCCAATCATTCTCGGGCTCGCATGACGCGCATGCGTTGTTTCTGCAGGTCTGTCCGGCGGGGCAGACTTCTGGTTTCAGCACCCAGCAACCGTTGGCGTCCCGGGCGCATACCCGGATGCGGATGCCGTCCACGCAGGTCTTTTCATTGGGCCTGCATTCGTCCGCGCAGGCGTTCACGCATTTGCCGTCGCGGTTGCAGGCCATCCGCTCCGGGCACCTGCCGCAATTCCCGCCCGCGCCATCCGGGCCGCATTCGCGTTCCAGACACGGATCGGGCGCATCTTTAGGAATGCAACGGTTGCGCTGGCATTCCTGGCCTTCCGGACAAGGTTCCGGCGCGGCGAGGGCGGCGCAGCCGTTGGCGCCGCGCACGCATTTGCGAACCATGAAAATGCTTTCGCACACGGTCGAGTTTTCGGCGCATTCATCCGTGCAATTGATCTTTTCCTCGCAGCGGAAACTGGCCGCGCTGCAGAAGGTATTGTCGAAGCAGTGCCCGCAGAACCCCTCGCAGCCATCGCCGCCGCAGGTTTTCCCGGTGCAGTCTGGATTGCAGGAGAAGGCGATGCAGCGCCCGCCCGCGCATTTTTCGCCGCCGCCGCAGGAACTGTCATCCACGCATTCCCGGACCTGGCAGACGCCTCCCTCGCAGAATTGCCCGGAAAAACAATCGGCGGGCAGGCTGCAATGCGAAAAACAAAGGCCCCGGCTGCAGCGTTGTCCGCCGCTGCAATCGGTGTCGGACTTGCAGAAGGGCGTGGATTCAACGGTCCGTGTCGCCTGGCCCGCGTCGCCAGGGGAGACGTTGGGCTGATCGGGCAGATAGGCGGCGGGATCTATGGCGGCGCCGGGAAGGCATCCGGCGGCGCCCAAAACCAGCATCGCCAGCGTGAAAAATCCGGCGGTGAGCAGCCTGGTCCGGATCAGGGAAGACCAGATGGCCCAGAACGCCACGAGCGGGCGCGGCCCATTCTGGCGGTATGTTGAATGCATGTTGTTCCCCCGGCCCCTGTGCCTGAATGATACGTAACAGACCGGATAGGAACCCCGCAAGCCATCACGTGATTTACCGTGTTATTCCAGTGGACGTGGCGGAGGCCCGGGCATGGGTTCTTCGCTCCCAGCCATCAACATCTGATCCCAACCCACAAATGACGGCTGATGGGAAGCGCCCCCAGCGCCTTCGCCTGGGCGCGGCTGAAAATGAAAATGAATATCGCCTTCAAATACGAAAAACACGCAGATATCTCTTGCATTGTTCCAGTATTGGGAGTAATCTCACAACATTGGCGGCGGGAGTGGCGGAAATCACCTATACATCAACAGGCGCGCAAGGAACTGCTCCGCCGCGCGGAAAGGAATGTCATGTCAGGCTACGACAAGGCCGCGGTGCTCAAATCCCTCAACCGCATTCTCGAACTCGAACTGGCGGGAGTGGTCCGTTATACCCACTACTCCTTCATGGTCTACGGTTATAACCGCATTCCCATTGTCAAATGGCTGCGCGAGCAGGGGGCGGAGTCCCTGAACCACGCCCATCAGGCGGGCGAGTTGATCGCCAACCTCGGCGAGCATCCTTCCCTGGCGATTGGGCCTCTGCTGGAGACCCACAACCACGATATCGGCGCGATCCTGCGGGAATCGCTGGAGCATGAAAAGGAGAGCCTCAAAGCCTATCACGAGTTGCTCGGTCTGGTGGAGGGCAAGTCGGTGATGCTGGAAGAATATGCCCGCACCCTGATTTACCAGGAAGAGATGCACCTGGGAGAGGTGGACAAGATGTTGCGCAAGCCGGGCGATATCGCGGCGGCGCACTAAACAAACCGGAAACGTCCAATCCATACGGCCCCTCCAGGGGGCCGTTTTTCCGTCTTCCGGAACTGACGGATTTTGCACTCCGGAACCTGCCTGGCCGGGAATGAAAAAAGCCACTGGATCATCGGGGGCAAGCGGTGCTACATTTGGATCACTTCCGTTCCTACTCAAATCTGGAGGGGCTTCTATGGAAAACCCAGGCATGGGCGCGTCTGCCTCCGATGACGCACTGATCGCCCGGCACAAAGCCGCGCAGTCGAAAAATTTCTGGCTGCGCATCGCCGGCGTGGTGGTCATCCTGCTGATCATCACCATCAATGTCATGTCCATCATCAACATGGTCAAAGCCGATCTGCTGTCTCCTCAGGGACAGGCCAAACTGGAGAGCCACTTCATCAAGGAAGGCGGCAGCCTGGGGCCCGATCTGGAGCGCGAACTGAAGGTGCTGGTGGATAATCTGACGCCGGTCATCCAGAGCACGCTGGACAAGCAGACCAAGGAACTGGGGCCGAAGCTGGAAGAGGCGCTGGTGACCGAGATCGAAACCGTCCGCAAGGAAACCGAGGCGCACCTGACCAATGAACTGCGCAAGTCCCTTGCGGCTCTCGAAGCCCAGCAGCGCGCCACGCTGATCAAGGCGGTTCCCGAACTGGCCAACGATGTCGAGGCGCAGAACAAGGTGCTGGAAAAGGCCCGCGAGGCCTTCATGCACTGGTCGGTGGTGCAACTGGCCGACACGGTGGACGAACACGTCGCCGCCATGGAGCAGATCCGCAAAACCCTGCAAAGCAGCTACACCCGCAAGGAAGGCGCGCCCGGAGGCGCCGACGAGGTGGGAATGCTGTGGTTTGAACTGATGAATGAAACCCTGGTCGGCAGCGACAACATCCTCAAGGGCACGGAGAAAAATCCCGTCCCCGCAAAGGAAGCCGGCAAAGCAGCCCCCAAGGCGGGAAAGTAGGGAGGGAATCATGGACGCACGCACCTATCTCGAACAGGAAACCACGGCGGCGGAGCGCTCGTTTCGCGTTGCTCTCATCGCTTTCGCCATTGTGGCGATTGTCATTCTCATCTACTTCGCGTGGATGAAATCCATGATCAAGGAGGCCATCCAGCCGGAAAACCTGGCGGTCACCGTGGTGGGCGCTGTACGCGGCAACCTGCCGGAAGTCCGCAAGAACGTGCAGGAAGAGTTTTCAGAAGCCCTGCCTGGAATGATCCAGCAGTTCGCCGATTCGTTGCTGCAACAGGGCATTCCCATGGTGCGCACCATGGGTGTGGACATGTTCAAGGACTTCTCGGGAGAACTGATCAAATTCAGCTCGAACGCAGCGAACCAGGTCTTTGAATCAGTGCTGAAGAGCGATTCAAACAACCTGCGCAAGCAACTCAAGACCAACCCCGCGGCGATTGAGCTGGCGATCGCCAATGAAATGGGCAGCGCCATGAAAACAGCCCTGCAGAGCGATGCGGGCGCCGGACTTTCCAAGTCACTGGTGGCGCTCAAGAATATCAACGCCAAGCTGCAGGCCATGGCGAAGAAGCAGGGCGGCACCAAGCAGGAAGAGCTGGGACGCAAGCTGATTTCGAGCTGGTGGTCTTACCTGCAGACCACCGCCGCGCCCGCGGTGTACGATGAAAAAGACACGGCGGCGAAAAAAGGCGGCAAGCCCGCCGCCAAGCCCGCGGAGAAAAAACCGGACGGGAAATAACCATTACGGGTTCCGGACAAAGCCCCCGCCGCAAGCGGGGGCTTTTTTTTGGGGGGGCTGCCCGCGCAGTTATCCCGCGCCACGGCCCCCCCCACTCCAGTCCGGGCCTCCATCCCGTCATGGACGGGGGACCTCCCCTCCGGTTTGCGGATGGAGGAGCCGGGCTGGCTGCGATGATCGCCACAACCGCGTTCCGCCGTCCACGCGCCCGCGAAGGATTAGCGTGGAACGGCGCGGCGCGCGCGGGTGGCGGGGGAAACCGCGCCCTGAACAGGAATATTGGCGCGCGGACGCAAGGCGGACGGCGGGTCTTCGGTTTTGGCCTTGATGGTTTTTTCCAGCGTGGCGATCTTGACCTTCACCGACTCCGGGTTGGAGTGAATCCGCAGCGCGTCCATGTAGTCTCGCATGGCCTGGTCATGGTTGCCTTCCTGTTCGTACAGGCCGCCGCGATCCAGCAGCACCTGGGAACGCAACGGCGAGGACGGATACATCTCCAGCAGGGAGTTGAGCGTCGCAATGGCCTCCCGCCGGCGGTTCTGCAGGGCGAGGGCGTCGCTCATCAGCAGCAGGGCTTGCGGCGCCCGTTCGTGTTGCGGATAGGCGTCGGCGAAGGACTTGGCTTCCAGCAGCACCTGCCCGTAATTGCGCAGCTTGAACCAGGCGTTGATCAGGTTCCAGCGATATTCCGGCAGGTTCGGATCGGCAGGCGATCTCTTGATCAATATATTGTAACTCTGCACCGCCTCCTCGTAATTGCGCAGGTCATTGTATAGAATCCAGGCGATATTCGCCTGGGCGTCACGGCCTTCCGGGGAATTGGGAGCCGCATCGGCCAGCCGCCGGTAGTATTTGATGGCCTCCCGGGGGCGGCCCAGCGTCTTGCCATTCAGTTCGGCGATCCGTTTCAGAATGGCGATGCGATCCTGCGGCGGCGCGTCGCCGCGCGCCTCCAGATCCACCAGCACCGCGCTGTAGAGTTCCTCCGCCCGCCGGTACTCCTGTTTGAGCACGAGATCATCCGCCAGGGCGCGGCGCGCCGCCGCCTCGTCCCGCGTGCAGGAAGACGCCATCAGGCCCAGCGCGGCGGCGAACGCCATTCGCGCCCAGGTCTTCATGGCCCCTCCCATTCGGCGCCCGCGCCGATCACGGTGGTATAACTGGCCTTGCCGCTGGCGGCGGACAGGGCGGGCCGCAGCAGCAGGCTCAGGCGGAATCCCCCGCCCAGCACCACGCCGGGGCGCGCCTCGCCGCGGAAGAAAAACGCCGACGCCTGGCCCAGATCGTTGATCCCAAAAAAAGTGAATCCGGGTCCCGCCGCCAGCGCCAACCGGAAGCGATCCGCGGCGAAGGTCCAACCGGCGCACGCTGAAATATCCAGCATGTTCAGATCGCCGCGTGGTTTCTGATCCGGTTTCTGGTAGCCGATGTTCAGGCTGAATTCCCAGTCTTTCCAGGGACGGTATCCGGCGCCCAGATCCACCGCCATGCCCGGCGTGTAGCGATCCTGATCATCGCCCGCCAGCAAAATGGCCCCGCCATGCAGCCGCGCCGCCCAGCGCGGGAAGGCGGTGATTCCGGCTGGGACCGGCTGGATGGGACCGGGCGCCGGGGCGATGCTCCTGGATTCCCGCCGGGCCTTGTCCAACAGTGATTTGATGCGCGGAGAGATGGACGAATCATCCAGTTGATAATCCGGGTCCAATTTCAACAACTCCTTGAAGGTCTGCACCGCCAGTGGATTGTTCCCCAGGGCTGCGTGGGAGAGCGCCAGGTGGCGTAGCGCGGGAACGCCGCCCAGGGCCAACGCCCGTTGGCGATCGGAAGGCAGGGCGCGCCGGACCTTTTCCAATTCGCGGATGGCGCAGTCAAATTCCAGTTCCCGGTAACATTGCAATCCGTTCGCCAGGGACCCGGTGATGGAAGTTTCATCCGGCGCCGGGGCCGATGCGCCGGCAGGAGTCGCCGCGGACGGAAGGGGGGAGCCCTGCGCCCGGCAGGCGAAGGGAAAACACAGGAGCGTCAACGCCAGGAACAGAATCCGGCGGGCCCGGCCCGGATCGGAGATGTCCCGGCGGCGGAATGGGGGAGGAAACGCGCCGCGAAACCGGCGGGCGGAAATCGCCCCCGCCGCGTCATTGCAGCCGGGGCAAGACGTAGAATGAACCCCGTCCCTGGAAAACCCGCGAACCATCGTCAAAGGTCAGGAGAACCCGGCGTTCGCCAGTGGCCGCGTTTTCGGCAATGAACAGGGACATTTCAACTTTTCCATTCACCACCTGGAAAGACTTGAAAAAGATATTTCCGCCAAAGTCAGGGGTGGATACCACGAAGAGCTTGCCGGGCTCCACATTGGGAAGGTCGGAACCGGTGAAACTGATGACCACGTCCAGGTCCTGCCCTTGCCGCCCCCAATCCGGGGATAGCACCATGGGGACCACCGGAAAGGACGGCGTGGAGGAATCGCCCGCGCCGCCATCGCCGGGCGGCACGGGCCTTCCCGGCAGGGACTGATACAGGTCGCCGCACGCCGCCAAGGCGAATCCCGCCGCCAGGACACATATTCCACGAATGGCTGGGAAAACCGCCTTCCCGATGTCTACGCCACGCCCCATGATTTCAGCAGCGCCTTCAGGGTTTCCACCGGAATCCCCAGCATGGCGGCGGCTTGCGGAATATCCCGCCCCGCCGCGTTCAGCGCCCGGAGCACATGACTGCGCGTGACTTCCTCCAGCGGCAGAATGGCCTCGCCGCCCTGTCCGGAGCAGTCCAGCAACAGCGCGAGTTGTTTTTCCAGTTCGGCTTCGCTGGGATTGGCGCCGCAGGCGAGGGTAGTCTGTTCTATCAGGTCCCGCAATTCGGCGAGATTCCGGCGCCATGGCAGCCTGGCCAGGCGGGCCGCGATGTCCTGACCAAGCACATGGAAACGCCCGCGTGAAAAATAGTCCGTCAACTCCTGCAAATCTTCGATGCGCTCCGCGAGGGGAGGAATTTCAATGACATTCCGCGACAGGATTTCATAAAGACCGGGCCGCAGGTATTTGACGCGGGCGGCCTGCGTGGTCAGGTTGGTGGTGACGATCAGCCGGAACTGGTTGGGCGTGGGTTGGGCGTCGCCGGGGGTGAGATAGGCTCCCTGGGTCAACACCCGTTCCAGAAACCCCTGTCCCGTGGGGGACAGGCGCTCGATATTGCGCAACTCAAGGGTGCCTTCCGCCGCTTCCTGAAACAGACCGATCAACTCTTCCGGATGGGCCGGATCGGCGTTGGCCCGCAGTCCCGTCCAGATGCGCGGATCGTCGGGGATGGCCTCGCAATCCACCGCGATGACCCGCTCGCGGCCGCTCATGATGTGGATATTTCGCGCCGCGGTGTCCTTGCCCGAACCCGGGGGGCCTCCGATCATCACGGTCTCGTTGTTCCCGGCGAAGCGAAGAAGGTGCTGGCGCAGGTTGCGGGCGGCCTCCGATTTTCCCACCGACGGCGCACCCATCTGAAACGCGCGTTCCAGCTTTTCATGGTTGGAGTTCAGGCGGTGCAGGATCACCGAGTTGGCCATGCCGGCGCCTGCGAAGGCCCCCATCACCACCAGCACCCACAAGTGCATGTCGGTGAATTGTTGCGCGACCGTGGGGTGATCCATGTACAACGCGCCAATGGAGATCTCGCCGTGGCGGATCGGCGCCGCCATGGCGCTCATGACCGCCGGCCGGTTCGGACCGCCCTGGTCCGCGAAAATCAGCGCTTCCTGTTTGGTCACCACCCGGTGGATCACCTCCAGGTTCCACGGGTGTTCGTTGGGGTGGAGCACGCCCTTGCGGTTACAGGCGATCTCGACACGGTATTTGTTGTCATGTTTCTGGTGGGTGAACACCACCACCCGTTCGGCGGGAATCTCCTCGAACAGGATCAGCGTCAGTTCGTTCAGATAACCGTGGTAGGAAATTTCCTTTTCCGAGAGACGGGCCAGTTTGAACACGATATTGGCATGCTGGGACGCTTCAACCGGCGAGTTTTTGAAGGCGTTCGCGGTCAGGACTCCGGTATGCTCTTCCTTCACGGATACCTGAGACTCGGGCGGCGCCTGGGAGACCTTCTCTTCCTCTTCGAAATAGGTGACCCGGGTCCCGCCCAGTTTGATGATATCGCCATGCACCAGCGTATGGCTGTTGATTGGATCCCCATTGACCAGCGTGCCATGGCGGGAGCCCATGTCTTCAGCGATAAACCGGCCGCCCCTGGGAAAAATTTTGACATGGCGGCGGGAAACATGGGCGTCGGCGATAATCACATCGTTGGAAGTATGCCTCCCCAAAGTGATTTCCCGCGGGGGCAAATCATAGGCTTCCGACTCCTCGTTGGCGTATGTGATGACAATATAGGCCATGCGCCCGCATGAATGAAGTTCCGCCCCTGTCCGTCCATCCCAGCAATAACACAAATGGCTGGGGTTCCCAGAAAAAATCCACGGCCCGGCAAAGCCCCCCTGGCGGAAAGATTCAAAACCGGCTTTTCAGGGTATAGCCCTGCGGATGATGGTGACAACCTGCCAGGAAAATTGTCCTCCGGAAAAAATCGCCGTCTTCCCCCCTTGCCACCCTGCAAGGGCTGGTTACCTTTGCGCGCGACAGGGAAACCTCGAAAAGGTTTTCCCTTACCCATCAACGACTTGCATGGTTTCCATGCATCAGTTTGGAGGCAGTCCGCATGAAAGTCCGTCCTCTGTACGACCGCGTGCTTCTGCGCCGCGTCGAAGAAGAAGCCCGCACCAAGGGTGGCATCATCATCCCCGATTCCGCCAAGGAACGCCCGAGCGAAGGTGAAGTCATCAGCGTGGGCTCCGGCGCGGTCCTGAAGAACGGCGAGACCCGGCCGCTGTCCGTCAAGGCTGGCGATCGCGTGCTCTTCGGCAAGTACTCGGGCACCGAAATCAAGGTGAACGGGGAAGAGTTCCTGATTGTCCGCGAAGACGACATCCTGGCTGTCTTCGAGAAATAAACCATCACTCATCACCTGCTTCAGCATCCGTACATACATATAAAGGAGAACCACCATGGCCAAGGAAATCCGTTTTGACTCCGCCGCCCGCGCGGCGATTCTGCGCGGCGTGAGCACCCTCGCTGACGCCGTCAAGGTGACGCTGGGGCCCCGCGGCCGCAATGTCGTCATCGAGAAGAGCTTCGGCTCGCCCCTGATCACCAAGGACGGCGTGACCGTCGCCAAGGAAATCGAACTGTCCGACAAGTTCGAGAACATGGGCGCCCAGATGGTCAAGGAAGTCGCTTCCAAGACTTCCGATGTCGCCGGCGACGGCACCACCACCGCCACCGTTCTGGCCGAAGCCATCTTCCGCGAAGGCTCCAAGATGGTCGCTGCCGGCCACAACCCGATGGACCTCAAGCGGGGCATTGACGCCGCCGTCACTTCCGTGACCGAGCAGCTCAAGAAGATGAGCAAGCCCACCAAGGATCGCAACGAGATCGCCCAGGTCGGCACCATTTCCGCCAATGGCGACAGCACCATCGGCAACATCATCGCCGAGGCCATGGAGAAGGTCGGCAACCAGGGCGTCATCACCGTCGAGGAGGCCAAGGGTCTGGTGACCGAACTGGATTACGTGGACGGCATGCAGTTCGATCGCGGCTACCTGTCCCCCTATTTCGTGACCGATCCGGAGCGCATGGAGTGCGTGCTGGAGAACGCCTACGTCCTGATCCACGAGAAGAAAATCTCCAACATGAAGGAGCTGCTGCCCCTGCTGGAGCAGATCGCGCGCGCCAACAAGCCGCTGCTGATCATCGCCGAGGACGTGGACGGCGAAGCCCTGGCGACCCTGGTCGTCAACAAGCTGCGCGGCACCCTGCATGTTTCCGCCGTCAAGGCGCCTGGCTTCGGCGACCGCCGCAAGGCCATGCTGCAGGACATCGCCATCCTGACCGGCGGTCAGATGATCGCCGAGGACTTGGGCCAGAAGCTGGAGAACGTCACCCTGGCGGATCTCGGCCAGGCCAAGCGCATCGTGGTGGACAAGGACAACACCACCATCATTGACGGCAACGGCAAAAAGGCCGACATCAAGGCCCGCGTGTCGCAGATCCAGGCCCAGATCAAGGAAACCACCTCCGACTACGACAAGGAGAAGCTGCAGGAGCGCTTGGCCAAGCTGGTCGGCGGTGTGGCGGTGATCCATGTCGGCGCGGCGACCGAGACCGAGATGAAGGAAAAGAAGGCCCGCGTGGAGGACGCCCTGAACGCGACCCGCGCCGCGGTGGAAGAAGGCGTGGTTCCCGGCGGCGGCGTGGCGCTGGTGCGCTGCCTGAACGCCCTCGACAAACTCAAGGTCGGCGAGGAAGAGCAGTACGGCGTGAACATCATCCGTTTGGCGCTGCAGGAGCCGCTGCGCCAGATCGCCCGCAACGCGGGTCAGGAAGGCGCCATCGTGCTGTCCAAGGTCGCCGAAGGCAAGGATGGTTTCGGCTACAACGCCGCGACCGAGGAGTACACCGACCTCATCAAGGCCGGCGTCATTGACCCCGCCAAGGTGACCCGCGTGGCCCTGCAGAACGCCGCCTCCGTGGCCGGCCTGATGCTCACCACCGAGGCCATGGTCGCCGAGAAGCCCAAGGACGACGACCACAAGCATGGTCCCATGGGCGGCGGCCCCGGCGGCGGCATGGGCGGCATGGGCGATTTCTAATCCCCGCGCCAGTTCCGCCTGTTCTTTCCACCCCCGCGGCCCCGCGCCCGGGGGTGGATTTTTTCGCCCGCAATGGCCCGGACGCAACCGGTGGAAACGGCGGCGCGGATTCCAGCGGAGCCCCGCCTCCAGCCTGGATGATCGCCCGGCGAAATGAGGGAGAAAACCGCCATGGCGCTTTTGACAGGGGGATAAGCCGGGTGTAAGCGTTTTTATTGTTGTGCAACAACCGGTTTCCCTCCTTCTTGCCATTCTGGAGCCTATGAAAATTCAGCGCCACAGCCTGTCCGTTCCGGTTATCGCCGCGCTTGTTTTCGCCGCATGCGGCGGTTCCGCCGCGACCCCGGACACCCAAAACCAGGACCTCAAGGCGGGCGAGAACGCCCCCGCCCCGGCCGCCGCAAACACGCCCACTCCGGAAAACGCCCTGCTGGATGATCTGGATACATTGCGGCGCGGCCTGCTGGAAAATACCCAGGACAAGGTCTATCTGGAATTTCGCGACCGCGTGCGCGATTCCGCCACCGCGGAAAACCTGTTTCTGCGCGGCATGGCCAATCCGGATCGTGAAGTCGCCCGCACCGAAATGATGGCGCTGGCGCAAACCCATCCCTCCAGCTTCCTTGGTTCGCTGGGCAAGGCCGCCCTCTATTCGGAAGCGCGCATCTGGGAATTCGCCGAGCGCGAGTTCGCCAAGGCGAAAAGTCTCGGCGGCGACAACATCATCATCCAGCTTTTCCTGGCCGACCACCTGCTGCGCCAGGACAAAAAAAACGACGCCGTCAAACTGTTTGACAAGGTGGACGCCGCCCGCCCCGGCGGACTCTGGGTCACCCTGGCGAGAGCGGAAATCCATGAAGCCGCCGGGGATACGGACAAGGCCATCGCCGCCTACGAGAAGGCGCTGACCCGTTCGCCCAACGTGGCGGGGCTGCACCGGAAGCTCGCCAAACTTTACCTGAAGAAAGGCGAGAAACTGAAATCCTTCCAGGCGTGGCAAAAGGTCGCCGAATTTGAACCAAAGGATTACGAGGCGGTCATCACCCTCGCGCGCACCACCGCCGAAACCGGCAACGACGCCGAAGCCACCAAATGGTACGAGCGGGCCGCCTCCATCCGGCCCAACGACAAGGAAGTGCTCAAGGCGGTGCTGCCGCTGTACAAGGCGCGCGGCGAAACCCTCAAGGAAAAGGCGGCGATTGAAAAACTGTTGCCGGACGATCCGGAAAACCGCGACTACCTGCTGCGCATGGGACAAATCGCCCAGCAGGACAACCGCCCCAACGACGCCCTGGCCTTTTACGCCCGGCTGCTCAAACTGGATCCCGGCAATGTGGACGCCCTCGCCAGTTCCGCCAGCCTGGAAAAATCGCAGGGCCGTTTGTTCAAGGCCATGGCGATTCTCAACCGGGTGCGCAAGCTCAATCCGCAGCATCCCGCCGTCGCCGGACTGGCCGCCTGGGAAAAGGACAACGAAGTCCCCGCCACCGCCATCACCGGCAAGAACCCCAGCGAGGTATGGAGCAAAATCAACGGCTTTTCGCGGCCCGTATACAAGGCGCGCCTCAAAACCACCCCAGGGATCAAGGGCAAGCTCTCCATCCGTCTGACCCTGGGCAAGGACGGCATACCCTCCATGGTCGAGATTGTGGATGACAGCCTGAAGGATGACAAAATGGTGAATTTCATCATCGGGTCCGCCCTCAAGGCGGCGTGGCCCGGCGACGAAGGCGCCAGCCTGAGCCTGGACTTCGGATTCTCCCCGGGGGGCTGACTGGAAAAGATGGCGCCTGACAAGTGCGGTTGACAATCCCCTCCTGGCGCAAGCCCCCGGTCGGGGATTTCTTATTCAAAATCATGGGCTTCCATCGCAGGATGGGTTCCGGCACGCTCCTTGCAATTGACCAGACAGGTGGAGTTAAGCCAGGAGGACGCAGTCCACATCCATGTTGCATCGCCTGAGTTGTTTGTCTCTCGCGGCCCTGCTCACGATGGCGGGTTGCGGTCTGCCAATAGACGCGGTTCCCGCGGATGGCGGCGGAGAGGGGCAGGATACTTTCCTGCCGCCGGTCCTGAATCTGACTTCGGGGCTGGACTCCTCGGTTGAGGTGATTTCCCACATCAACCCGGGTGAGTGGAAAGAAGGAGAAACAGGCGAAGGACTGTCGCGATTCGAGGCTTACCTGGTGGATTCCGAGGCGGAGGCGGATTTGAAAATCCGCCTGGACCCGGTCAACACGGACGCCATCCCGCAACTGGCGGTGTATGGCCCGCGCAATTCACTGGGACAGTATGGAGAACCTGTCAAGGTCAACTCCAATCTGATGCGCCGCTCCACCGCGGAAATTCTGTTCCGCGTTCCGAGTGGCGGGGTTTATCTGGTGCTCGTGCACATGAAACCCCGATCGGATCCGGACACAACGTATCGCTTGACCCTGGAATGTTCCGGGGCTCACTGCGACGAGCCGGCCTGCGAGGACATATTGTGCACCCGCTTCTGCGCCTCCGGGTTCCGGCTCGATAATTTGGGATGCGCGCTCTGCGAATGCCGGAGCCTCATCCGCTGCGACAGCGACTCCGATTGCGCCGCCGATGCGCGGTGCGTCGGAGGCCGCTGCGAACCCCGGAAACCCGCCGCCGCGTGCGACTGTCCCAAGGACTTCACGCCGGTGTGCGGCTCCGACGGCAATACCTACGGAAACGCCTGCGAAGCCGCGTGTAACCGCGCCTCGGTCGCTTATCCCGGGAGTTGCAACAAAATCGTGGCCTGCTCGGCCGATGGCGACTGCCCCGCCGGACAAATCTGCGCCAACGGCTCGTGCGGCGCTCCGGCGGGCCCCCCTCCTCCCGGCTGCGTTTGCCCGGACCTGTATGATCCGGTCTGCGGCGCCGATGGCAAAACCTACGGCAATGATTGCGCCCTGAAGTGCGCGGGCGCCGCGCTGAGTTTCAGGGGCGAATGTCCGAAGCAGCCGGAATGCGGCGGAATCGCGGGCATCCCCTGCCCCAAGGGATTCTATTGCAAGCCGCTGGCGGTTCATCCGGACGCGGATGGCGTATGCGTGCCCGAAAACACCTGTGTCGCCCAGCCAGAGGTCTGCGGGGATCGCCTCGACAACGACTGCGACGGCGCCGTGGACGAAGACTGCGGCTGCTTCTGCTCGGACGCCGTGCAGGAAGTCTGCGGCGAGGATGGCAAGACCTACAAGAATGTCTGCGAGGCCAATTGCGCCAAGGTGGCGGTGGCCTATACGGCGCCCTGCGGCAAGCGTCCGGTGTGTCCGCGGGCGGTGTGCCCAATCGGACGCCGGGCGTTGAACTGCTCACCCAAATTCCTTCCAGATGGTTGCCCGGAACGCTGCGAATGCGTGACCGAAGGCTGCCCAAAGCTGCCTTTGCCGCCGCCGGACTTCTGTTTCGGCGGACGCATCATCAATGGCGCGGTGGACTCGCTGGGCTGCCAGCTTCCGCCGCGCTGCGAACGGAACTGCTCCTCCTGTCCGAAGATCTCCGCTCCGGTCTGCGGCCAGGACGGCAGAACTTACGAGTCCGAGTGCCTGGCCAGTTGCACGGGCGTGCGCGTATTCAGCCAGGGCGCCTGCCCGGCCGCGTGCGTTGCTTCCAACACCGCGGCCGCGGCGCAGCGTTGCGCCCCCGGGGAAGTGCTGGAATGCAAGGCCGACCGCAACGGATGCCCGCTTTGCCAGTGCCGCTTCACCGGCGGCGAATGCCAGTTCAGCACCGAATGCCGGCTGGGTCAGATCTGTTCGGTGGACTGGGGCGATTGCCAGCCGCCGCGTGACTGCGATCCGCGCGCGGGCTGCACGCGGGGCTTCGCCTGCACCGGCCGCTGCTACCCGCGATAGTTTGGCGGGCGGCAGGCGGTTCTCCTCCGCAATTCATTCAACAATCCCAAGGATGCGCACCGCCGCGCGGCGGTGAACAGGGGAATCGGCGGCAAGATCGCCTGCAAAACCGCCACCATTTGCTGAAAGCGCGGCTCCCTTTTTCCCCCAACAATGGGGCGGGAAAAACAAAAAGCAATCCGGAAGGATTCTCGCGGGCGAACATGGGAGATTTTCCGGCCCGCGGTTAAGGAGCGATGATCCTGTTTCCCGGCGCCGCCAACGCCTCCTTGCATCCGGGTGAGTACAGTGCTACGAACCGGGCCCCCTGCCGGGCCGGGATAGCTCAGCCGGTAGAGCAGCTGATTCGTAATCAGCAGGTCGCGGGTTCGAGTCCCGCTCCCGGCTCCACCCCTTCCCGCATCATCCCCCATCGAGATCGCTGCAACACCCTTGCCGGATGTTGTGGACGGACAATCGCCGCGCCGGATGACCCGCCAGTTCCCCCTGGTTCAAGAGAAAACCTCCGCCCGGAGCATTGCCAGTTTGACCGCTGGCGGTTAGTTTGACGGAAGGGTCCGGCTCCGCCCCCGGACCCGGCCAATCGCTCCAATTTCCGCTGATCCGGATTCCACGCTCATGGGACATATTCCCTTACTGGAAGAACTGGCGCTGATCGCCGCCCTGGGCGCCGGCGTGACCGTGGTGTTTTCCTACCTGCGGTTGCCGCCCGTCGCCGGGCTGATCATGGCGGGCATTCTGCTGGGGCCCCATGGCCTAGGCCTGGTGAGCAGTCCGGAGAGCATCGGCGTGCTGGCGGAGCTGGGCGTGGTGCTGCTCCTGTTCAGCATCGGCCTGGAATTCAACCTTTCCCGCCTGCGCAACATGATGGGACAGGCGGCGCTGGGTGGCGTGCTGCAGGTGGCGCTGACCGCGGCGGCTTCCACTGGCGTGGCGCTGTTCTTCGGCATGCCATTGCCGCGCGCGGTGCTGCTGGGATTCGTGATGGCGCTATCGAGCACCGCCATCGTGTTGCGCGCGCTCAAGGAGCGCAACGAACTGGAGGCGCCCCATGGACGGATCATTCTCGGCATCCTGATTTTTCAGGACCTTTGCGTGGTTCCCATGGTGATCATCACGCCGTTGCTGGCGGCGGACGCCGGCGCGGTTCCGGCGGCGGCCGCGGTGGGCAAGGCGCTGGCGCTGGCGGCCGCGGTGGTGGCCGCGGTGGTGGGCGGCGCCCGGCTGGTGATTCCCCGGTTCCTGCGCGCGGTGGCCGAATCCGGTTCGCGCGAGGTGTTCCTGCTCGCGGTGCTTGCAGTGTGCATCGGAGCGTCGTGGCTGACCTCGCTGGCGGGCCTTTCGCTTGCGCTAGGGGCGTTTCTGGGTGGAATGGTGATCGCGGACACCGATTACGGCGCGCAGGCCGCCACGGATATCGGTCCCTTGCGCGACGCCTTTGTCAGCGTCTTCTTCGTTTCGCTGGGCATGTTGTTCAATCCCCTGACCCTGCTCGAACAACCTGTGCTCACCACCGCCCTGCTTGGAGGATTTCTGCTTTTCAAGGGCGCCCTGGCCACGGCGGTGGCGCTGATGCTGCGCTTTCCCGCCCGGGTGGCGTGGCTGGCGGGCGCCGGATTGGCCCAGTTCGGCGAATTTGGCTTCGTGCTGCTGACCCTGGGGGTCGAAAGCAAGGTGGCTGACGAGGCTTTTGTCCGTCCGTTGCTCTCCGCGGGCGTCATCAGCATGTTCCTGACACCGATCATCGTGCGGGTGGCGCCCCATGTCTCCGCGGGCGCCCGCCTGCTGGCGCCGCTGGAAAAACTGATTGGTGTACGCGGCATTGACGAAGCGGACAGGAAGACCGGCGAACTGCACGATCATGTGGTGATCGCGGGCTATGGCCTGGCGGGCAGGCTGACGGCCGAAGCCCTGACCGCCAGCGGGATTCCCTACGTGGTCATCGAGATCAACCCGGACTCCATCCACGCCGCGCGCCAGATCACCCCCCATGTTTATTACGGCGACGCCTCCAGTCACGAAGTGCTGGCGCACGCCTATCTGCGCAACGCCCGCGCGCTGGTCGTGCTGATCAACGATCAGCGGGCCACCGAGCGCATTGTTCGCGCCGCGCGGGAAGCCGCCCCGAACGTGCCCATCCTGACCCGGACCCGCTACGTCAAGCAGCGCGCGGACGTGTTCGAGGCGGGCGCCAACGAAGTGGTCGCGGAGGAACTGGAAGGCTCCATCGAGATGATCGCGCGCCTGTTGCGGCGGCTCGACCTGCCCCGCAACATCATTGATCAGCGCATCCACGCCGCGCGTGACAAGACAGGCCTGTACCAGCGCAGGCTGACGGCGCCGAGAAAGGCCTGGGCGGAACATCCGGAACTCGCGGAAATCAAGGTGGAAACCGTGGTGGTCGAACCCTCGGGCCCGGTGGGAATGAGTCCGGCTGATCTGCAACTCCGGCAACAAACCGGGGTGACCATTGTCGCCATGGCGCGGAACGGCGCGATCATCCAGAACCCGGATCCCAGGGAACCGCTGCAGGCCGGAGACAAGCTGTTTCTGGTGGGGTCGCTGGACGCGGTGGCGAAGGCCCTTCCCATTCTGTCCCGCTGCGAACAGGACTCCGCGCACGGCGGGTGGAGCCCCTCACCAGACGCGGGCGGCGGCGTATCCCACGACATGTGACAGGTCGCCGTTCACCATGCCGGAATGGGTGTGGTTGATCAGCTCCGCCTGGCTGGCGCCCAGTGACAGCGCCGCATGCAACGCCACGGCGGCGGGAATCACCCCGCACATCGAAATCTGCTCCCGCTGCGTGACTTCGAGCAGGCCCGCCGGGTCCAGCGCGAGAAAACGCTCCAAGGCCAAGTCATCCTTGCGCAGCGCGGTATCGGCCTTTTCGTAATGGTTCATGTCGCTGCTGATCACCATCAGCACCGGCTCGCCCATGGAGCGGATGGCGCGGGCTAACGCAACCCCCAGCTCCCTGATCCGCGGTTCATCCAGGCGCCCCAGGATCACCGGCGCAATCCGCACCCGCGGGTTGCGCTCCAGCAGGAAGGGAAGCTGCACTTCAATCGAATGTTCGCGCCGGTGCGCGAGTTGGTCCGCCCGCGCCATGGGCGCCTCCCTCAGGATGGCCCGGCACAGGGCTTCGTCGCACGGCGCGTCGCCCACCGGCGTGATCCACTCGCCGCTGGACCGCACGGAGACATCCGGCCCCGCGCCTGTATGGTTGGGTCCCAGCACCATCACGTGCTCTGGAACCTGTATCCGCCGGAATACCGAAGCCGCCGTCGCGCCGGAGTAAACGTAGCCGGCGTGCGGAGACATCACCGCGATGGCCGGGATGGTCTGCTGATCGCTCGCCAGCCACACCCGGAGCTGCCGGCGCAGCTTTTCCCCATGGGCCAAGTAAAACGAGCCTGCAACCGCCGGTTCCCGGGGGCCAAACTCCACATGAACCGCCTGATTCATCCCCATTTCCATTGGCTTATTCTCCACATTCATCTTCATCCATTCCTGAAATCAGGGTCCATGCTGGCGCCCCGCGCTTCCATGTGTTTGCTCACAATCGGCCGGAGGCGGCGGGGAGGACAACGCCGCGGGCGGATTCGCGGTTGCCGGACATGGGAAATCCGCGGAGAAGGGAAAAGCAGCGCGCGCCCGTGTCATTTTGAATGCTGGCGCATCTGTGTTACTTTGCTGAAGTAGCATTGACCGTGCAAACACGTCTTCCAGACCCTCCGGGGGGTCTGGAACGGATTGGTTATCTTCGCCTGAACGGGCATCTGAGAGGAACGCCATTTTATCCGACCTGGTTATTCTGTTGGTGTTGACGCTGCTCAATGGCGTGTTCACCGGCGCGGAAATCGCCATCGTCGCCCTGCGCAAAAGCCGGCTGAAGGAACTGGTGGATGAAGGCCATCCCGCCGCCGCGGCGGTCCAGTCGTTGCGCGACAACCCGGAGCGCTTCCTCGCCACGGTTCAGGTCTGCATCACCCTGATCAGCATGGGAACGGCGGTCTATGGCGAGGCGCGCATCGCTTCCGACCTGGCCCGGATATTCCAGCTTCCCGGCGTGCCGGAAAGCTGGTCGCGCGGCGCCGCATCCTTTCTGGTGGTGCTGCTGGTGTCGTTTGCATCCCTGGTGCTGGGCGAACTGGTGCCCAAATCCCTGGCGTTGCGGGCCTCCGAACCTTACGCCCTCGTCATTGGCCAGCCGCTCAAGGCGGTGGCGTTTCTTTTCCGCCCGCTGGTGCGCATCCTGACAATCAGTTCCAACGCCGTGCTGGGCGTCTTCGGCGACCGCACTTCCTTCACCGAAGCCCGCCTGTCCCGCGAGGAACTGGAAACCCTGCTGGATGAAGCCGCCAAGGTGGGGGCCATCAACACCCATTCGGCGGAGATCGCGGTGCGCGCCCTCGGCTTCGCGGAACTGACCGCATCCGATGTCATGGTGCCGCGCGGGCAGGTGGTGGCGGTGGATATCAAGGCGTCTCCCGAACGGTTGCGCGCCATCGTTCTGGAAAAAAAACACACCCGGATGCCGGTTTTCGACGGCGTGCTGGACAATATCACCGGCTACGTCGCCCTGAAGGACTTGGCGGAACTCGCGCTTCAGCAAAAGCCCATCAACCTGAAGGATGTCGCCCGCAAGGTGTTGATTGTTCCGGAAACCATGACCGCCTCCGATTTGCTGCTGGAATTGCAGGCCAAGCGGCGGCATCTGGCGGTGGTGGTGGATGAGGCGGGCGACGTGGCGGGTATCGTCACCATGGAAGACCTGGTGGAAGAACTGGTCGGGGAAATCTACAGCGAACACGACAAGTCCGCCGCCACCGATTCCATGCGGGTGGATCCGGACGGCTCCATTGTCGCCCAGGGCAATGTTCCGGTCCGCGAACTGAACCGGGAATACGAGTTGGACCTGGAGGAAAGCGATCAGTGGACCAGCATCGCCGGGTTGTGCATGGCGCGGGCGGGCCGCATTCCCGAAGCGGGCGCCCGTCTGGAATTGGAAAACGGCGTGGTGATCCTGGTGCTTGACGCCACCCCCACCCGCGTCAAACTGGTCCGCATCGTCCCACCACCCAAACCGCCGGAAGAACCGGCCAGGGTGGAAGAATAAGCTTTCCGTATTGATGATAATTGATGGCGGAAGTTCCCCCGGTCTCCCCAGGGACAGCCCCCAAAAATCGCAACCCGGCGAACAGAGACAAAAATCGTCAGCCCTTCATGGGCCGCCATTCCAGCCGGTTTGTCCTTCGCCCGGCCATGGGGAATATAACAAGCTGATTTGTAATGAATTTTTTCATTTAATCGGATTAACAACCAGTCTGCCGTACTTTGGCATGGTTCTTGAATAACCTACAAATGCGGGTCATGCCAATGACAATAGATGTCCTTTGAAGCGGGCTGCCAGACATTGATTTAATGAATGGCAGGCTGTTTGCCCGCACGGAGAGTCACCATGAAGCACTCAAGGAATCACGGCGGTTTCACCTTGGTCGAATTGATGATCGTCGTGGCCATCATCGGTATTCTCGCAGCCATCGCCATCCCGAACTACCTGCGTTTTTCGTGCCGCACCAAGGAATCCGAAGCCAAGGCGATGCTGTCCTCCGCGCAGGTGGCCGAGGAGTCGTGGTTCAACGAAAGGCAGACCTATTCCGATCTGAACACGGTGGGATTCGGCCAAAAACGCGATTCCACACGTTACGCCTACTGCGACGGAACCGCGCCCTTTTTCTCCAAGGCGCTGTCCAACGCCAATAACACCGCCACGCAAAATGATTGCACGGGCAACCCCAAAACCGCCGCCAACTCGCGGGTCAGTTTCACCATCCTGGCGACGGGCAATGTGGATGACGACACCACCATGTCGCACTGGGATGTGAACAACATCAGTTCGCCAGCCCAGACAACGGCCTCCGACTGCGCCTGATTCCCCGGTTCCTTCGCATCCCCATTTTCAACCCCCGGTTTTCCGGGGGTTTTGGCTTTTCCGGACCGGCGGCGCATATATCCAGACTGGCCTGAATCAGACGCCAAGAGTTTCAATGGAGATTGAATATCCGCCTGTGACTTCATGGCGGGTAGTTTGATGCATTCACATGAAAAATGCGGTCAATTGCATTCATATTGAATCTGAAAGAACCCTCTGGCGATTCAATCATATTGAAGCGCGCAGACAAAAAACGTCACAGAAAACCCCCGGGACAAAAATTGACTCTGACACTTTTGGGGCCGGATTCAGGAATGACCTGGGCGGCGCGTGGGGATAAAAATAAAATATTTATATTTATCAATATCTTATAAAATAACTTCTGGTGAAATAAAAATCTGGCACGGCAATTGAACATGCTTTGGCTAACACGGTGGAAAAACCAACGTGGGGGGCTGAGAGGGTGGAGTCCATTCTGGGTTCGCCTGACGGCCAACAGCGCAGCAACAACAACCATCAGGAGAATTACCATGCGTAATCTGAAGAAAAATGGCGGTTTCACCCTTGTCGAGCTCATGATCGTCGTCGCCATCATCGGCATCCTGGCCGCGATCGCGATCCCCAACTACCTGCGGTTCACCTGCCGCACCAAGGAGTCGGAAGCCAAGGGCATGCTGGCCTCCGCCCAGACCGCTGAAGAAGCCTGGTTCAACGAGAAGCAGACCTACTCCGACCTGATCACCGTTGGCTTCGACCAGAAGCGCGACTCCTCGCGTTACGCCTACTGCGATGGCACCAACACCATTGACTCCAAGGCTCTGTCCAACGCCAACAACACCGCGGTTCAGGCTGACTGCACCGGCAACCCGAAGACCGCCGCCAACAGCCGCACCCAGTTCACCGTTCTGGCGACCGGCAACGTGGATGACGACACCACCATGTCGCACTGGGACGTGAACAACACCAGCGCGCCCGCTCAGTCGGCCGCTTCGGACTGCGCGTAATTCGCAAGCGTCCGCTCTGTCCAATCGAAAGCCCTGGGTTTCCCCAGGGCTTTCTTCGTGCGAAAAAGCCCCCCCCTGTGAACTGCTTCGGAAGTGGATGATGAAACGGAATTTCCTGAGCACGCAGTCCGCCAGATCCGGTTTCACCATTGTTGAGCTGATGATCGTGGTGGCGATCATCGGCATTCTGGCCGCGATCGCGATCCCCAACTACCTGTCTTTCAGTTGCCGGACCAAGGAAACCGAGGCGAAATCAACCCTGGCGACGCTGAACGCCAACATGGGCGGCTGGTTCGCCGAAAAGAACCACTACGACAACCTGGCCACCATCGGTTTCAGCATCACCCGTGATACCTCCCGCTACGCCGTCTGCGACGGCGCCACGATCATCGCATCGCGCGCCCTGACCAACGCCAACAACACCGCGGTGCAAACCGATTGCACGGGGCATCCTCACGCGGCAATCGCGGCGGTCACCGCCAACGCCTACACCATCATCGCCTGGGGAAACGCGGACGACGACACCACCATGTCCGGGTGGAAAACCAACGACAATTCCCCTCCCACCCAAAGTTTGTCAGACTGCCAGTAGACCTTCATCCGGAGCAGGAATATTACCCGGCGTCAACTTGTTTTCGTGGTTCTGGCGTTTCTGCTGGTCATCGCCGGTCCGCTCCTGAGCGGGGGGACCCATGCCGCCGAATCCGCTTTCGCCGTACTGATCGCCGTGGCCCTGTCTGTCTTGGCGCTGTCCGCGGGTTCCCGCTTCGCCGCCACGCGCGGGGCCTTGATCGCCGCGGGTCTGTTTTCCGCCTCGCTCCTGATGGGGTGGCTCATGGCCGGATACCAGTATGTCGCATGGCATTGGGTGGTGGTCTGGGCCGCCGCGTTGTTGACCGGTTTCGCCGCCCGCGAACTCGCCCAGGCCTCGCCGCTTGTTCCGGAAGCCATTGACATCGCCTTTCTGATCTTCCTGCTGACCCACGCGGTTATTTCCACCCTGTCCGGCGGCGTGGTCCGCAATGCGGGATCGTTCACCAATCCCAATGATTTCGCGCTGGCCTGCGCCATCGCTTCCAGCGCCGGTTTTGAACGGATGATCGCCTGGCTGGCGGACAAAAAACTTCCTGCGGGGTGGCGATCCAGGCATGAAAACTCATCCCGGGATGCGGATTTTCCCTGGCTGGCGCTCGCCAATACAGGCATTGGCGCCATGCTGGTGCTGCTCACCGCATCCCGCGGGGGGGCGGTCGCGCTGGCGGCGGGATACGCCGCCGCCATCCTGGCCCACCTCCGGTTTCGCGTGGCGGTTCCCGCCCTGGGATTGACCGGAGCAGTGGTGCTGTCCGCGCTGATTCTGATTCCCAATCCATTGAGCGGACGCATTCGCGAATTGTCGGAAGGCAAGGATATCTTCGCCTGGGATCGCACATTCATCTGGAAACAGGGGTTGATCACCATCCGCGAAAATCCCCTGGGCGTGGGGCTGGGCAATTACCGGTACGCGGCGGAACAATACGCCCAGCCCACGAGCAATCCCTACGTCCAATATTCACGGCGCGCCGCGACTCCCCACAATCTCTTTCTGCATTACGCGGCGGAGACCGGAATCCCCGGCTTGTTGCTGGCGCTGGCGGCGCTGGGGATTCTGATCCGGCGCATCTGGAAAAGCGGTGGAGGACCGCGGTTGCTGGCGGTTTTTGTTCCGTTCGCGGTGCATGGGCAATTCGCCGATCCGTTCGCGCATGAATGGATGCTGGTGGTCACGGGACTGCTGACCGGACTGGCGTCCAGTCAGCCGCCGGCGGATGAAAAGCGGATTGAGGCGCCTGTCCGGTGGGCCTGGGCCGGCCTGACGCTGTTGTCCCTGTTGATGATCTACTGGTCGTTCGCGGCGGTGATCTCGATCTGGAGCATGGACCGCGCCCAGAAGAAACTCGCCGCGGGAGACAGCGGAGGAGCCATTGAAGAAATGGCGGGCGCCCTGAATTTCGCCCCCACCAACGCCCGCCTGCACCTTTCCCTGGGGGCGCTGTTTCTCTCCCTGCACAAACAGCACAAGACGCCAAAAGCCATTGAAAGCGCGGAAGGCCGTTACAAAAGGGCCGCCCTGCTGAATCCCCGGTCCGATGAAGCCTGGCTGGGTCTGGCGGAAACCTATCATGCAGCCCTGCGCCAGACCCGCGAGCCCATGTATGTCTCGCTGGCGGAAGAGAATTACCGGAAGGCGCTGGCGCTCAATCCAACCCATGTCATCATCCGGCTGGCGTTGGCGAAACTGCTGGCCGCCGCGGGCGAGAACCAGAAGGCGCTGGATGAAGCAGACCGGGCGCTGGCCATTGAGCGCAACCATTTCGCGGCTCATGACCTGAAATACCGGCTGTTGTGGGATACAGGCCGCCGGCGGGAGGCCGTGGATGGCCTGGCGAAAGCGATTGCCCTGGCGGAAGGCCTTGACTATCATCCCTCGGTGGATACTGAACCATACAGCCATGAAGTTCTGCAGGTGGATCTCCCGGCGTGGAAAAACCTGCTTGCGGACTGGCGCAACAAACTCCAATGAATGCTTTCGCCGCCAAAATGGGATGGCTGGGCGTGGTCCTTGCCTGTCTGGGCGCCGCCATCGCCGCTGACATTGGGATGGAGACCCAGATGTCGGCGACGGAAGTCCCGCCTGACCGGCCGGTATTGCCGCCCCCCATACCGCTGCTGGAGCTGAGCCTGGGATTCCGGCAGATCGTCAGCGACTTCTATTGGCTTG
The DNA here is from genome assembly GCA_022072125.1 of Myxococcota bacterium. GTDB lineage: Bacteria > Myxococcota > JAJVIH01 > JAJVIH01 > JAJVIH01 > JAJVIH01. Next base: position 211,033 of record JAJVIH010000016.1, on the reverse strand, counting down.
GGGCGATTCAGTACGCCGGATCGTCGAAAAACGGCGAGCGGGGAGTGGATTTCCAGGACGCCTGGGGATACGGCGCCATCACCACGGAACTGGATCCGGGATTTCTTACCCAGTATTTCGTGTACCATTACGCCCTGACCCGGGCGCGCAGGGCCGATCTGATCCTCAAGGCCAACTGCATCATGAAACGGGGAATCGAAGGCGGGATTACCGATTGGGAGCCGGCGTTTTTCCTGGCGTTCAACACCTATTTTCATCTTGGGGATTTCGCCGCCGCCGCGCGCTACATGAAGCTGGCGAGCGAAAATCCCACGGCTCCCGGACAGATTCGCGGACTGGCCAGCCGGCTGGCCGCCGAAAGCGGAGACATGAATTTCGCCCGTGAGATGGTCCGTTCGCAGATGAAGGACATGCTCGGGAACAAAAATCTCAAGTTCACGCCGGAGAAGCGGCGGGAGATCGAACGGGATTTCGCGGAACGCCTCCGCCTGATTGACATGCAGGAGATCATCAACCGGCTGGACAAACTGGTTGCGGCGTTCCGGCAGCGCGAAGGCCGGGCGCCCCTGAATCTCCAGGAACTCGTGGCCAAGGGCGATCTTCAACAGATTCCCGCGGATCCAACCGGCGGACAATTTGAACTCAACGAGGAAGGCGAGGTCAGAAGCACCGTTGGAAACCGGTTTATCCTGTTCGGCAAGGAGAAGCTCTCCAACCTGCAACACCAGGGCGAAAAATTTGTCTGTCCAAAACCGGCCCGCATCCGGAGACCCGTGGATTGACCATGGAAGCGATCATCCGCGCAGAGGGAGTCAGCAAACATTACCGGGTGGGCATCCTGGCCAAACGGGTGGACGCCCTGTTTGATGTGTCCCTGCACGCCATGGAGGGGCAGATTTATGGCCTGGTGGGACATAACGGCGCCGGTAAGTCCACGCTGATCACCATCATGTTGGGTCTGGTTCAACCCACCGCCGGGCGGGTGACCATCCTCGGGCGGGACCCGGCCAATCCGAAGTCACGGGAAGGGATCGGCTACCTGCCGGAGTTTCCGCGCATCCCGCCCAGACTGACCTGCAAGGAATATCTGGAGTTTCACCATTCGCTGCTGGGTCTTGGCAAAAACGCTCCGCCATTGGATGTGGAAGGATTGCTCGAACAGGCGGGCATCGCCGCGGCGCGCGACACCCTGGTGCGGGATTTGTCCAAGGGCATGACGCAGCGGCTGTCCATCGCGGCCGCGCTGGTGGGAAATCCGAAGGTGCTGATTCTGGACGAACCTCAAAGCGGGCTGGATCCGATGGGCCGGAAGGAAATCCGCGATTTGATCCTGCGCCGCCGCAAGGAAGGCGCCACGGTGTTTTTATGCACCCATATCCTGCCGGATATCGAGGCGATGGCCGACCGGGTGGGGTTGCTTTCCAAAGGCCGCATGGTGCTGGAAGGAACTCCGGCGGAATTGCTGGCCTCGCAGCAGGGAGATGCGATGGTGACGCTGGCCCTGCAAACCCTGTCCCCGGCCGCGGCGGAAGCCGTGAAAAACCACGGAGGGAAAATCAACACCGGTCCGTCGTTCCATGAAGTGGAAATTCCCTCGCGCAGCCTGGAGCCTTTTCTTGCGCTGCTGAAGCAGGAAAATCAGGTCCCGCTGGAAATCCAGCGCGGGGAACAATCCCTGGAAACCCTATTGCTCAAGGCGATGCAGTCATGACGTGGAGGATGGCCCAACTGACCTGGCGCATGTCGTGGCGCGATGCGGGCGCCCGCGCGGCGGTTCTGCTGCTGGGTCTTCTGGTTGTCCTGCTGGTGCTGGCGGATATCGCGTGGGTGCGCGCCACGCCTGCCCAGGCCTGGGGAGGAGCTGTCCGCTGGGCGGCGCAGGCGGCCTCGTTCCTGGTGATATTCCTGAACGCCATCACCATCGGCCGGGACGTGGAGAGCAAGGAGATCGCCAATTACCTGTCGAGGCCGGTCAGCCGCTTCGCCTACCTGTCCGGCCGTATGCTGGGCGTCTGGATGATCGGCGCCGCCGCGATCGCCGCTCATCTGCTCGCCGCCGCGTTGGTGATTGTTCTGATCGCCCTGAAATCCGGCGTTCCCATCGAGTTGCCGTTCATGCCGGCGGTTCACTCCTGTCTGCGCATCGCACCGGTCGCCGCCCTGTCGGCCATGTTCGCCATCTACACGCAGCCCCTGCTGGCTTCGTTGTATTCCATCGGCGTCACCCTGGCGGGGGCCTTTTCGCAAGATGTTCTGGCGCTCAACAAAAAAATCGCCTTCCCGGCCCTCCAGATGGTGTTCAAAGCCGTCTATTGGATTCTGCCCAACAGCGGGCGTTTCGCCATCGCCGATTTCATCGCGGCGGGGGGGGTGATTCCACCCGCGTATCACCTGTTCGCGGCGCTGTACGCCGCCGCCTATTCCTGCGGCGTGCTGGCGCTGGCCATGGCGGTCTTTCACCGCCGCGACATCAAGTAAGATTAACCTTCGCCATGTTGAACTGATCTTGCGAACCCCGCCCTTGCCTCCTGACACCGGCATTCCCCCTCCGCGCCTTGCGGCGCGGAGGGGGAATCCGCAAAATCGCGGCGCCGCCAGCATCGCGCGGATGATCTGAACCAGCCCTCTTCATTTCCCCCGCCCATCCCGCGAGAAATGAAAAGGGGTTGACGCCCCCGGACCGGGATTGAGGTTCGCAATGGAAGAAGTGAAGGGGAATATCACGGCGCGACAGGGAATCATCTCCGCCACGGCGGCGCCATTCCTTCAACCGGGAACAAACGCCGCCCTGCCCGCCAGCGGACCGCATCCCCGCCGCGAGTTCTCTCGAATGGCGGACGCGAAAAAAACGCTGAGGCGCATTTCCCTGTTTGTGTTGCTGTCGCCGGTGATCGCCATATCCGCCGGATGCCGGGAGCAACCGCCACAGCCGCCAGCCGCCGCCGCGCGCCCGGTTGAGCCGGATCCGGCGGCCGCGCCCATTCCCATTGATCCCCTGCCCGTGGTGCAGGCGCGTTCCCCCCCGCTCACCGTGGATGAAATGGCCACCTGGAGCAACGAGCGCCTGATCAAGGCCATGTCCGGCGATGACGAAGTGACGGGACTACAGGCGGTCTTCACCCTTTCGCAGCGCAAGGACAGCGAGGCGCACGCCGGACTGCTGGCGGGATTCCGCAGCCAGCATCCGCGGGTGGTGAAATATGCGGTGCTGATGGCCGCGGCCAAACATCCGCCCGGTGCGGAGGACGCGCTGGGCGAACTGCTGTTCCGTCCGGCGGCGCCGATCCGCGAGGTGCTGGTGGCGGCCCGCATGCTGGCCGCCGAAGGCATGATCGAGGACATCGAATCGGCGCGCGTGGAAAACCGCGACAAGAAACTCGACCCGGAATTCGGGCAGACCCTGAAACTGCTCCGCCGCGTCCGCAAAAAAACGTCCGCTGTCCTGCGGGAAAGCGCGGACAGCGGACCGTTGGGGGAACTGCGGGCCGAACTGGCCCGGATGGACGAGGAACTCAGCGCGGCCGAGCAGCAGAATGGTTTCCGCCGTCCGGAAGTTCCGGAGGACGGGCGCTGCGCTTCCGGCAGCCCGCCCGTCTTCCAACTCTACTGCGTCCGCGTGTTTGAATGGCGCGCGCTGCGGAGCCGGATAGACGGATGGTCCGCCTCAGCGGCGGGCGGCGCGGAGCCGGAATGAATTCCATGGAGTCGCCGCGCCTCCCGCCGCGATCTCCGTACGCGGTTCGGCGGCGACCTCGCGGACGGCGTCGTGCAGAATCTGCAAGCCCTGGTTGAGCACGGCGTCCTCGATGGTCAGCGGCGGCAGCAGCTTGATCACGGTGTCGTCGCGGCCGCAGCGCTCGACGATCAACCCGCGCTGGAAGCAGCGGCGGGAGATCTCTTTCGCGACGGCCGGACCGCCCGCCCGGGCAAAGTCCATTCCCCACATGAGTCCCAGCCCGCGCACTTCGATGCCCGTATGGAGCGGGGCGATGCGCTGGCGCAGGGTGCGCTCCACAAGGCCGCCCTTGCGCAGAATCTCTCTGGTGAACGCGGAGGAACTCCAGTAACGCTCAATCGCCGCCTTGGCCGCGATGAAGGCGAGCTGGTTGCCGCGGAAGGTGCCCGTGTGCTCGCCAGGCTTCCAGATGTCGAGATCGCGCTTCATCAGCACGAGGGACATCGGCAGGCCGTAACCGCCGATGGACTTGGACAGGCACACGATGTCCGGCGTGACGCCCGCGCGCTCGAAGGAGAAGAAGTCTCCCGTGCGGCCGCAGCCCGCCTGGATGTCATCCACGATCAGCAGCACGCCGTGGCGGGTGCAGAGTTCGCGCAGGCCGCGGAGAAATTCCGGCGGCGCCACATAGATGCCGCCTTCGCCCTGCACGGTCTCCAGAATGATCGCCGCGGGCAGGTCGAGTCCCGAGTTGGCGTCGCTGAAGATGGCGTCCATGTACTCCAGCGTGTTGGGGACGTGGGTGGGCCCCGCCGGATATGGAAAGAAAACCGAGTTGGCCAGCGCGATTCCCGCCGAGGCGCGGTTCTCGCGGTTGCCGGTCACCGCAAGGCAGCCTGCCGACATGCCATGCCATCCGCCCGTGAACGAGCCAATGGTGGGGCGTTTTTTGACCAGACGGGCCAGCTTCAGCGCGGTCTCGACCGCGTTGGCGCCCGTGGGTCCGCAGAACTGGATGCGGTAATCCAGTTCGCGCGGCTGCAAGATGGTGTGAACAAATTCGTGGATGAACTCGCGCTTGGCCGCCGTGTACATGTCGAGGGCGTGGGTCAGGCCGTCCTCTTCCAGGTGGCGGATCAGGCGCTCCTTGATGAAATCGGGGTTGTGGCCGTAGTTGAGCGCGCCGGCCCCCGCGAAAAAGTCAATATACTGTTTGCCGTCCTCGGCGGTGAGCAGAGAACCTTTTCCCTTGACGAAAACCGCGGGAAAAGACCGGCAGTAGCTGCGCACATTGGACTCGTGCTGCTCGAAGTCCGCGGTCGGACCACCGGCTGGCGGAGGATGCAGCGCTTCGTGAATGGTCAGGTTCTGCTTGCTCATCGTACGACCCTCAGGACGCCCAGGGTTGGATCGGAAGCGCTGACAGGGCGTCTGGCCATCAGCACTTGCCGGAGGAAATCGAGCGTGTCGCGATCAATGATCTCGCCGGGCATCAGCACCGGAATGCCTGGGGGGTATGGGGTCACCACCTCGGCGCAAACGCGCCCTTTCGAGGCGTCAAAGGGAACCGTGACGGTCTCCGCGTAAAAGGCGTCGCGCGGGGTCATTTCGACGCGGGGCATGCGGCTCAACACCACGGCCGGGTCCACCTCGCCTTCCTGAATGCGGGCGGGCGGTTTGCCGCGGGCCAGCGCCTGCATGGCCGCAACCAGGCGATCGCAGTCTTCCTGATTGCTGCCCACGGTCATGATGCAGAGCACATAGGACTCGCCGGAGACCTCGGGCTGCACGTCCCGCCTGTTGAGAAATTCGTGGGCTTCATGGCCCTTCCAGCCCAGTTCCGTGACATCCATGACGATTTTGGTTTCGTCGAGATTGACGAAGCCGCCGCCCTCCCGGAATGGGGGTTTCTCCAGCAGGCGCAGGCCCGGAATGGCGCGCAGACGCTCGCGGGTCTCACGCGCGAGGCGCAAGACTTCCGTCCACAGGGCCTCGCCATCCAGCGCCATCTGGCGGCGGGCCAGATCAATCGAGGCCATGACCGCGAAATTCGGACTGGTGGTCTGGATCAACTGCAGCATCTTGCGGACATGGGTCTCCGCCAGGCGCTCCGTGCGCAGGTGCAACACCGCCGCCTGGCTGAGGCCGGAGAGTATCTTGTGGGTGCTCTGAACCACGGCGCAGGCCCCCGCGTCTTCCGCGGCGAGGGGAAGTTCCGGGTGGAAATGAAAATGGGGGCCGTGCGCTTCGTCCACCAGCAGGGGAACGCCATGTTCCTGGCTGATCCGGAGCAACGCGCGGATATCCGGCGTGGCGCCGAAATAAGTCGGATTCAGGGCGAAAAGAGCGCGCGCATCCGGGTGCTTGTGGAACGCCTCGCCGGCGCTGGCGGCGGACAGGCCATGGGCGATGCCAAGCCCCGCATCGAACTCCGGTGTGATCCACACCGGCTGCGCCCCCGACAACACAATGCCCGCAATCACGGATTTGTGGGCGTTGCGCGGCGCCAGCAGCTTCTGGCCCGGGCCCGCCGCGGACATGATCGCGGCGATATTCCCCGCCGTGGATCCCCCCACCAGGATGAAGGATTTGTCCACGCCGTAGGCTTCCGCCAGCAGTTCTTCCGCTTCCAGGATGGGACCGGAAGGGCAATGCAGCGTATCGGTTTCCGGGAGATTGTTGATATCCCAGGCCGCGATATTGCGCTTGAACTCTTCGGGGAGGGTGCGCCCGCCCTTGTGGCCGGGACAGTAAAAAACGGCCTGGTTGCGATGAACAAACGCCTGGATGGACTCGAAGAGCGGCGCACGCACCTGCCGCCCCGCGATCGAGTCACGCCCCGAAACAGGTAGAGCAGTCAGTGCAGCGGCCATCCAGGTACAGATACAACCAGAACCAGCTATCGCCAGTACTCGGCGGCCGATTCCGCCGGGGACTCCCGCGAACAGGGCGCGGAACCTATGCGATTCAGACGCCCATGGTCAACAAAATATTTCACGCGGGAGAAAAGAAAAGGACCGGTGACTGTTTTGTGACAATCCGGGGCGATCACTCCAGGATTTTAATACCCGCGTGGGGTAATTGGCGGCGCATTTCTCCGCTGGAAGCAAGACTATCCGCCCGGCATCGCCGTTTGATGGATTCAGGGCGTGGGCTTTTTGCCGCCGGGGGTGGGGCGCGGCGGCGGCGGTCCCTTCGCGCCCTTGAGCAGCAGGTATTTTTTCTCCAGTACATCCGCTTCCGCCTTGCGATCCAACTTGCGCAGCACATCAATCATGCTGGCCATGGCGTTGGGGTCCTCCGGCTGGATGCGCAGCGCCTCCTTCAGGGAAGTCTCCGCTTCGGCCCACTGCTCCCTGGCGATGCGAATCAGCGCGATGCTGTAATGCGCGCGGAAGTAATCCGGCGCTTCCACCAGCGCCCTCTCGAAATGCGCCAGCGCGTTGTCGTAGTCCTCGCGGCGCAGTTCCAGCGAGCCAAGGCTGGCCAGCACCGCGGGGTCCCGGTAATCGAGCATGATGGCCTTCTCGAACGCGGTCTCCGCGGTGTCATATTGTCCAGTCGCGGCCAGCAGCAATCCCATGTGGTAGTAGACCCGCCCCTGCTTGTCATCGAGCTTGAGCGACATGCGGTAGGCGTCCAGCGCCTTTTTGTAGTCTTTTTTGGCGCCGTAACAGTCGCCCAGATGCGCGTAGGCGGCCGCCGCGGATTTGCCCAGACGGCCGGTCCGCTTTTCCAGCAGGATGGCGTTGCGCAGGGATTCAATGGCCTCGTCGAATTTTTTGCCGCGCATCAGCGCGTAGCCCAGGTTGATCTTGGGATCGGGATTCCACGGCTGCAACTCCACCGCCCGCTGGTGCAGTTCGATGGATTCCTTCACGTGGCCCAACATCAGCTCGGTGTCGGCGAGTTCGACGATCAACTCGAAATAATCCTTCTGGCGGGCCAGTCCCTTGCGGTAAATCAGCCGCGCCGCCGAATGGTTGCCTTCCATGTCGTAGAGCATGCCCAGGACCAGGTAGAGTTCAGCCTTGTCCGGGGCGGCTTCAATGCCGTTCTGCAGCACCCGGATGGCTTCCGGATTGTTCTTCTGCATCGCGCGGATGCGTCCCAGCAGCAGCCAGGCGTCGGCGAATTTGCTGTCGGCCTTGATCGCCTTCTCCAGGTACTCAGCCGCCGAATCCAGCCGGCCGGACATCTCGAAAGTGCGCGCCCGCTCAAAATAGTTGAGGGCCTCGGGGCTGTCGCTCTTCGGCGGTTCGATGCCGGGAATCAGGTCCGGCGTCTGGTTGGACGCCGGACTCGCGGAGTCGCCGGCCAGCCCGGAGCATGGGTACAACAACGCACCCGCCGCCAGACCAGCGCATATCAAATGGAGGGGAAGGTTGCGCATGGACCGGGAGAATACCCCAGCCGCCGGGTCTTCACAAAAGCCGGGGGAAATCACGGGGCGCGGCGGAAGCGCAACACGCCGGAGGCCTTCCCGGGTTCGTAATCCACCACGGCGTCCAGGGTCTGGAATTCAAGCGCGGCCATGGCCAGCGCCAGCACGTCGCCGCCCGCGAAGGTGTCGGCGCCGCGCGGCAGGCGGCGGGCGATGCTGCTCAGGTAGCTGTCCATGGTCGCCCGCATGGTGGGACCATGAATGCGCAGGTAAACATCGCCTTTCATGTTCTGGAAGACATTGGCGGCGCCCAGCGACAACTGGCCGCCCGCGGCGGTGTCCGCCAGCGCCTTGAGCATGTCCTTGTCCAGCGAGGCCGCCACGCCATTCCTGAGCTGAAGCACGCCGGGTTTCGGCTCGCTGGAGCCGCGTTCAAAATGCGCCAGGCGCATGCCATTCACGCGGTCGTCGTTGCCCCGGTAGCCCTCCGACACCGATGCTTCCAGAAAGGCGCGGATGGCGCTGGCCAGCAGCCCCGGGTCCTTGGAATCCAGCAACAGCGCCAGGCGGGGGATATAATGACCCAGATCGTTGAAACGGGTTTCCTGAACCGCCACGGCGGCGGCGGAGCCCGTCAGCAAGGACATATTCTCCGTGTTGACGCCGCCGTACTGCTTGCCGGCGATGTAATGGGCGATGGTCTCTCCCGGCCACTCGCCCACGTGGAAGCGCCACAGATCCGCCGCCGGCGACCAGGAGACGTAAATCGCCGCAGTGGCCGGCACGGCGTCCAGATGGCCCGGCGGAACCGTTCCGGCGGTCACGGTCACGCCTTCCGGAAGCGCCCAGGCAATGCGCGCCTGCCCCGCCGGATCGCCGGGAACCGAGGTCAATACCAGCTTCTGCACGCCGGACCGCTCTTTCAGCCATTCCGAATTGACGCCCAGCAGGCGATCGGTTTTGCCGTCTCCCTTGAGTTGCGGAAAGACCTTCAGATCCATCAGCCCCTCGATTTCGCGGCCGCGCGCCCGCGCCACGGTTTCTTCGAGAAGCGGCTGGTGATCGGACGCGACAAGCCAGGAGCCCATCACCGCGTAGTGCAGCAGGGGGTCTTTGGTTCCCTTTTTGTACAGGTGGACGCAAACGGTGTTTTCGACGGTGAACTCCGCGCTGTCCGCGTCGCTCCAGTAGCTCTGGAATATTTTCCCGGCGGCCAGCAATGCGGGATCCGCCTCCGCCACCAGCAGCGCGTGCGGCTTGCCGTCAATCAGATAGACCGCGCCGCCAGCGCCGCGCGCGAACAGGCGCACAAACTGGCCGTCGGCCTCGCGCGCCTCCAGCAGCCGCATCAGCACCGGATGGGCGCCCAGTTTGTCCGACAGGAACTGGCGGAAGCGATCCGCGCGGGCGGCGGCCTTGCGCAGCGGCATGCCGGCGTAAAAATCCCAGTCGGCCCCCGGCGTGCTGGTCCAGGCGACGAGCGCGGGCTTGGTGCGGGCGGGGATGATCTGCAACAGCTTCGGCAGCTTTTCTTCCGGGACTTCATTGCGCACGGCGGGCCGCCCGGTCTCGCGGAGGAGAAACAGGTACAGCCCGCCCGCGAGCACGATCACAATCCCGATCACCAGGGGAATAGCCCGTTTCATCCGCATTGGTCCCGCAGGAAATTCACTTGGACGATATCAGGCCGCGCATCCGCGCGGCAAGCACGGGGTTCGCGCGCGCGAAACGCTGGCGGCGGAAAGGAATGATGCGGCTTCAATGGATATCGCGGACCGTCCGCGCCGTCACGCGAAATGGGGCAGCACCTCTTCGCCGAAGGTGCGGATGGACTCCATGATCAGTTCGTGGGGGACCGTGCCCATCTGCATCACGAGAATGAGTTCGTCCACGCCCACATCGGCAAGGCGCGCCACGCTCTCCCGCGCCGCAACGGGATCGCCGACAATCGTGGAGACCTGCGAACCCGGCTGGTTGCGCGCCGCCATGGCTTCCTCCAGTTCATCGCCGGGCATGAAATCGCGCGGCACGTTGAGTTCGCCCACGGGACGATCCCCGCCGCTGTAATACCGGTTCAGGCTTTCCAGGAAAAACCGGGCGCCGCGGAATCCGTATTCACACGCCTTGCGATCATCGCGGAGCACCAGGGTCGCGGGGGTGCAGGCGAAATGGTTGTTTTTCGCACGGCCCACGGGCGCGGCGGCCTCCACCGCCTGGCGGTAATCGCGCACCTTTTGCGTCAGGAAATCGTCGGAACCGAACGCGAAGTTGAGCGCGCCCAACCCCAGCTTTCCGACGTGAACGGCGGATTCCGGCTTGGAGCACGCCGCGAAGATCGGGGGGTGAGGGGTTTGCACGGGCTTGGGGATCACCTGGGTGGGCGGGATATTGAAAAAACGCCCCTTGTGCGTGAACACATCGCTGCTCCACATGCGCGGAATCATCTCCACCGCTTCCAGCCACTGGTCGTGCAGGGTCTTGAGGTCGTTTTCAAACGCCATCTGCTCCACCAGCGACGAACTTTTGCCGGTTCCCCAGTTCACCCGCCCGCCCGACAGGATATCCAGCACGGCGATGCGCTCGGCGATGCGAATGGGGTGGTTGTACCGGTGCGGCAGCAGGGTCACGCCATGGCCAATGCGGATGCGGCTGGTGCGCGCCGCCACGAACGACAGAAACACCTCCGGCGCGGAGGAATGCGAGTATTCGTACAATCCATGGTGTTCAACCTCCCAGATGCAGTGATAGCCGAACTGCTCCGCGAAGACCGCCTGTTCCAGACAATCGCGGAAAAGCTGGGCTTCCGTGGCGCGGGACGGTTTGCTGATCTGCATTTCGTAGAACAGGGAGAACTTCATGGCTGGCTCCGGGGTGGGGAATGAACACGCCCGGGGATTATGCCCTGACGCGGACTCCGGGTCGAGGGAGATTATTCCCCGCGTTTTTCAACGGAAACGCCGCCGCCGGCGTCAATCTGGACGAGGGGGCCGCTGCCGCCCGCCACCGCCTGTTTCACCGGCTGGGGTGATTTCAGTTCGAACCGGCCGCTGAAATCCGGCGGGACCAGCACGCGGACCGATCCCTCGCGCACCCGCAACCGCAGCGGCGCCGCGGGGTTGCTCCGCCATTCCAGCAGGGCGTCGCCCTTTCTGATCTCGATGCTGACGGCGCCGCCGGGGTCGCGCAGTTTCAGGTTGACGCGCCCCAGGCGGGCGATCAGGGGCCCCGTCTCCACGGCTTCGAAATCGCCTTCGTCCTGATCCGCCTCGATGGCGCCTTCCAGCCGCTGCAACACGACATCGCCATCGCGCGCCTTGATGAACAGCGCGGGAGAGGCGGGAATTTCCGCGGAGATATCCACCCGGTCGAGCAGTTCCAGCCGATCCTTGCGCAGGGCGACCGGCTTGATGGCCGCTTCGTCGCCCAGCGCCAGCACTTCAAAGGTCACCGCCTCGAAGGCTTTTTCCTTGTCCTCTCCGGGACCGGGCCTCGCGATCTTGACGCCCCTGAAGACCAGTTCCCCATCCGCCGCCGGGCCCGCCCGCACATCCCCCCAGGGATTCTCGATCAGCACCTGCTTCAACCCGGCGGCCGGGAGACGGTGCTCCACTTCCTGATCCGAAGCGGCGCCAGCGGGAACCCCCGGTTTGAACCAGTCAAATTCCATCCGGCACTCTTCACAGGCGGCCATCATGCCGAAAAGGGCCGCCGCAAGACCGGCGCGGAGCAACGGCGCCCTCCCGGGCCTGGGCCCGTCAACGCGAGGGAGAAGCGGTCCGGAGCGGCGGATCACGGATCAAGGCCGGCTGGGGTGTTTTTCCTTGTCAAAACCGGGAGCGCAATACACCACGCCGCTTTCCATCAGGCGCTGGATATCCGCCTGCCGGTAGCCAATCCATTTGAGCACCGGCCAGGTATGTTCGCCGAACCTGGGCGGCGGATCGCGGCGCGGCTTCTGTTTGTTGGGCAGACTGTGGATGGGCGTGGCCATCAGGGGATAGCGTTCGCCGTCCAGTTCCATGTCGAAGAACAGGCCGCGGTGGACATGCTGCGGGTGGTTGATCAACTCCTCGCCTTCAAGAACCGGCTCGGCGCAGCAATCGGCCTTTTCCAGAATCGCCATCCATTCATCGCGGGCGCGGGTGTTCATGACCGCCTGGACCTCGCGGCGGACCCGTTCGCCCGCCTCGCCCGTCAGCAGGCCGTCGTTTTTCAGATCGTCGCGGCCGATGGCGGCGCAGAACGCCTCCCAGAATTTGGGTTCCAGCGCGCCCAGGGCGATGGCCTTGCCGTCGCGCGTTCCATAGATGGCGTAGCAGGGCACAGCGCCGCTCAAGCGCTCCTTGCCGCGCAAGGGGAACCTGCCCGTCTCGACCCGCGCGCCATGGGCCATGGTCAGAAACGCCGCCGCGCCTTCGGTCATCGAGAAATCCAGCCACTGCCCCTTGCCGGTGCGCTGGCGCCCGTGCAGCGCCGACAGAATTCCAATCGCCGGAAACAGCGCGCCGCCGCCGATATCCGCCACCTGCACGCCCGGAAACGCGGGCGGATGATCGGGCTCGCCCAGCATGGCCAACGTGCCCGCCAGCGCCTGGTAATTGATGTCGTGACCAGCGCGCTCGCGCAACGGGCCATCCTGTCCGTAACCGGAAATGCTGGCGAGGATGATCTGCGGATTGACCTGCCGGAGTTGCTCGTATCCCACGCCCAGCTTGTCCATCACCCCGGGGCGGAATCCCTCCGCCACCACATCGGCCTTTTTCACCAGGGCGCGGAAAACCTCCACGCCCTCGGAGGCCTTGAGATTCAGACCGATGGATTCCTTGTTGCGGTTGACGGAGACAAACTGACCGCTCCATTCGCCCAGCAGCGGCGGCACATGGCGCAGGTAATCGCCGCCGGGAATGCTTTCGACGCGGATCACCCGCGCGCCCAGATCGGCCAGTATCTGCGTGCAGTAAGGGCCAGGAAGCAACCGCGACAAATCGAGGATCGTGACATCATCCAGCGGCAGTCCCATCGCTTTGCGCCCTCCTTCGGCAATTCCTTGCAACCGGTCCGGAGCATGCTCTCTATCACGCGAATTCCCCGGTGTCATCGGTCTGTTGGGCGGTGATTCCGTTCCATGGCGGCGGCGCCCTCCGCGGCGACAGCGGCGGGCGGCGCCGCAATCAGTGGTTCCGGCTTTCACCGCGGGAGTTGTCTTGATTCCACGAAATGGAGAACCGGAACGGCCGGTTTCCCGTCTGGCGCGAAGGCGTCAATCCCCGCAGCGGCAACCGCCCTGGATGCAGCCGCAGAGATCGCCCACCTTGCAGGCGCTCCGGCATTTTTTCTGGGTGGAGCCGCCGACCACGCAAACTTCTCCCAGCGGGCATTCCTCCGCCGAACTGCAAATATCACAGTGTTTGAGGTCGCGGTAACATTTGCCCTGCGCGCATTTCTGTCCGGCGCCGCAGTTCCCGCAACTGCCGCCGCATCCATCATCGCCGCACTGCATGCCGCCGCAGAAAGGAATGCACTCGCATTTGCCCTGGGCGTTGCAGGTGGAATTGGCGGAGCAGCTTCCGCAATCAAAGCTGTCTCCGCAGCGGTTTGAAGCCTTGCCGCACTGACGATCCCGGCAAACGGACTCCTTCCCTTCGCAGCATTTGCCCTGGTTGCAACTCTCTCCGGAAGGACAGGCTTCGATGGCTCCCCATTCGCGGCAGGAATCGGAGTCGTGGTTGCCGCAGGTGGAGACGCCGGCCCCCATGCAGCGCTTTTCACCCAGGGATGGACATTCATCCTGACAGGGTGTGGAAACATCCGCCGGTCCACCCTTGTCGGCGGGCGGATTATCGGCGGGGCCGGAATCCGGATCCCCGGCCGCATCCCCTCCGTCTTCGCCAGAACCTCCGCTGTCGCTGGCGGCGGAACCGCTGTCCGTATCCACATCACCGGTGGAAGATGCATCTGGCGGAACAGCGGCGTCCGGCGCGGAGGCGCCGCCGGAATCGCCAGCGGGTCCGCTGTCCCCCGCACCCGTGGAAACACAGGCTCCGGCCTGGCAGGCTTCTCCGGCGCGGCAGTCCGTGACAAAATCATCCGTTTCGCCGTTGCAGTCGTTGTCCACGCCGTCGCAGACTTCGGCGGAGCAGGTTTCTCCGGATTCGCTCACCGGTTTCTTGCCCGCCACCTGACGCACCACCTGCAACCCACTGTCGCCGCCACAGGCGATCAGAAGGCAGGCGAAGGCCACGCAGAGCGGAACTGCCCGGATTGGACTGGTTGTGGACATGATAAACTCCATTCAAGCACATACCGGGAAAAAATTAAACCCGCTTCATGACAGGAGTTTGACCCGGCGGCGGCGGATCGGGAACAGCCACGGCTTGTTATGGATGGGCGGATGGCGGCCGTTTTCTTCCGCAACGCCCTGTCCGCGAACCAAAAAGTGATTATTTTCCCGGCGCGGATTGAATTTCGCCGCCGGCCACGTACCATAGCCGCCAGTTTCAACAACCGGATTGCAGGAACGCCGCCATGTCCAAGCACAGCCGCATACCCACGGGCCGGTTGCAGCGCCTCGCCAAACTGGCGGCCGCTGGAGCCAAAACCGGCGCCAGCCTGTTGCTGGAGCGGGATGGCTCCAGCACCGCGAACCAGACCGCCGAGGTGCTGGGCAATCTGCGCGCCCTCGCCGCCAAGGCCGGACAAATGGCCAGCTATGTGGATGGCGTGATCCCCGAACAACACCGCGACACCTACGAAGCCGCCATGAAAGGGCTGCGCAACGCCGCCCCCACCTCCTCGCCGGAAGAGGTCCACCGGCTGATAGAGGAAGAACTGCGCGCGCCCCTCGACCGGCTGTTTGCTGAATGGAACGAAATTCCGGTCGCCAGCGCATCCATCGGCCAGGTTCACAAGGCGCGCCTGAACGATGGAACCGAAGTGGCGGTCAAGGTGCAGCACCCCGGCGTGGTCAAGGCCATGGAGAGCGACCTCGCCAATTCCACCGTCATTGACAATCTCATTTATGTGATGGGCGGTTACCGCTTCAATTCCAAGGCCCAGGTGGCGGAGGTGCGCAAACGCCTGCGCGAGGAACTGGACTACCGGCTGGAGGCCAAACGGATCGATCAGTTCCGCCAGTTTCACGCGGATGAGCCGCATATCCATATTCCGCGGGTGTTTCATGACCGCAGCGCGGAACGGGTGTTGACCACGGAATACATGCATGGAGCCCATTTCGACGCGGCCGCCGCCGCCAGCGAGTCAGACCGCCGGAAATGGTCGTCAACGCTCTGGCGTTTTGTGTTCAAGGGCAATCTGGTGGGCGGGGCCTTCAACGCCGATCCGCACCCTGGAAACTATATTTTCAATGACAGCGGCCACGTGTCGTTCGTGGATTTCGGCTGCGTGCAGGATATCCACCCGCATCACCTGAAATGTGCGCGCAAGATTCACCACGCCGCCATTCACAACAACTTCGGGGTGTTCCGCGAAGGGGGAATCGAGATGTTCCAGATGAAACCCGGCCGTCTGGAAAAACTCGCCGTTGAATACATGCGCTTCGCATTCAATCCGCTGTTTGATTCTCCCTACCTGATCACCCGCGATTACGCCGCGAAACTGGTTCATGAAATGAAGGAGATGACCATGGCCGCCCGCAAGATGGGGGACGATGAGATTTTCGCCATCCCGCCGGAGATGGTGTTGCTCAACCGCCTGCAGTTCGGCTTCTATTCGGTGCTGGCGCGGTTGAATGTGGAAGTGGATTACCGCGAGGTGGAGCGATCGTTTTTCCATCTGGTTCCGCTGTCTTGAAAAAACGGATTCATCCATACCACCGCTGGGTCGTGGGACCGGTGTCCGCCGGCGTGGACAGGGCCCTGATGAAAATCATGGCGCCCAGGCCCGGACAGGCGGAGCGCCTGAGCCACCAGGAAAAGATGGAGCGGGTGGCGCGCATCACGCAGTTCTTCCGCGAGCATCCGCACAGCGGCGATCCGGAACGGTTCTTTCCGCGGCCCCCGCCGGAGGAATTGAGCCCGCGGCGCGAACAAATCCTGCCATCCGGGGTTCAGGTATGGGACGCCTCCTGGAAGAGCGATCACCAGCCCCTGCATCCCGATCTGCGCGACTCGTGGATGGATCGCCATCCCGCCAACCGCACCGCATGGGCGCGCCTTTTCCTGCGGGATGAACCCCGTCCGGCGCTGATCATCCTGCACGGATACATGGCCGGCCAGTGGGGACTGGAGCAGCGGGTCTGGCCGCTCCGCTATTTTGATTCGATTGGCCTCGACGCCGTGTTGATGCAACTCCCGTTTCACGCCCGCCGCGGCGAACCGGAGCGCAAGGGGCCGCCGCCCTTTCCCAACCCGGATCCGCGATTCACCATCGAGGGCTTCCGCCAGGCCGTCCGCGATGTGCGGGTGCTGATCCGCTGGATGCGCGAACGCGGCGCGCCCGCGGTTGGGGTGATTGGCATGAGCCTGGGCGGCTACACCACCTCCCTGCTGGCCACGCTGGAGGACGGCATTGACTTCGCGGCCCCGATCATCCCCCTGGCCTGCATTCCCGATTTTCTGCGCACGCACAACCGCCTGGGACCCGGCGCCCAGGGACAGGAACTGCACGACGCCCTGCAACAGGCCTACCGCGTGATCAGTCCGCTGCATCGTCCGGCGCGGCTGCCCGGGGATCGCCTGTATGTCATCGGCGCGCGCATGGATCGCATCACCCCGTTGCGGCACGCGGAACGCCTGGCGGACCACTTCAACTGCGAATTGGCTGTCTTCCCGGGCAGTCACCTGTTTCATGCGGGCATTCGTTCCCATTACCGGGAGTTGGGGCGGCGCATTCAGGGCTGGATCGGCCGCCCGCTCAATCCGCGGGGCTGAATCCCCCCGTCTGGTTCAATGGGATTACAACGCCGCGGGGGCCGGATGAAGCCTCCACAACCTGTTCCATCATGGGACGAGCCGGAAACACCAGCGGAAAATCAACGCTTTGACAGGGCGTGTTTTTGATTTCAACCGGCTCCTGTTTTAAGATTATTGACATGCAAATGGGGGGGTGTGGCCATCCGGGCGCCCTTGATTATCCATGGCCGATGCATCGCCAAGAATGTCGAAAGCGGGAATTCCCGTTCCCAATCAAAAGGGCATCCATCAGGAAGTCCAGGATTTCTTTCTCAACTGGATCCAATCGCTTCTGACCACCAATTATTACGATCCTTCCCATCCGGAAGGACGGCGCGCGCTCAACAAGATTTTCCACGGTTTCCAGCGCGCCATCCGGGAAGGCTCGAACAAATACATCTCCTTCACCCTGCTGACCGGCGGCGACCGCCCGGACGTCATCATTGACGGCCTGGAAGGCGGGCCCTACTCCCTGCGCGAGGTGCTGCCGACCGGAATGGGCGATCTCTACCTGCCCAAATTTTCGGCTTATATGGACCGCCGCAAACTGGCGTCCATCTCGCTCCTGCCGTGGCTGACCTGGGAGGAATTGGGGCGTTTCTTCGAGGTGATGAACGGCAAGCTCACCGGCTCCGTCGAGGAACAGAACGAGTACATCAAAAACGAGTTCGAGAAGCGGGATGTCCGCAACGTCCGCCTGATCTTCAAGGAAGATTTCGTCGGCGCCATGCGCAAGCTCAGCTACCGGGTCAACCTGGCGCTGACCAAGCTGGTGCAGGATTTCCGCCTGATCATGGCGGTCCAGGATCAGAATCCGCTGGAAATTGAAAAGGTCAAGCCCAACCTCTACAGCGAGGCGCTGAAGGGACTGATCAACCAGACGCAACTCTACGAGGCCCTGATCAACATTGACCTGGTGGACAAGGCGATCGGCCCCAACAAGCATATTCATCCGTCGCAGGAGGTCATTGAGTACCTGGACGATCGCCGGGTGATACCGTTGCTGGAGTTCATGATGCAGCGGCTCGATGTATTCGAGAATCCGCCCGCCGGAACCGATCTGGAAATACTGGACTTTGAAAAGCACATGGTCTGGCAGCTCCTGCCCCGCCTGGCGCGCCGGTTCATCCGCGACATGGCGAGCAAACAGATCGACTTGGTGGAAATCCTGCTGGTCAAGCAGATCATCCATATCGGCGACCTGCCGGAAAACATGCGCGAAACCTTCGTCAAGCGCATGCTGGTGGTGTACCTGGAGCAGGACCCGGAAGGATTCTTCCAATTTCTGGAGGGCGCGCGGCTCACCTCGTTCCTGCGCGAGGCCGATTATTTCCTCAAGCTGCTGACCACCACCGACCGCCACCTGTTGGCGTTCTATGTCATCCAGTTCCTGGTGTGGACCGCCGACAATGGCGACACCGACGAAGATCGCCAACTGGCGCGGGCGGGGCTGATCTCCCTGAACGACGAAGGCGTCATCGAAAACCTGCTGCGCTGGTTTGAAGGCGCCAAGAAGGAAGAGCGCGAACCCGCGGTGGAGTTGCTGATGATGGCGGGCAACGCCGGCCTGCGCCTGCTCATCGAATTTCTCAAGCGCAGCAACGACCGCTGGCTCCGCAAATTCCTGATTGACTGTCTCGCCACCCAGGGGCAGGTGGTGGTGGATTACCTGGTCCGGCAAATGGAGAACGAAAAGCTGGAGTGGTTCCAGCTCCGCAATTTCCTCGACATCCTGGGGCAGGTGGCGGACATGAGCCAGGGACCGCGCATCGAGAAATTCCTCCACCACGAGGACCCGCGGGTGCGCATGGAGGCCGCGCACGCCTATCACCTGATCATGGGCGGGCTGGCCCTGCCCGAACTGGCCCGCCTGCTCCGCGATCCCGATGATAACGTGCGCTACCAGGCGATTAAAGAATTCGAGGCGGCCCCGGAAAGCGACGACGCCTTTGATCTGTTCATCGAACGGGTGCTGCGCGACAAGGAGAACCGCGAGACCAACCGCGTGCTGATCGGCGCCATCCGCTGTCTCGTCACCAAGCGCCATATCATGAAGGTGGATGTGGAAGACGTGCTCATCGCCGCGCTGGAGCGCAAGGTCAACAGCCTCGCGGGCATCAGCCTGGGGGGCGGCCAGGCGCACGATGTGAAGGTGCGGGCCTCCGCCGCCGAGGCGCTGGGGCAGTTGCGCAGCCAGCGCGCGCTGCCGGCGCTGCTCAACCTGCAGAAGGAAAAGAACGAAGAGCTGACCAAGTCCGCGCAGGTCGCCATCCGCAACATCCAGAACGCCTCGACCGCCGGAAGGTAAGACGCCCTTGCGCGGAACAATCTCCCGCGGCGGCGGGCGGGAGACGATGCGAACCGTCTCCTTGCCCGCGCGGACCGCCGGTTTCTCCAGATCAACCATGTTGAGCGTTCACCGGATCAGCCGTTGGGGTCGTTGCGGACGCCGCGAATCCAGGATCGCGGAAACCGCGGCGCATGACGCCTATTCCCGGCCGTCACGGATCTTCTCCCCAAACGCCGACTGACGCCAGCGGATCAGTTCGCTCCGGTTGGCGAAATAACGTCCGCGAAAGAGCCGGATGGGAGCGCCCTGTTTCATCAGGCGTTGCACCGTGCGGCGCGACACGCCCAGCACCCTGGCGGCCTGATCCAGCCCCTTCACATTGAGGCGGCGTCTCAGCATGCCCATCTTCATGCGTTCTTTTCGCAGATCCTCCATGCGTTCCGTCAGTGATTCATCGAGGTGATGGATGATGGCGGGGGAGGACAGCATCTCCACCACCAGCCGCGCGGTGAGTTCGCGGATTTCCTGGTTGAGCGACCCTCCGGCGGCGGCCTGTTCCGCCTGGACCCCGGCCATCTTCGCCGCCCTGCCAAGCGTTTCGGAAAACGCCGGACGAAGCGGAACCGGAAAATGTTTCAGATGCGAGACGTTCAGCGTCAGGCTCTCCGCGATCAGCGGGCTGCTTTCCCGGGTTTCGCGCTCCGGCGCGGGCGAGCCCTGGCGCTGCCATTGGTGAAACACCGGACAGTGCATGCAGGTGAAGCCCACGCGGTTTTCCATTTCGTCCAGGCAATCGTCGTAGTGGCGGCAATACAGGTGGCGGTGTTGATCGATTTCATCGAAGGACAGGCAATGATCAAGGGCGACAGGGTTGGGTTGGACCTGATTCATGACAGATGCTCCTTGGCGGGAAATTTACTGTACATCTGTAACGTACATTAGGTTTGACTTTACCGAATGTCAATACGGGAACGGCGTGTCACCTTGAAAGGTGACAAAAGGTGACAAGCCGCGGAATTGAGGCGCTTCCAACCATCCGGATTGATTGAGAAAATACGATTTTTTACGGTTTGCCCATGAAAATCACCATAATTGGTTCCAACGGTCAGCGATCGGGCGAGGAAAAAAATCCCGATCGCCCGGGTTTGAAAGGCGGCGCGATGAATATTCATCATCACAAGGAAAAAAAAGGATTTCATCCAGATCGTCCGATCTGTTCTGCGGCGGATTTCCCGTCGCTTTCCATGTGGAGAATGCCCGGTTATTCCGCGCGGGGCGGGGGCCGGGCTGGAGTGGAGCGGAGCGCGGCGCCGCCTCTCCGATCGCCTGGCGGCGAAGCCCGGTTTGGCGGCCAGGGAACGCCGGGCGGTCAGGCGGAAAAAGCCGGGAAACCACTCCGGAAACAATCCATCACAACCCATGACATTGATAGAAATTCAATTTGGACGCCTGTGCGGCCCCTGGTTTTCCGGAGCCTCGAATCCAACGGGGAAAAAGCCGCGCGCAGGCCCCGGAACGAAACCCCAACCCCCGGGAAGACACCGCGATGAATCCTGTTCTGAACCAGCAATACCTGATGGAGCGCCTGGCGGAACTTGTCCACTCGGAAGACGAGCGCATCCGCCTGGCCGCGCTGAAGGAGGCCCTGCGCATCTGCGAGGAGCAGGCCGGCGCCGGAAGCGCGGAACGGTTCCTGAGCGAACCGGCTGCGTGGATCGCCATCCGCGAATACCTGCGCGAGCAGTACGGCGTTTCGCTGCCGCCTCCCGATGGAGATTCGCCATGAGCAACACACACGAAAACCCGTCCGGCGGCCGCGAAATCGCGCTGGCCGGCGGAGGGATCGCCGCCGCCCTTCGCGTGCGGCGCGGCGCGCACGGCGGGGCCTGGCCGTTGTTGGCCTATCAGCCCCACGCGCGGCAACTGGAGTTTCATCGCGGAACGGAGCGGCGTCGCGCGTTCATCGCCGGCAACCGCTCGGGCAAAACCACCGCCGGCGCCGTCGAGGCCCTGTGGAGCGCCCTCGGCGTGCATCCATTCCGCGAATGCGCCACGCCCAACCACGGGTGGGTCGTCACGCCCAGCCATAACCTGGGCCGCGAGGTGATTGAAAGAACCATCGCGCGGTTTTTGCCGCCGGGCGCGGCGGAGTGGCGCGCATCCGAACGGCGCTGGGTTTTCCGCAACGGTTCGACCATCGGCCTGATGAGCGCGGAAGCCGGGCGCGAATTGTTCCAGGGCGTCTCGCGCGAGTGGATCTGGTTCGATGAAGAACCGCCGGAAGACATCTACCGTGAATGTCTGTTGCGCACCCTCGACACCCACGGCCATGTGTGGCTGACGCTCACGCCGCTGAAGGGGTTCACCTGGGTTCACCGGGATTTTCTCGCGGAGCCGCGTCCAGGCAGCCGCGTCTTCCGCGCCAGCACGCGGGACAACCCCCATGTGCCCGCCGAGGCGATTGAATTCACGATGGCCGGATTGCCCGGACACGAATTGCGCTCGCGCCTGCACGGCGAATTCACCTCTGGCGACAGCCAGAATTTTTTCCCGCCCGAAGTGCTGGAGCGGCTGCGCGCGACCGTGCGCCCTCCCGCGTGGCGCGGCGAACTGGATGCGAAAGGCCGCTTCACCGCGCGCGCGGACGGCCGCCTGAGCGTGTGGGAAGAGCCCGATCCGCCGCGCCGCTATGTCATCGGCGCGGACGCTTCCTGGGGCGAAACCGGCGGGGATTTCAGCGCCGTGGACGTGAGCTGCGCGGAGACGGGCCGCACCGTGGCCGAATGGCATGGGCGGATTTATCCGGCGGCGCTCGCGGAGCAGGTGCTGGTTCCGCTGGGCCGCCACTTCAACCAGGCGCTGATCGCGGTCGAGGCCAACGGACCCGGCCAGCCCTGCCTGAAGGCGCTGAAGGGAGAAAATCACGGTTCCGGCGCGCCAGGGCCGGCGTATCCGCGCCTCTACATGGAGCGCGTTCCGGGCAGGCCCGGCGCCATGCGGCCTGGCCTCACAATGACCCACGGCGCGCGCCACGCGCTGCTGCACGGCCTGCGCGAGGCGCTGGGGGATCCGGACGCCGCCACGCCGTCGCGGGAGACCTTCGATGAACTGGCCGCGTTCATTTGCGACGCCCACAACCGGCCGGCGGGCCGTCATGGCCAGCATGACGATCGCGTCTTCGCACGGGCCATCTGCCTGCATGCGCGCGCGGAAGCGTTGAAATGGCCGCCCCTCAACCCCCGCGCGCAGAAGCCCTCCGCGCCGCAGGACCTCTTCTGGCGCAGCGCGCTGGAGCCTTCCGGCGGCGGAGATTCGTGGCTGTGAACACCGCGGAAAGTTTCCGCGGCCAACCCGGAGAGATCATGGACAATACCGATGAAGCAACCTTGCAGTGGGACCGCGACGCCATCGCCGGGCGAGCCGGCCGCTGCCTTCACGAAGCGGCCCAGGCGCGCGATCCGCATCTGGAGCGCTGGCGCCGCAACCTGGAGTTTTACGAAGGCCGGCAATGGCCCGAAGACGCCGCGCCCGCCGCGCGTCCCGGCCAGAACACGCCGCCGCGCATCACCGCCAACTTGGTGATGCCGATCGTGGAGCATTACAAGGCGCGCCTGTTGAGCGCCCGGCCGGTGGTGCGTGTGGCGCCCGCCACGGCGGACGAGGAAGATCAGCGGGCCGCCCGCGCCTGCGACGCGCTGATCGAGGCGTTGTGGCGCAAGCTGGGCCTGCACGGCGTGATCGAAACCGCGCTGGGATGGGCCTTCAAAACCGGAACCGGAATCATCAAGGCCGGCTGGGACCCGCACGCGGGCGACCCGGAGCCAGAAGACGGCGCCAGCGGCTCCGGCATGGAGCGCCGCGCGGGCGAGGTCTCCGTCGAGGCGCTCTCGCCCTTTGATTTCCTCGTGGATCCGCAGGCGAGCGACCTGCGCGGCGCCCGCTACGCCATCCATGCGCGCGCCATGCCCGCCGCCGAGGCGTTCATGCGCTACCCCGCCGCGTTCGACCAGGCGCCCGGCGATGGCGATGACGCCGCGGTGATGGCCGTTGAACTGTGGGAGCGCCCGTCTCCCCAGTTTCCATGCGGTCTGAGGGCGATCACGGTGGATGGCCGCGCGGCGGAATGGGGCCCCAATCCGTTCATGGATCGCGACCTGCCGTTCGTGATCTTCAGCGATCTGCGGGTCGAGCACGGCTTCTGGGGACAGGCGGTGATTGATCACGTGATTCCCCTGCAGCGCGCGTACAACGGCGCGCTCACGCGCATCCACGAGCATCACCGCCTGACCATGAACGGCAAATGGCTGGTCCCGCGCGAGGCGGGCGTGGGTCTCGACAAAATCACCAGCGCGCCGGGGGAAATCCTGCATTACAGCGGCGGATTCACGCCCAGCGTGCTGTACCCGCCGCCGCTCGCCGAATCCATCTGGCGGCAGATCGAGGAGCACCGGCGGTGCATCCGCGACATCTCCGGCGTTCACGAGGTGAGCGAGGGGGAAATCTCCGCCGGCGTGACCGCGTGGCGCGCGCTGGCGGCCCTGCAGGAGGCGGATTCATCGCGCTTCTCCCCCGTGCGGCGGCGTTTCGAGCAGTCCATCGCCGCGCTGGGCAGGCTGATGCTGCTGCGCGCCCAGCAATTCTACACGGCGCCGCGCGTGCTGCGCGTGGTGGGCCGCGGCATGGCGGTGGAGACGATCGCCTTCAACGCCGCCGATATTCCCGCGCAGATTGATGTCGTCGCGGAGGCGGGCAGCGGCCTGGGCGCGAGCAACGTGTCGCGCGCGCAGACGCTGATGGAACTGGAGCGCGCGGGAATGTCTGGAACGCCAGCGGGCGATCTCGCCGCGCGGCTGCTCAACCAGCCGCCGGAACACCGCGGACCCGCGCCGCGCGCATCGAACGGCTGAACCACCCATCCACCAACAGGAGACACCATGGAAAATCAAGGCGAAAACAAATCCCCCGGCAATCTCGCCGAAGCGGACGCACGGACCGCGGGCCTGCTGGAGCGCGCGGAAATCGCCGAGGCCTTCATCGGGGACACCGCCGCGCTGCGCGAACTGGAGGGCGCCGGCGCCGCGCCTGACGGCGAATCCGCGAAGGGAGCGGAGCCATCCGCCGCCGCGCCGCCGCGTGAAAACGGAGCTTCCGGCGCCCCGCCGGAAAACCCGCCGGGCCCCGCCTCCCCGGAACCGGCGGCGGAAGAACCCCCGCCCACCGCCGCGGAGGCGGAGCGGATTGAACGGCGCATCGCGGTCATCGAGGCGGAACTCCAGCGCCTGGGCCACGCCCGCGCGCTGGTGGAGGCGGTGATCGGCGAGGCTCCCGCCAACGCCGCTCCGCCCGCGGACCCGCAGCAGGCCATGGCCGAAAGGCTGGCGGCCGTCGAGCAGCGCCTGAGCGGCCGCGAACGGAGGGAAGCGGCGTCCGCGCTGATCGAACTGGAGTACCAGAAGCAGAAAACGGCGATTCAGAACGAACTCGCGCGTTATCCCCACTGGGCGGGCGAGGCCAACCTGTTCGCGCTCGCGGTTCTCGGCCTGAGCGAGGGCCTGGGAGTGGACGTGCCGGTGCGCACCGTCGCGGCGCTGGTGGACAAGACCTTCCAGCCCCGGCGATCGCCCGCCGCGGAGCGCGCCCGCGCGGAGGCCGTCACGCGGAACACCGCGGCCACGCAGGGCCTGCTGACCTCGCGGCCATCCGCCGGTCCGGCGAACCCGGCGCCGAGGACCCTCGACGAAGCCGCCGAGAAGGCCGAGGAGTTCCTGCTTCGCGCCGGATTCTGATCAGCAATGACACTCTGTCAATAGACCGCAAGGGCGCGCCGCGGAAATGGTTCCGCGCCGCCCATCAACAACCGGAAAGGAGACAACATGCCTGCGCCAACGCAGCAATCCCTGACCCTCGCCAACGCCATTCTCAAGGACTATTACGGTCCGGCGCTGGCCCGGCAGCTCAATGACGAACTGCCGCTGTTCAACCGCATCCGCCGCCGCACCCGCGGCTGGACCGGACGGCGCTACGTGTTCCCCGTGCATCTGGAGCGCAGCCAGGCGGTGCGCGCGGCCGCTGAAGGCGGCGCACTGCCCAGCGCCCAGGCGCAGGGATACGTGGAGGCCGTGGTCGAGCGGAAAACCATCCTCGCGCGCGGCCGGATCACAGGCGAGGCCATCGAGCAGGCGCGCACCAGCCGCGGAGCCTTCCGCGATCTGCTGCTCGAAGAGATGACCCGCCTGAAAACCGACATCGTCGTCGAGGCGGGACGCCAGATCTGGGGCCGCGGCGACGGCGTGCTCGCGCAGATCAACGGCGCCGTGAACAACGCCGCGACCGTGACCGTGGACAACCCCGGAACCCGGTTCCTGCACCGCCACATGAAGCTGGACGTGTGGAGCAGCCGCGCCGCCGGCGCCGCGCGGGAGGCCAACAACCTCGTCATTGACAGCATCGCCAACGGAACCCAGTTCGAGCTGTCCGCTCCCGCCACGCTGAGCGACAACTACTTCATCACGCGGGCGGATGTGCGCGACGCCAACAATTTCCACGAACTCACCGGCGTGGAGGCGATGGTTGATGATGGCGGACTGGCCGCCTCCTACCAGGGCGTCAGCCGCGCCGCCAACCCGGCGTGGAAGGCGTACGTCAACGGCAACGGCGGAAACAACCGCGCGCTCACCATCGAGCTGATGCTCAAGGCGGTCAACGCCATCGAAAACAGCTCGGGCGAGCAGCCCAACCTGATCGTCTGCCACTCCAGCGTCTGGGAGAAGTACGCGGAACTGCTGCACCAGAACCGCCGCTTCTCCTCCGCCGCGCTGCAGGGCGGCGTGGGCAGGCTGACGTTCTCCGGCGGCGGGCGGGACATCGAGGTCGTGAAGGATCGCTTCGCGCCCTACAACCGCATGTTCCTGCTCAACACCGATCACATCCATCTGTTCCAGGTGAACGATTTCACCTTCATGGACCGGGACGGCTCGCAGCTTGCGCGCGTCGGCGACAGCTTCGCCTATGAGTTCACCGTGTACTTCATGGGCAACCTGGGAACCACGCGCTGCAACGCCCACGGCCGCATTGACGACATCACCGCCGCGGCGTGACGGCGTCCGCGCGTCATTGACCAACTGACAACACCCCTCCGGCCCCCATCCGGAAAATTTTCCGGATGGGCCGGCCGGAGGCCTTTCTGGAGACGCCATGCAACGCATTCACGAACCCGCCGCGCCGCCGGGCGTTCCCGCCCCTGGCGCGTCAGCCCGCTCACGCCTGCGCGCGATTGATCCGCGCCTCGAATTCCGCTGGCTCAAACCGCGCCGCCGCTGGTGCGTGGTGATGATGGAGCGCCGTCCCGTCCTGCTGGGGGCGATCAACGGCGGAACCCTCGCCGGCATGGAGGACGGCGAATACCGCGTGCTCACGCTGGAGGACGGCCGGGGCCGTTTTGTCTCGCCGTGGCCCTGGGACGGCCGCATCGAACAGGCGCTGCGGGACCACGATCACGCCCGCTTCGGCGGCGCCCGCGCATGGATCTCGCACCTGCGCGCCGGTGCGGAGAAAGCCGGACGGGAGCGCGCGCGGGCGGCCCTCGACGCGGCGGAGGACGCCGCCATGGACCTGCGCGCCGCGCTTTCCGGACGCCTGGTGTTCGCGGGCGCGCAACCCGCCTCTTCCCCCTCACCCAAACACCGCCTGGAGAATCCATGAACCTTCTTGAACTGCGCGAACACGTCCGCGAATGGATTGATGAGCCCATCGCCGCCGAATACAGCGATGAGACCATCATCCGTTTCATCAACCTGGCGTACCGCGAACTGCGGGCGAATTATCTCGCGCTGGACAGCCGCGTGCTGGCCGCGCCGCCTGTCAACGTGACCTTTCCCGCCGGCCAGCACGCGGCCGCGCTGGCCTCATTGCACGCCCCGCTGGCGGGCGCCGTGCGCATCATCCAGATCGAGGATATCTCCGCCGGGGCCGGCCTGCCGGTGGTGGTTCCTCTCGCCGACGTTTCGCGGCGCGGATCGCCCGCGGATGAAACGCCCGGATACCGCGTGTTCTTCACCGGCGACTCCCTGCTGACCGACCCGGTTCCGGCGCGGCCGCTCCAATGGCGCATCACCTGGGTCCCGCCGTTCGCCCCGCTGACCCAGGACTCCGCGGCGCCGGACATCCCGCCGGACGCGCATGATCTGATCGCGCTGCGCGCGGCGATCCTGTGCCGGGCCAGCCGCGATGAAAGCGCCGAGGAAATGCGCGAGGCGTTTCGTGCGCGCATGCAACTCGCCGAACGGGATGCGGGCCGCGGCCGCATGGACGCAGGGCCCGTGCTCGCCCGCGACGCGGGTCCCCGCTGGTGATCACGCCACGGAATATTTTCTCCGCTTCACCCTCCACCCCGGCGCGCGCGCCGGAGAAAGCCGGACATGCCTACGCCCATCCAGCATATTGAACGCATCTCCCTCGACGGCGGAATGAACGAACTGCCCGGCGAGGCGGACATCAACCAGCCCTGCGAACTGATCAACATGGAGATTCGCGGCGGCGCCCTGGTCAAACGGCGCGGCGTGCGGCGGTTTGCGGGCCTCGACGCCACGCAATCGCCGGTGGCGCTGTTCACCCACGAAGCCTCGGCGGCGGAGCGATCCCTGGCGGCGATTTCCGGCGAGGGCCCCAACACGCTGCGCCTGTTCGCGGCGCGCAACGGCGGGCCGTTCAACGGGCTTCCCGGCCCGCTCGCCTCGCCCGTGATCATTCACAGCAACGACTCCACGCGCCCGTTCCAGCACGTCACCGTGCGGCAGGACGGCGTTCCGTCGGTCATTCTGACCAACGGCGTGGACGAGCCCATCGCCGCCGCTCATTACACGGAAGAGCTGAACCAGGCGCTGGGGCTGGGTTTCACGGGATGGCTGATGGCGCGGCAGCCCGTGCAAACTCCCGGCGGCGCGGCGGCGCCTTACCTGCGATCGCTGCCGCCCGCCCGCTGCGTGACGCTGCACCAGGGCTGCGTGGTGTTCGCGGGGCTGCAGAACGCCGAAGGGCCGGGCAGGATCATCTTCTCCGACGTGCTGCGTCCGGCGCATTACCGCGCGTTCGCGTTCTACAACTTGGACCTCGACGGCGGCGACCGCGTGACCGGTCTCGCCTCGCTCGGCGGCGCGCTGATCGTGTTCACGCGCGACGCCATCTTCCGCATTTCGGGGGGGCATCCGCTCGACGAGCCCGGCGTCATCACGCGGCTGCCCGGGGCGCTGGGCTGCGCGTCGGAGCATTCCATCGTCGAAAAGGACGGCGCGCTCTATTTCGTCTCGGACGAAGGTTTCGCCGTGACCGACGGCTTCAGCGCCCGCGTGATCTCCCGCGAGATCGCGGAGACCTGGCGCGGCCGCGTCAACCGCGGCCGCATCTCCTTCATCACCGGCGCGGCGGAGCCAGCCAGCCCGCGCATCTGGTGGGGAATTTCAACCACCTCGTCCACGCGCAACAACGCGGTCATCTGCCTGGACGCGGAAAAGCGGGCGTACAGCATCCTCTCCGGAATCCCCTGCGATCGCATCGCCGCGGGCGAGGTCAACGGGGAAAACGGCGAACTGTTTTTCTCCGGATCCGGACATATCCATTCCGGCGTCTATCGCTTGCATCATCTCTGCGAGGACCTGCTGGGCGGCGATCCGGTTCCGGTGTCCGCGTACATCCGCACTCAACTGATTGACGGCGGCGCGCGGCGGCGCAAGCGGTTCCGGGGCGCGGCGCCGATCGTGGAAGCCACGGGCAGGCAAACGCTGTACGTGGGATGGGGACTCGACGGCGCCAGCGAGGCGACCGCCGCGCCGCGCTTCGTGTTCACCTCCGCCGATCACGGCCTGACGCTGCAGGACGCCACGCGCGAAGCCGGCGACAACAACCTCGCCACCTTCGCACGGTTCGACGCGCTGCCCGCCGCGCAGGACGGCGGCATGATCCTGATTGGATCGGACACCGCCTTTGGCGGCGTGGAGTTTGTGTTCAGCGCGGGCGGATGGCCGCCGGCGCACGCCAACACCACCGTGATTGATCTCAAGGGCGGATACCGCACCCCCTTGGGGTGGGCCCCGCTGCCGAACCTGCGCGACGGCTCTTCGCACAACGGCGCTCCGCTGGCGCGCTCCGGCATTGTGGAGTGGGAGCTGCCCGGTCTGTGGGAGCCGGAGGTTTATGGCGGCGTCCGCGCCTTCTGGGTCCAGTTCTACATGCTAGCGGCGCTGTCCGCCCAGGTGCGGCCGGAGGAAATCCGGCTGCACCGCATCCGCCGCGCGATCACGCTGGCCCCGGATGGCGCCGGAGTCCCGGGGGCGAACCTGAAGCTGGGCGTTGGCGGGCCGGAAGGTTTCCGCCTGACGCCGCGCACGCGGATTCGCGCGCGCGGGACCGCGCTGTCGCGGGCGGTGGGCCAGGAAATCCAGCTCACGTTTGAAACCGGGGCCACGCCGCAACCGCTTGTGTTGCACGGATTCGGCCTGCGGTTTCAGGCCCTCGCGCGCTGACGGACCATCAACCCGCCAACCATGGAGGAAATCATGAAACCAACGGAAACCCTGACCCCCGAAGACCGCGAGGCGCTCCGGCGGTCCATTGAAAACCCTTTCGCGCGCGCGGAAATCCGCGTGATCTCCTCGCCGCGCAGCCCGGGCCGCCCGGGTCAGATCGCGGCGTGGACGGAGCCTGCCGCGGGACCGCCCGCGCGGCGCTACATCGCCATCTGCTTTGGCCGCGAAGGCGGATCCGCCGGCGCGAACGAGCGGGCGGCGTGGGGGCGTTTCGCGGTCACCCTGGCCACGCCGCCAACCCTGGCCTGGGAGGAGAACTGGTAATGGCCACTCTCAATGTCAATGACTTCACCGATGGCGCGGTGCTGGGCGCCGCTGCGCTGAACACCGCGTTCGCCCAGGTGGAAGACGCCGTCAACGGCGGGCTCGACGACGGCAACCTGTCGCCCTCCGCGGGCGTCGCCAACTCCAAGCTGGCCAGCCCGCGCGCGTATTTCTTGGTCACGCTCTCGAAGGAAAGCCTTCCCGATTCCTACGGCGACGCCGATGGCCTGTGGATGCGCGCGCCGCCCGCCCCCTGCACGCTCGTGGGCGCCGTGGCGCGGGTTTCCCTGCTGGGCGGCCTGACCGAGGTGCGCGTGGATGTGAAGGAAAACGGCGTTTCCGTGCTGGCGGCGCCCATCGCCATCACCGCGGAAAAATCGCCGGCGGCGGGAACCATCGCCGATGGCGCCATCGCGGCGTCCGCAAACCTGACTGTCACCATCACGCCCCATGCTGGAACGGGAACCGCTTCAGGCGTGGATGTGACGCTGATCTTCAAGGCCCATCACGCGGCCTGACCGGAAAGGAGAACCCATGCAGAATCCCTGGTCCCCGCCGGCGCTGACGCCGGAAAGGAGCGCGTTCAACCGCGCGCCGTTCCGCGTCCCGGCGCTGGCTCCCACCCTGACGGAGCGCCTGCGCGGAGTCCAACTGGCTCCCGCCTCCGGCGTTTCATTTTTTCCCGGCGCGGGCGCCCTCGCCGGGCTGGACACCGGCGCCGCGCGATCCGGAGAACTGGACGGCGCGCGCGCGAAACTGCAGTCGTTGATGAACGAGCGGCTGTCCGGACTCGGGCCCGCGGAATACAACGCGCGGCTCAACAGCGGCGCCCAGGCCATCTCTTCCGCGCGGAACGCAGCCATCGAGCGTCTGCGCGGCGAACTGGGTGCGCGCGGCCTCGCGCAGAGCGGGGTGTTCTTCGCGGGCGCGGCCGGACTGGAAAGCGAAGCCGGCGCGCGCCTGGCGGGCCTGCGCGGCGAACTCGACGCCGAGGACGCCAGGCTCCGGCGCGAACAGTGGCGCGACGCCACGGAATTCGGCCTGCGCGCGCTCGGTCTGGAAGCAGGCCTGGCGCAGGACGCGGCGGATCGCCGGTTCCGCTCGCGCGAGGGTCAGCTCAACCGCGATCTGGAGCGCGGGCTGGCCTCGGATCGCCTGCGCGACAACGATCGGCAGCGCGAGTTCGCGCGCGAGGAGGCCGCGCGGGATCGCGCCCTGCAATCCCAGCTCGGCACCGCCTCGGACCCGTGGGAAGCGGAGCGCCGCCGCATTGAAGACGACCACGCGCGCGGCGAAATCACCGCGGAGGAGCGCGATCGCCTGCTCGCCCGCCTGCGCGCGGCCCGCGAAAACAAGGTGCTCGGCGAAGACCCGGAGGCCGCGGCGCAAAAGACCCGCGAGGATCAGCTCGTCAACGATCTGGTCTCGACCGGGCTGTACACGCCATCCGAGGCGCGCCGGGTCATCGAATTTCTCGGCTACGACAGCGCCGTCGAGCTGCTCGCGCGCCTGAAGTAATCACCCCACCCCAGGAGAAGATCATGGAAACCAGCAGCATCAACCAGATCGCCCTCGACGAGGCGCGCAAGCTGATCGAGGGACGGCTGACCAAACCCGACCTTGAGGTCATCCAGCTTCTGCTCGCCGACCAGCGCGACCGCCGCCAGGAAGCGCTGCGGCGCGAACTGGAGCTGGCGCGCTCGCGAGACGACGCGATGGACCGTGAACAGGCCCGGCGGCAGGCCCGCCGCCGCCTGATCGCCGAAGCCTTTGGAGCGCCCGGCGCCGCCGCCGCGCTGCTCGTCTGACAACCCTGGCGCGGCGGTCAAACGCCGCCGCGCCGCTTTTTCCAGAAGGAACCCCCATGCCAAGAATTTCAGGACCCATCGCCAGCGGCGTTCTTCTGCGCTCCCGCGCGGGCGCGCACGACGACGCATCCCCCGCCGCCGTGGCCGCGCTTTCCACCGCCAAAACCGGCAAGCCCCAAGGCCTGTCCGCCACCGGCGGAACCACGTCCACGATCGAAGACACCGGAACCTGGAACATCAACGAAACGGCGGGCGCCGCAGTCTTCGTGCTCAAGGGCCCCAACGCCGCCAGCCCGCCGGGCGCATCCATGACGAGCGCGCTGATCGTCTCCAACACCGGAGACGCGCTCACGCTGGATCGCGTGTTCACGCAGGCCTTCTCCTCCGCCACCCGCTACATCATCGAACCGGCGGGTCTGGCGATGAACAGCGAACCCTGCGCGGAGGTGTTCATCCAGTTCGACGGCGGAAGCGCGCCCTCTTGCGACATCACCCTGTGGCGCTACAGTCCCCAGGCCGATCAGTGGATCAGCGTCCATGATATTGAAGGCGCGCGGCCTGGACGGCGCTACCGCGTCCACGGCCTCGCCGGCCAGGAAATCATCGCCCAGGTCCGCAATATCCAGGGATCGCCATCGGGGTTTTCCATCTGCGTGGAGGCGCGGCCCGCCAGCGCCGCCGACACCCCAAACACCGATGGCCTGGGCCGCCTGCGCGTGGAGAAAAACAGCGTGGGAACCTTCGCCCCGCCGCGCCAGGACACCGTGATCACCGGCGCCGCACAGCAGATTCTGGCGCCGGTCTACGTGCTCAACATTCCCAATTTGAGCATCACCGTGAAGAACACGCACCCATCCAATGCGTTCACGGCGTGCGCCGTTCAGGTGAGCCCCGACGGCGTCAACTGGGCCAATGGCGATGTCACGTCATTCGCCGCGCTGGCGGCCGGAGACACCGCCGCGATTGCGCTGTCCGGACAGAGCCATATGTGGCTGCGCGTGCTCGCCACCGCGGCCGGCGGCGACGGTTCTTCCAGCGTGTGGCTCACCGGCAACAACGGATAATCCGCCATGGAGGACGACATGGAGATCGAATTTCGCGACGGGTTGAACCGGCACATGGCCTCGGTGGAGGAGCAACTCGAACGGCTGCACGGCGACATGGATCGCCTGCGGGTCGAGGTGCGGGAACTCTCGGGCAAGGTGAACGGCATTGAGGGCCGCCTCGCCGCGATCACGGGCGGAGTGGGCGCCGTGGCCGGTCTGCTGGGCGCCTGGTTCAAGCAGCGTTTTGGGGGCGACGGCTGAAGGCAGAATGACGGCCGCAGGCGGGTGGTTGAACCACCCGCCTGCGGCCCGGGGAATATTCATGGTTCGCAAAAGGAAACTAGCATGATTCATATTGTTGAACCAGAGAAATTGTGGGGTGGCATTTTGCGCTCTACCTCTTGGAAAACCGGGAACTCGTTCCATTTCCGCCAAACCACCGGATCATTAATTCACGATTATGAACTAACTAAGTTCATTCATAGCAAATAAGAAAGACCTTTGAATCATGAAACATCCTGATTCACATAATAGAAATAAAAAAATTCTATTTCGTTAATTAGTGAAAACACCTGCTTGCTGTCAGGAAATCACAACGAAAAAAAGATCGATCAATTTCACCAAGAATGAATATGTTGTTTCCTTGATTCATATTTATGAACTTGATATAGTCACAAACGTGAGCCAGAGAGGAAGTGTGGCGCCATGAATAGAAAATGGGGTGAGTACAAGGAGATCAACGTCTTGGGGGAAACCGTCAAGGCGTTCATCCCCCCGAAGCTGCCGCCGGAGAGACCGCCGCTGGAGATGCCGGTGCTCCATCAACCCCTGCTGGAAGCCAGCCAGGCGATTGAGGTGCTGAATGTCGCCAGCGACATGGTTCCATCCATGGAGCAGCTCATTCTGGGGCTGCACAAGCGCGAGGCGACCATCACCTCGCAGATCGAGGGAACCCAGGCGACCCTGCTTGATCTGCTGGAGACGGAAGCGGGAAAGGAGTCCAACCCGGACATCCAGGAGATCACCAACTACCTGAAGGCGCTGCAGTATGTGGAGCGGGAACTGGCGGATGAAAAAGGCCTGCCGCTTTCCATGCGCCTGCTTAACAATGCGCATTTCCGGTTGATGCAGGGCGTGCGGGGGGAATTGAAGCACCCGGGAGAAATCCGCCGGTCGCAAAACTGGATTGGCGGCGCCCGGCCGGGGCGGGCGGTGTATGTGCCGCCGCCGGCCGAAAATCTGCCCGATCTGCTGACGGATCTGGAGCATTACATCCACCAAAAGGATGAAACTCCCCCGCTGCTGAGGATCGGCATGGTCCACGCGCAGTTCGAGGCGATTCATCCCTACCTGGACGGCAATGGCCGCATGGGCCGCCTGCTGATTGGCGTGCTGGCGCGCGAGTGGCGGGTGATCCGCCAGCCGGTGCTGCACCTCAGCTCCTGGTTCAAGCAGCACCGGCGGGAGTACTACCGCCTGTTGGACGCCGCCCACGCCGACGGCCGCTGGGAAGAATGGCTGACCTACTTCCTGACAGGCGCGGCATGGGTGGCGCGCGAGACCACGGAGTTGATCCGCGGTCTCCACGCCGTGATCAGCGAGGACCGGTTGCGGGTGCTGGAGGTCCGCCAGAACAGCGTGCTGCCGCTCCGGCTGTTCGAGCTGATCCCGGCCATGCCGGTGTTCAACGCGAATATGGTGGAGGCGCGCCTGTCGGTCTCCACCAATGCGGCGCTGCGCACGATTCAGGTGCTGGAGATGGCGGGGGTGGTGCGCGAGTCGAGCGGAAAGAGCCGCAACCGCGTGTACCGCTACCAGCGTTATCTGGACCTGCTGCTGCGGGGCGCGGAACTGCCCATGCCGGAGTAGGGCGGATTCATGCGGATGGAATGCGCCGTGCTTGCGGCCCCCCCCCGGCGCCCGGCGCCGGGGGGGGGGGCCGGGGAGCCGCTTCCCGCGCCTGAAGACCAGTCAGTCTTCCCAGCGGTAGCCGACGCCGCGCACCGAAATGATATGCCGCGGCGCCGCCGGATCGGGCTCGATGGATCGCCGCAGCGCGCTGATGAAATTGTCCACCGTTCTGGGCACCACATGAATGTCATCACCCCATACTTGCGCCAGAATAAGCTCGCGCGGCAGGGTTTTGCCGGGATGCGCCATCAGCAGCCGCAGCAAGCCCGCCTCCTTGACGCCGAGGTCGCGGGTTTCACCGCCGCGGGTCAGGCGGAAGGCCGCGAAATCCACCAGCGCCGCGCCCGCGCGCACCAGTTCGCCGCCGCCCGTCTTTGGCGCCGCGCCCCAGTTGACGCGCCGGAGTTGCGCCGCGATTCGCGCGCTCAACTCCTCCATGGCGAAGGGCTTGGCGAGATAGTCGTCGCCGCCGGCCTTGATGCCGGCCACGCGATCCTGCACGTCGTTGAGCGCGGTCAAAAACAGAATGGGCATGCGCGCGCCCTTCGCCCGCAGTTCGCGGCATACCGCCACGCCGTCCTTTTCCGGCAGCATGACATCGAGGATGATCAGGTCGAACGCCTCGCGCGAGGCCATGCTCAACGCTTCCCGGCCGTCGCCGGCGATGGAGACCTCGTAGCCCTCGTCGTCCAGGTTCATGCGTATTCCCCGCGCCAGCGCGGCTTCATCCTCGACCAGCAGAATCCTTGGTTTCATGTCCGCGGTGTCTC
The DNA here is from genome assembly GCA_022072125.1 of Myxococcota bacterium. Taxonomy (GTDB): domain Bacteria; phylum Myxococcota; class JAJVIH01; order JAJVIH01; family JAJVIH01; genus JAJVIH01. The sequence goes on along the minus strand of JAJVIH010000016.1, from coordinate 175,395 downwards.
CATGTTGTCCGTGTATCCGTTCCGGCGTGGTTCACGCCAGCCCTTGCGGACGCAACGGCAGGCGCACGGTGAATACCGCTCCCTTGCCGGGCCCCTCGCTGGCCGCGGTAACCTCGCCGCCGTGGGCGCGCGCGAATTGCCGCACCAGGTAGAGCCCAAGGCCGGAGCCCGGGCGCTCGCGCACCTTCTCGCCGCCGGCGCGGTGAAACATCTGGAAGAGACGCGGCAATTCCTCCGCCGGCACGCCGATGCCCTGATCGCTCACGGTGAGCACGGCGAAACCGTTTTCAGCGCGCAGCCCGGCGCGGATGCGCGGGTTGGCGCCGCCGTATTTGAGCGCATTCTGCAGCAGGTTGGAGAGGATGCTCTCGATGGCGGCCCGATCGGCCCGCAGCATCACGCCATCGGCCACATCCAGTTCGAGGCCGCCGCCCATGCGCTCAGCCAGTTCGCGCGCCAGATTGGCGGCGCGGCGCGTGCGTTCGCTCAGGTCCACATCCTCCGGGTGGATGGCGAAGGCCCCGCGCTGAAAGCGCCCGGCGAACAACAGGTTGTCCACCATGGCGTTGAGGCGGCGGGTTTCGTCGCGCAGCACCGCCGCGGTTTCCAGGATATCCTCGCGCCCGGCGGCGCGCCGCCGCAGGGTTTCGAGATACACCTGGATGGTCGCCAGCGGGGTCGCCAGTTCATGGCTGACCATGTTGACGAAGTTGACCTGCTGGCGTTTCAGCAACAACTCGCGGTTGTAGGCGCGGTAGACCACGGCGAATCCCGCCAGCAGAACGACAATGAAAAACGAGGCCTCGCTAGCGAACATGATGATGCGCCGCCGCAGCCTGGCTTCCTGTTCTGCCACCCATTCCGGGCGCGGCTCGACTCCGCCGGAAAGATGGAAGCTTCCCACGCCGGGGGGCAGCCGGTCCGCGGGCAAATCCGGGTTGTAGCGCAGGTGCGGGAAATGGCGGTCCAGCAGGGCGCCGGCCGCGGCTTCATCCACAGGACCCAGGCGCGCCAGCATGGCCGTGGCCGCGATGCATTCGGCCTGAACCCGGCGGATGGTTTCGCCATGGGCCTCGGCGCCGTGGCCGCGCAACAGAACAATCCACCAGGTGAGCTGGGCCAGGCTGAACAGCACAATGCCGATGAAGACCAGAAAAGGCGCCCGTCCTTCAAACGGTTTGCGTCCTGTTCCTTCCGCGGACATGGCCTGTTACTTGATGGAGGCGAGACCCAGCACGTCGCGCATGGAGTACAGGCCTTCCTCCCGGCCTGCCAGCCAGAGCGCGGCGGCGACGGCGCCGCGGGCGAAAGCGTCGCGGCTGTGGGCGCGGTGGGTCAACTCGATGCGTTCATCCTGCCCGGCGTACAGGACGGTGTGGTCGCCGACGATATCTCCCGCGCGCAGGGTCTGCAGGCCGATGGTTCCCTTGACGCGCGGCCCGATATTGCCGTGGCGCTCGAACACGCCCGCCTGCTCGATGGTGGTTCCGCGGGCGGCGGCGAGCACGCGGCCCAGTTCCATGGCGGTTCCCGAGGGGGCGTCCTTTTTCAGGCGGTGATGGGCCTCGACCACCTCGATATCGTAATCATCGCCAAGGGCCCTGGCGATCATCCCCGCGATGGCGAAGGCCACGTTGACGCCCAGGCTCATATTGGGCGCGATCAGCAGCGGAATCGCGCTGGAGGCGTCCTCGGCCTTTTTCATGGTCTCCCGGCTCATGCCGGTCACGCCCACCACCAGCGGAATGCGCAACTGCACGGCGGTCTCCAGGTTGTTCTCGAACGCCTCGACGCTGGAGAAATCAATCATCACATCGCTGCCGCGGAAGGCCGCGTTGCGATCGGAGAGCACGTTCACGCCGCAGGCGGCGGCGCCCGCCAGCACGCCCGCGTCGGATCCCAAGGCCGCGCATCCGGCGGCTTCCAGCGCGCTCGACAGCTTCGCTTTTGGGTTGACGAGGATACACGACACAATGCGGCGGCCCATTTTTCCCGCCGCGCCAATCACGCCGATGCCGACCTGGCTCATTTATTTCTCCTGCGGGAGCAGCCCGAGTTCGCGCATCGCCGCGGACAGCTTCTGCTTCGTGGCGGCGGCCGCGGGGGTCATCGGCAGGCGGATTTCCTCCGTACACATGCCGAGCATGGACACGCCGGCCTTGACCGGAATCGGGTTGGTCTCGCTGAACAGGACGGTGTGCAGGGGCGTCAGCCGGTGATGTTCCTGCCGGGCGGCCTTCCAGTCGCCCGCGGTTGCGAGGTCGTAAATGCGCGCGACGCCGGCGGGGTCCACGTTCGAGGTCACGCTGATGCAGCCGTGCCCGCCCAGGACCAGCGAGGGCAGGAAGGTGAAATCGTCGCCGGAGAGGAAGGAAAATCCGGGCGGAATGGCCTCCAGCACGCGCGAGGCGAAGACCATGTCCCCGGTGGCTTCCTTGACGCCCACGATGTTGGGGATGCGCGCCAGTTCGGCGATGGTCTCCACCGTCATCGAGAAGCAGGTGCGGCCCGGCACGTTGTACACCACCATGGGCAGCGGAACTTCCTTGAGGATGGCCTTGCAGTGTTCGATGAAACCCTGCTGGGTGGGCTTGTTGTAATAGGGAGTGATGAGCAGGCAGCCGTCGGCGCCGACTTCCTTGGCGGCGCGCGTCAGTTCAACGGCTTCGCGGGTGTTGTTGGAGCCGGTGCCCGCGAGCACGGGCACGCGGCCCCGGGCGGCCTCCACGGCGGCGCGCATGACGGCGACATGTTCGGCGTGGGAGAGGGTGGCGGATTCGCCGGTGGTGCCGCAGGGGACGATGCCGTCGGTTCCTTTTTCAATCTGAAATTCGATGAAATCGCGAAAAGCGGCGGCGTCAAATTCGCCGTGGCGGAATGGCGTGACCAGCGCGGTCATCGATCCTTTGAAAATCATGGGACAAGGCTCCGTTCAATGGTCCGCGTGAAATGGCGGAAGGTTTTCTATACACCAACCCCGGCGGATGCGGCAAAGCGCCTGGTCCGGGCGGAGATGCATTCCCCGGCAGCGGGATCAGCGCGAGGAATTCGCAGGGGTTATCGAAGCCTGTTCAAAAAATTTTGGGATTCTTGCCAATTCCAGCTCAAAGACATAAAATTTCCAATAGCTGCGGGATGTTGTGTGGTTCGCGGCGCGGCTCTTTTCCTTGAACAGCCATGAAGGGTTACACAAGCATCTATTCCATCCAGCCTCTAAAGGCAGGCGAAGCAGAACGGATAGGTGATCGCGGCGCCTTCCGCTTCAGGCTGGAGTTCAACCGCGACAATCTGGAAAAAATCCGCCACTACAAACAAACCGTTCAGGCGGCATATCCCGGCTGGGTGGTGGTTCACCGGCTTGCCCGAAAAGACAGGCAACTGGAGGTGTCGGTCATTCCCGCCGATGAAGCACCGAAATATTATATCGAGAACTTTCGTTCATACCCGGACATGAATGGCGGGTGACTCAATGGGCGATGAACTGGAAAAGAAAGAACCCGCGCCAACAAACCAGGCGGCGGAACACCAGAATCCGCAACCAGCAAACATGGCGGTTCCAACTCCGCCGTCAGGGGTTCAGTATACCCAAAACAATCTGATCTTGACGCCTATCGCCGCCCTACCCAACCTTCCTCACGACATACAGAAGGACGTTGTCGCCAATGTGGATAAATCGGACGAGCGCAATTTTCAATATTTCCTGAAGACGCTGGATAATCAGGAAGCAGAGAATAAGCGGATGCATGAAAGCGAAACCAGAAATGCTGGTTTCCGGCATGGTATTGTTATTATGACAGGCTCGTTCATCATGATCATTTCCGTCCTTCTTGTTTACAAAGAAAAATATGAGATGTTGATGGAACTCATGAAAATCCTGATTCCGTTCATTATTGGAGGAATGGGAGGTTACGGTTACGGCCGATACCAAAGGCCGCGTCATGATCAGCGCAATGAATAAATCAAAAAACCTGAACAAATATTCCATGAAATATCCGTTTCGTGAGCCAACTGCTCCACAAGGAGAACCCACATGAAATTTCCACCGATCGCCTGTGCGCCCGGCCGCGGACCCGTCACCTGCCGCGTCCGCGTCGAACGCCAGCATCCCGCCGCCATCGCCGCTGACATCTGGTCTTCCGGAGAGGATGGAAAACCCGCCAGCCTGGTCCGGCGCATCCAGCCCCGGCCCGATGGCGAAATCCTCGAACTGGGCGATCCCGCTGAACTGGCGGGACGCCTGCTCGATCTGTCCATCGTCATCGCAAGGCCGCCAGGGAGCCGCGAGGACTGGAAGTTCGAGATCATCCCCAGCCAGCGCGGACAAACGCTCGCCGGTTATCCGCGCGCGGCGGAAGGGCCCTTCCCGCCGGAAGAAAACAGCGTGCGCAAGCGCATCCGCCTGCGCCTCGCCGCCGCGGAGTGAATTTTCCCGCGCTTCTCCGCCGCAGGGGAAGCGCGGCTCATTCCCGCATCGCCATTCAGGCCCGCCCCGCCGCTTCGCGCCGGGGCGGGCCGTCTTCACCTTCATCCACGGAGTTTGACCATGCGATTGTTGCTGACCATCTGGATTTTCCTGACGGCTCTCGCGGCGCCAGCGAATGCCCGCGCTGAGGATTCCATCCCGATCGCGCCGGATCACCCCGCGAGGACGGCGGATGCTCCGCCCATCACCGCACCCGCCCGCGCCGCGCCGCTTTCCCGGCCCGCAAACGCGAAAGAAGATGATTCGCGCCCCGCCGCCGTGGCGGCGCCCTGGCAGGCGATCCCGCCGCCGCGCAATTTTCCCCCACCGGAAAGCCTGCCCGGATCGCCCGCCGCGCTGCTGGCCGGCGCCGTATCCGGATTGTCGCCGGCGCCTGTCACCACGCTCGACATCACCGCCGCGCTGGGGGCCGTGCTCGATTCCAGCGGGGACATGCGTCCCGCCATCTCCGGGGAATTTTCCCCCCTGCGCCTGTTGTGGACCGGCCATCATACCCTTCACGAATGGCGCGGCCTGGATGGCGCGGAACGCTGGTGGACAGCGGTCGCGGACAGCCTGCGCCTGTCCTTCGCCGCGGCCCCTGGCGGCAGGATCTCCGGCTGGAGCGCGGGCGTGCGTGTGCAGCTTTTCAACACCCGCGATTTTCGCGCCCGGCCTGAGTTGATCAGCGAACTGCGGGACGCCATGGCGGACGCGCTGCCGCCTCCCAATCCCGAAGCCTGCGCGGAGGGCGGGGTTTGTGACGATGGCCCCATGCCGGCGCAAACGGAACACCGGATCGCCGGGATTTTCCAGCGCGCGGAGACCGGGCACGTGCTGGAACTGGGCGGGGCTTTTGATCAATCGCCAGTGAATGAACGGCGGCCGGCGGACGCGGCGCCGGACCGGCGGGGCGCGGGCTGGCTGGTTTGGGACTGGCGGTTCCGCAACCCCATGTCGGCGGGCGCGTCGCTGCAATACCGCCACACCGGTTTTGGCGACGGGGCGTTGGGCGGCGAGAGCGCCGCGGGCGCGCACTGGATCACCGGCAATGATCGTTTCCGCTGGCGTTGCGACGCGCAGGCTTCGTGGATCCGGGTCCGGGCCGCGCGGACGGAGGATGGCGTCCTGCTGCGCGCGGCCACGGGCTTTGTTTTGCGGCTGTGGGGGCCGCTGGCGCTGCAGATCGGCGTGGTTTTCGCCGGCGGGGAAGGGGCGGCGGCCAATGGCGGGCGAGCGCCGCCCGCGATCACCTTCACCAGCGGCCTGCACTGGTCCGGCGAATTGCTTCCCCTTCAGACCGGCGGCGCGCCGTAGCGGGCGATGGCGGACGGCGGGCGCCGTGTTCAGCGCGATGCTTCGAGCAAATCCGGCTGTTCCTTCACAATCCGGGCGTGGAGCGGCTGAAAGCTGAACCAGCCTGCCAGCGGCGATCCCACGATCATATGGGTTTTCTCCGCATTGGCGCCGTCAATCCGGGTGGGCTTGCCGGCCGCTTCCGCCAGCAGTTGCGACTGGCAGCAGCGCTCCATCGAAATGAACCACCAGATGGCGGCGTCCACCGTATCCCCGACCGTGAGGAGACCGTGATTTTGAAGAATGACCGCCTTGTGCGGACCCAGCGCCTCGCCGATGCGCCGCCCTTCCTCGATATCCGTCACCACGCCGCTGAAATGAGGGAAAATACCATGATCCTGGTAGAAGGCGCAGGCGTCCTGGTTGATCGGCTCGAGATGCCGGCCCAGCGCCGACCAGGTGCGTCCAAATATCGAGTGGGCGTGCGCCGCCGCGATGACATCCGGACGGGCCTTGTGGACCTGCGAGTGGATGGCGAACGCCGCCACGTTGATGGCGCGCGAGCCTTCCACCACGTCGCCGTCGTGGTTGACCAGCACCAGATCGGCGACCCGGATATCGCCGAAATGAACGCCGAACGGATTGACCCAGAAATGATCGGGCCGGATGGGATCGCGCGCGGTGATATGCCCAGCGACCCCCTCGTCAAAACCCAGTTTGGCGAACAGGCGGAAAGCGGCGGCCAGTTTCTGCTTGCGCAGCAGCCGTTCGTGTTCCGGGGATTCAGCGGGCTGGGGAAACATCATCATGGATTCTTCTCCGGGCTGAAAGCCTGCAAACCATACAGAACCAGCGCGGCCAGAACAACCGCCGCCGTTTCCGCCCTCAGGATGCGCGAGCCCAGCGACACCGGCGCGCAGCCCGCGGCGAGGATGCGTTCCATCTCCGCTGGCTCGAAACCGCCTTCCGGACCGGTCAGCAACCCCACTTCGCCGGCAAGAGACGGCAAGGCGTCCATGTCCAGCCGGGGCGCCTGGCTGCGCTCGATGGCGGCGAAGCACGCGGCGCGGGGGGTATCCAGCCAGCCGGCGAGGGGGACAGGCGCCCGCAATTCCGGGGTGTCGTCCCGTTCGCACTGGCGGGCCGCGTGCAGGCATAGCTCCTGCCAGCGTTCGCGTTTGCGGCCCGCGCGATCCTCCTCCCACGCGGCGACGGAACGCGCGCATTCAATGGGCTGGAAGCGGTGAACGCCGAGTTCGGTCCCCTTCTGGAGGATAAATTCCAGCGCGGGCTTTTTCACTTGACCAAACGCCAGGGTGATCACGGCGCGCGGCGCGGGCGCCGTCATGACCGGACCCGCGGGTTCGCAGAACAAATGCCTGCCGCCGCGCCGCAGCACCGCCTTGCGGCTGCGTCCCGTTCCATCGAACAGGTGGACGCGCTCTCCCCCTTCGATGCGCAACACCGAGATCAGGCGGCGGGCTTCTTCCGCCTCCACCCGGGGCGCATCGCTGTCCAGTTCCGCCGGCGGAACATGGACGCGCAGTTCCTGCTGGCTCCAGCGCGCCATGGTCAGCGTCCGGCCCGCATGTTCTCAATTTCCACGGCCACGCGGGATATCCTGTTCATCCAGGGCGGGGAATCCATCGCCAGGGCGGCGAACGCCGCATGACAAACCGGCGCCATCCCGGGTTCCTTCCTTCACTCCGCCAGACGCGATGAACACGGCCCCGCAGCAACGTCAAAAGCCCCATCCGCCGGACGATCCGGGGTTATTTCTCTTCCTTCTTGACGCGATCCTTGGTGGAGACCACCACGTCGTCAATCAGTCCGTATTTCTTGGCCTCATCCGAGCCGAGGAAATAATCCCGTTCGGTGTCCTTGTGGATGGTTTCGTAGTCCTTGCCGGTGTGGTGGGCCAGGATTTCCTCCAGGCGCTTGCGGATTTTCAGGATCTCCTGGGCGTGGATTTCAATGTCGGTGGCCTGCCCGGAGAAGCCGCCCAGCGGCTGGTGAATCATGATGCGGCTGTTGGGCAGGGCGTAGCGTTTGCCCCTGGCGCCAGCGGCCAGCAATACCGCGCCCATGCTGGCGGCCTGCCCGATGCAGATGGTGGAGACATCGTTGCTGACGAACTGCATGGTGTCGTAGATGGCCAGCCCCGCGGTGACCACGCCGCCCGGCGAATTGATGTAGATGTTGATGTCCTTCTCGGGGTCTTCGCTCTGCAAGAACAGCAACTGGGCGATGACCAGGTTGGCGACATGATCGTCAATCGGCGTGCCGATGAAAATGATGCGATCCTTCAGCAGCCGCGAATAGATGTCGTAGGAGCGCTCGCCGCGGTGAGTCTGCTCGATGACAAACGGAATATAGCCCATCGGGAAATCTCCGGGGTCAGGGGTTTCGGGGGCATCATAGCCGGAAAAACGGCGCTGTATAGGCCGCCTGATGGAATTGATGGAAGGAGATTCACGGCGTTCGCACGCCCGGGGACGCCAGCGCCAGGGTGTTCTCCGCGATCTGCCGCACGGCCACGAACAGCATGACCAGCCAGAACAACAGGATCAAGCCGTTCAGCAGCGGCAGCAGCAACAGGACGGAAAGCCAGCAAAAAATCCGCGCGGCGCTGTCCGCGGTCCACGGCAGCACGGCGCCGCGCTCGCGCGCCGCCGCGTTCATCACGGCCATCAGCCCGGGAATCGCCTTGAACTGCCAGTACAGGTTGAAGACCGGAACCAGCAGCAGCCCCGCCGCCGCCCACGGATTGCGGGCGCCCGGCCGGCCGCGGACGCACGACCATCCGGCGTGTATCACCGCCAGCGCGCAAGCGGCTCCGCCAATGGCGCCCACCGCCGTCATCACGGCGCCGGGCTCCATGGACAATCCCAGGAACAGACCGGCGCCCAGCCAGGCCAGGCCGAGCAGGCAGGAGCCCAGAAAGAACCCCATCAGCGCCGGAACGGCCTTCAGCCAGGCGGGATACGCCGCTTCCGGGACGGCGGACGCGGGCGCTCCAGACGCGCGGGAGGGTTGCGGCGGTCCGGCGGGTGTGGGCGGAACAGGCTCCGCGGATGGCGGCCCATCCATGGACAGCGGTTGCGCCGCCGGGGCCCCCGCGGGAGCGGAGGGTTCCATCCGCCCGCCGGGGGAGGTTTCGTCCGCCGGGACCGCGCGGCGTTTCGCCGCAAGGATTTCCGACAGATCGGGAACACGGCCGGCCCGTTCCCAGTCCGCCATGCCGTCGCGCCAGACCAGGGAGTTGCGGTGGATGAGCGCGGCCAGGGCGGGCGGATCAAATGGACCGCTGGCGGCGTCATCCTCCAGCACATACCACCGCGGTTCGCGCCCTGACTTCATCCGCCGCTCCACTGATTGATCATGAAAGAAAGCTAAACGCCTGGCGCGCCGCGGTCAATCGCCGGTTGCGCCGCCTGCTCCGGCGGCTTCCTGGGAGAAAGAAAATCCGGCGGCCTGGCGCCCATCCCGGTTCCCGGGTAAACTGCCTCAATCACTGACGGCGCGGAATTGGAGAGGAGTCAGCGGGATGGAAGATTTGTCGAGGGAAAATCTGATCCGTTCGCGGATTCAGGCTATTGGCGAGGATGTGTTTCCGGAAGATGCGGTCGCCTGGAAGGTCAACGCCATGCTGCATCACGGCGTCTTCAGCTTGGTGGAAGCCGAAGCCATTCCAGCCACCGTGGGCTATCCCAAATTCCTGTTTGTCCTGCATGCGGGCGAGCCAGGGCAGGCGGCTTTCTGCGCGGCGTATTGCTGGAGCGGCGAGCATTGGTCGTTGCTCTGTTCGGAGAATGGCGCCCCGGATGGCTGGCGCCAGATCCCCGTCAACGCCTGAACCGCCCGCCCTGTCGAATCGCCGCGCCCGCCTTTTCCCGTGCGGGGGGGGGGGCGGCTCAATTCACGTCGTGGGCGGGGGATGGAGAATCCAGCAGGCTGGCGGCGGGGATTTTTTTCGCGTCCGTCCACATGGATTCCAGATCGTAGTAGTCGCGCACCGGCGGCTGGAAGACATGCAGAATCACGTCGCCGTAGTCCAGCAGCACCCACTGCGCGGACTCCAGCCCTTCCACGGACACGGGAATTTCACCCGCGGCTTTCAGCGTTTCCATGACCTTTTCCGCGATGGAGGAAACATGGCGATCGCTGGTTCCGGATACAAACACCAGAAAGTCCGCGTAGCTGGCCAGGCCGCGCACATCGCGGATGGCGATGTCCTCCGCCTTCATGGCGTCGGCGGCGCGCACAACCTGTTTGAGCAGGGCTTCGGATTCCAGCGGCTGGCGGTGGGAACGGGCGGGGGCTGCGGCGGTGTGAATCATGCGCGGATCTGTCCTTCTCCAAAGACAATGAACTTGCGGGTGGTCAGTTCCTCCAGGCCCATGGGGCCATAGGCGTGGAGCTTGCTGGTGCTGATGCCGATCTCCGCGCCCAGCCCCAGTTCAAATCCGTCATTGAACCGGGTGGAGGCGTTGACCAGCACGCACGAGGACTGCACCTCGCGGATGAAGCGCATGGCGCGCCCATGATCGCGGGTGACGATGGATTCCGTGTGTCCGGAACCGTACCGGCGGATATGCTCCATCGCTTCCTCCAGCGAGGGAACCACGCGAACCGCCAGAATCAGGTCCAGGTATTCGGCGGACCAGTCTTCCTCCGTGGCGGACTTGACCGGAACGCCCGGCAAGAGGCCGCGCGCGGCCTCGTCGCAACGCAACTCCACGCCGGCGGCGATCAAATCCTTCGCCGCCGCGGGCAAAAATTCCGGGGCGATGGCGGCGTGAACCAGCAGGGTCTCCATGGCGTTGCATACGCCCGGCCGCTGGACCTTGGCGTTGACCGCGATGGCGGCCGCCGCCGCGACGCTGGCGCCTTCATCCACGTAGACATGGCAGACGCCCTTGTAGTGCTGGATGACGGGAATCAGCGAATTGCGGGTGACGAAGCGGATCAGCTCCTCGCCGCCGCGTGGAATGATCAGGTCAATCTCGCCCTCGCAGCGCAGCATCTCGCCGACATGCTCCCGATCGGCGGATGGCGGCGCGCTCACCGCGTCTTCCGGCAGCCCATGGGCGCGCAGGGATCGCCGCCACGAATCCACCAGAAAACGGTTGCTGTTCTCCGCTTCGCTGCCGCCGCGCAGGATGACGGCGTTGCCCGCCTTGAGACACAGCGCCGCGGCGTCCACGGCCACGTTCGGCCGCGCCTCGAAGATCATGCCGATGACGCCCAGGGGAATGCGCATGCGCCCCACCAGCAGGCCGTTGGGGCGGCGTTCCATGCCCTCGATTCGCCCAACGGGATCGGGCAGGTTTTCCACCGTATGCAGGCCCCTGGCGATGGATTCGACACGCGCCGGGGTCAGCCTGAGGCGATCCAGCATGGCGGCGGAGAGCCCGCGCGCCTCGCCGGCCTGCATGTCCCGGGCGTTGGCTTCCAGCAACTGGTCGAGGCTTCCGGCGAGCAGGCCGCGCATATGATGCAGCACGGCGTTTTTCCGGGAGGAATCCGCGCCGGCGATGATCGCGGCGGCCCGCCGCGCGGCGGCGGCCGTCTGCTTCATGGATGCGTTGTTCAATCCGGTGGCGATGCCTGCTCTCCCCAATCTCTGGCTGAAAAAGTAACAGCAGCCCTTGTCCGTGGCAAGCCTGCCTTTCCCCGCCGCGCCGGTACGAAGCGCCATTCCGCCGCGCCGCACTTGCATTTTCTTCCTGCCTCAAGTGCTATACTTGGCTTGCGCGGCGATTGGCGGATCCTCATCCATGGAGATGCTCCGCCGGCCCCGCTTCTTCGGGCCTGTCCTCAACCACCGGGAGTCTCCATGTCCAACGCGATGGAATACATCCAGTACGTCAACTCGCTCCACGATCAGAAACGGTTCGAGGAGCTGCACTGGGAAGGCACCTTCGGAGAGTACCTGGAGATCATCCAGCAGAATCCCGGCGTGCTGCGCAATTCGTTCCAGCGCGTCTACGACATGGTCATGTCGTACGGCACCGAGGAGTATATTGACTCCAAGAAGAAGATCGTCCGCTACAACTTCTTCAAGGACGAACCCAACAACGGCCGCGACGCGGTGTTCGGACTCGATATCTCGCTGATGAAGCTGGTGAGCGTGCTCAAGAGCGCCGCCATGTCGTACGGCACCGAGAAGCGCGTGATACTGCTGCACGGGCCGGTCGGCAGTTCCAAGTCCACCATCTGCCGCCTGCTGAAAAAAGGGCTGGAGCAGTACACCCGCTCCCCGGAGGGCGCGCTGTACACCTACTACTGGAGGGTCCCGCGGGAAGACGGCGGCGAGGAAAAACTAACCAGCCCCATGCACGATGATCCGATCCTGCTGGTTCCGCTGGAACTGCGCCGCCCGCTGCTGGAAAAGCTGGGAGTAAGGCTCAAGTACCCGGTGCAGTTCAACAGCAGCGTCAACCCGGCGTGCCGCTACTGGTACAACCACTTCATGGAGAAATACCGCGGCGACTGGGCGCAGACGATCCAGCATATCCGCGTCAAGCGCCTGGTGTTCAGCGAAAAGGACCGCGTGGGCATCGGCACCTTCCAGCCCAAGGACGAAAAAAACCAGGACTCGACCGAGCTGACCGGCGACATCAACTACCGGAAGATCGCCGAATACGGCTCCGAATCGGATCCGCGCGCCTTCAACTTCGATGGCGAGTTCAACGTGGCCAACCGCGGCCTGATTGAATTCATCGAGGTGCTGAAGCTCGACGTGGCCTTCCTTTACGACCTGCTGGGCGCCTCGCAGGAGCACTCCATCAAGCCCAAGAAATTCGCCCAGACCGATATTGACGAGGTCATCATCGGCCATACCAACGAGCCGGAGTACCGCAAGCTGCAATCCAACGAATTCATGGAGGCGCTGCGCGACCGCACGGTCAAGATTGATATCCCCTACATCACCAAGCTGTCGGAAGAGGTGAAGATCTACCGCAAGGATTTCAATCCGCAGCGCATCCGGGGCATTCATATCGCGCCGCATACCCTGGAAGTGGCGGCCATGTGGGCCATCCTGACCCGCCTGGAGGAACCCAGGAAACACGAACTGACGCTGATGCAGAAGCTCAAGCTCTACGACGGCAAGGGCCTGCAGGGATACACCGAGGACAACATCAAGGAACTGCGGAAGGAAGCCACCCGCGAGGGCATGGAAGGCATTTCTCCCCGCTACGTGCAGGACAAGATCAGCAACGCCCTGGTCAGTGAAAAGCACGAGGGGAGCATCAACCCGTTCCTGGTGCTCAACGAACTGGAAAGCGGCCTGAAGCACCATTCGCTGATTGGCTCCGATGATCTGCGCAAGCGCTACCGCGAACTGATCGCCGTGGTGAAGCAGGAGTACGAGGATCTGGCCAAGAACGACGTGCAGCGCGCCATCTCCGCCGACGAGGAGGCGATCCAGCGGCTGTGCGCCAACTACGTGGACAACATCAAGGCGTACACGCAGCGCGAGAAGGTCAAGAACAAGTACACCGGGCAGATGGAGGCTCCGGACGAACGCCTGATGCGATCCATCGAGGAGAAGATCGAGATCGCCGAAAACCGCAAGGACGACTTCCGCCGCGAGATGATGAACTACATCGGCGCGCTGGCGATCGAGGGCAAGCAGTTCGACTACCGATCCAACGAACGCCTGCACAAGGCGCTGGAACTGAAGCTCTTCGAGGACAGCAAGGACAGCATCCGCCTGACCAGCCTGATGTCCAACGTCATGGACAAGGAGGCGCAGGAGAAGATTGACACCGTCAAGGCGCGCCTGATCAAGCACTACGGCTACGACGAAACCTCGGCGACCGACGTGCTCAACTACGTGGCGAGCATTTTCGCGCGCGGACAGGTCAAGGAGCAGCGGAGCTAGATGGGGCTGCGCATTGATCAGGACTACGGGCGCTTCCGCGAGATCGTGCGCGGAAAAATCCGGGAGAACCTGCGCAAGTACATCTCGCGCGGGGAGCTGATGGGCAAGGAAGGCGGCGAAACCGTCTCCGTGCCCCTGCCCCGCATTGAGCTGCCCCGCTTCAAGTTCGGCGACCGGCAGCAGGGCGGGGTGGGGCAGGGCGACGGCGAGCCGGGCGATCCGCTCAGCCAGGGCGAGCCCCAGGAGGGCGACGGCCAGGGCGAGGCCGGCCAGGATGAGGGCGAGCACGCCCTGGAGACCGAGATCAGCCTTGCCGAGCTTGCGGAAATCCTGGGCGAGGAACTGGAGCTGCCGCGCATCGAGCCGCGCGGCGCCCACAAGCTGGTGACCGAAAATGTCCGCTACACCGGCATCCACCGCGCCGGCCCGGAATCGCTGCGCAGCTTCAAGCGTACCTTCAAGGCAGCCCTGAAGCGGCAAATCGCCAGCGTGCAGTACAATCCGGACAACCCCGTGATCGTCCCCGTACGCGACGACAAACGCTACCGTTCGTGGAAGGTGCAGCAACTGCCCTATTCCAACGCGGTGATCATCTACATGATGGACGTGTCGGGTTCGATGGGCGACGAGCAGAAGGAGATCGTGCGGATCGAGAGCTTCTGGATTGATACCTGGCTGCGCAGCCAGTACAAGGGCCTGCAATCGCGCTATATCATCCACGACGCGGTGGCGCGCGAAGTGGACAAGGAGACCTTCTTCCGCACCCGCGAATCAGGCGGCACCATGATCAGTTCGGCCTACCGGTTGTGCGCGGACATCATCGAGAAGGATTATCCGCCTTCCGACTGGAATATCTATCCGTTCCATTTTTCCGACGGCGACAACTGGTCGGTGGACGACACCGCGACCTGCATGGGCATCCTGCGCGAGCGGGTGATTCCCGCGTGCAACCAGTTCAGCTATGGGCAGGTGGAAAGCCCGTACGGCAGCGGCCAGTTCATCAAGGACCTGCGCAACCAGTTCCACGGGGACGAAAAGGTGGCGTGCTCGGAAATCCCCGACCGCGACGGCATCTACCCTTCCATCAAGGAATTTCTCAAGGCCGGCCGGTAGTTCGCGCGGAGCGGTTCCCCCATCCTCCGGCGCATCGCGGATCCATATCTCCTCCGCTCCCGGGCGCCTCCCCCGGGTTTCCGGCGAAAACCCGGGCCGCCGGCATGGAAGACGCAACCGTCGCGCGCCAAACGAGCGGCCGTTCCTTGTCTGGAACGGCCCTCCCCGCCAAACTGTGAAGTTTTGCACCTTGCGCGATCGCACCGCCGGACTGAACCGGGTCCGCGCGATCACCTCAGGCGCGCGCGGTAAACGGCTTCGTGCCGGCGGGCGATTTCCAGCCAGTCGTAACGGGCGGCGAAACGCGCGCCGGCTTCACCCACTTCCGCCCGGCGCATGGGATGCTGAATCAGATCTTCGACCGCCGCGGCGAATTCATCCGGGGTTTCCGCCGCCAGCCAGCCCTCGCCCGGAGGCGCGGGAATGCCCTCGGCGCCCTTGGCGGTGCTGATCACCGGCAGTCCCGACGCAAAATACTCCAGAATCTTGAGGCGGGTTCCGCCGCCGCCGCGCAATGGAACGACGGCGATGTCGGCGCAGCCGATGACCGCGGGCAAATCCATGACCACGCCGGTGCAAACCAACTCTGGCGAAACGGCCGGCGGCGGATCCTTGCCGGCGATGATCACGCGCACCCGGAGGCCGCGCTGGCGCAGGCGCGGCATGATTTCCCGATCAATCTCCATCACGGCGTCGCGGTTGGGCCCGTAGTCCAGCACGCCATGAAAAACCAGCACCAGGTCTTCATCGCGCAAGCCGTAACGGGCGCGCACCCTGGCGCGATCCCGGTGGTGGTACGCGGCGATCTCCACGCCGTGGGGAATCACCTCCACATGCCGCACGCCAAGATCGGCCAGGCTTTGCCGGTCAACGGCGGAACAGCAGATCACCAGGTCCGCGGCGCGCAGGGCGGCCATTTCCATCAGGCGCAAGTGGCGGACGGCCCTTTCGCCGACCCGCGAGGACTGGGGAATGCGCTGGAATTCGATGTTGTGTTCGGCCAGCACGGTCAGGCATTTGCGGACGCGCCGCGCCGCCGCGACCGGTCCCATGTAGCCGGGAAATTCGGCCTGAAATACATCAAAGCGGAAATGCGCCGCCGCCCACGCCGCGCGCGCCCAATAATCCGGATCGGCCAGCGGGCTGTAGAGAAAATTGTCCACGGCGGGCACCTCCAGGGCGCGCATGAGCGGGCGCGCCAGCAGGTCCGGACCGGGAAGGCGCCGCAACATGCGGGGCCAGGCGTATTCCCGCAACTCGCCGTGATCATAGCGGAACCACACGTCGCGGCGGTTGGTGATCAGGCTGACCTCGTGCCCCAATAGCGACAGATGCCGCGCCACCATGGCGATTTTCGCCGCGGCGCCGTGTACCGGCGGAAACAGATCCGCCCGGCAACACAACCCGATATGCAACGGAGCATTGCCGCCGCCCGCGCTCATGGATTACACCTCTGCCGCAACTCTTGAATCCGGCCAGCCATGTTTCCGCACGTCCTTCTTCTCACGCCCGCCCTGCCCCAGCCTGGGGTCAGCGGCGGCGCGCGCCGCACCCTGGCGCTTCTCCAAGCGCTGCTGGAGCAGGGCGCCCGGGTGGATGTGGCATGTTTTGTCCACGGGTGGCAAGAACGCGCCGCCGCCGGGGCCATCGCCGCGCTGGAGAGGACGGGGGTGGGCGTGATTGCGATTCCCCTGCCCGCCTCCGGCGCGCGCGAGCCCGGCTTGCCGGAAATCCACCAGCCTTTTCCCTCCCCGGCGTTCACGCGCGCGCTGGAGGCGTGGAGCAAAAACGCCCGCGCCGATGTGGCGGTGTTTGATCACGAGTCCATGCTGCTGCACCGCGCGGCCGCACAGGCCCCCGTGCAGTGGCTTCATGTTCATGAAAGCAATGTATTGGCCCGCTGGCGCGCCGCGAAACTGGACTCCGGCCGGAAGTGGCATCACCGGGCCGAGGCGCTGCGCCATGGCGCGTTTCTATTCGAGCGGACGGCGGGGCTGTCCGGCGCCATCTGCCTGACCCGGGAGGATCGCCAGTCGTTGACGCCGTTCCTTCGCACGCGGCGAACGCCCGTGGCGCCGCTGGATTGCGGCGTGGACGATCCGCGGCCGCGGGAGGAGATTCCCCCGCCATCCATCATCTGGATCGGCAACCTGGATCACGAGCCAAACCGCGAGGGGCTGACATGGTTCGGGGAAGCCGTCTGGCCGATCATCCAGGCGGAAGCGCCAGAAGCCGTGCTGGAAGCCTTCTGTCCGGTCCTGACGGAAAACTGGAAGAAGCTGCTTCCCGATCACCCCGCCATCCGCTGGCGGATCAACGAGCCGGATACGGACGCCATTCTCCGTTCAGGCCGGATCAGCATCGCGCCGGCGCGGCTGGGCGCGGGCATGCGCAGCAAGGTCATTGAATCGCTGGGCCGCGGAACGCCCGTGGTCTCGACTCCGGCGGGGCTGGCCGGACTTCCCGCCCGCGCGCCCGGATGCTCCGGCGCCAGCGGCGCCGGCGAGTTCGCACAGGCGTGTATCGCCCTGCTGAAAGACGGGGAACGCTGGCGTGACGCCAGCCGGGGCGCGGCGGAAACCGCGCGGAACTATCTGCCCAACACCATCCGGGCGGAACTGGCGCGCTGGATCACCGGCGAGGCGAAAGCGCGCATGTGGAAGCCCGCCCGCCGCGTGGAGGAAGCGCCATGAGCGACTGGAAGGACATCCTGGCGAAGGAAAAGACCAACCGCGACCGCAGCCGCCCGTATGAATCGGCGCGGGTTCATGTCATCACGGTGTCGGACTCGCGCACCACATCCACCGATATCTCCGGCGCGAGGGCCGCGGAACTGCTGGAAGCCGCTGGTCATGTCATCCAGGGCCGCAGCCTGGTGCATGACGACGCGGACGAAATCCGGGGACTGATGAAACGCCTCTTGTCCGATCCCGGGGTCGAGGCGGTCGTCAGCACCGGCGGCACGGGGATTTCCCCGCGCGACTGCACCGTCCGCACCATGCGGGAGATGTTCGATCTGGAACTGCCCGGCTTTGGCGAGGTGTTCCGCTGGCTGAGTTTCCAGGAAATTGGCACGGTGACGCTGATGAGCATGGCCACCGCCGGAGTCGCCGGACGCAAACCGGTGTTCGTGATTCCCGGCTCTCCGAACGCGGTGCGGCTGGCGGTGGAAGATATCATCGCGGTCCGCCTGGGACAGATCCTCCGCGAACTCCACAAGCGCGAACCCGGCCCCCTTCCACGGTAGCCGCGGCCACAGGCCGCCACGCAAGGAGGCGGCGCTACGGCGGCGGAAAAGGGTTCAACCACAATTCCAGCCAGAGGACGCCTGTCGCCAGCGCCGCCGCGGCGATCCAGCCCCATGTCCATGCGCCGGTGTTTGATGCGGACTCCATCTTTCTCCCGGCGGCGGATTCCGCCTGCTCCGGAGGCGGCGCGGGCGCCGGATGCCTGGCCCGCCACGGCGCCGACCACTCCAGAAATTCCTGCCGGCCCGCCTCGAACAAGCCGGAACTGGCCCGCGGCGACAGGTCCAGTTCCCGGAGCACCGCCGCCCCATCTGGCAGACGCCGCGCAGGATCGGCGTCGAGCATTTTCTCCAGCAGGGCGCAGATTCCGGGAAACCGGTCCCGGATGACCTCCAGGCGCTGGCCGGCGCTTCCTTCCCCCGGCGAGGAATCTGGCGCGATCAACTCCACGGCCACCGCGCCCAGGGCGTAGATATCCATTCCGGGCGTGGGCCGCCCCCCGCTGGACAGTTCGGGCGCCAGATAACCGGCCTTCCCCCGGATTTTTCCAGCGGCGCCCAGCGCGCGGGCCACGCCGAAATCCGCCAGCCAGATATGCCCGTCCCGATCCGCCAGGATATTGCCGGGGGAGATGTCGGCATGGATCAGCGGCGGCTCCAGTTGGTGCAGGTAATCCAATGCCTGGGCCACCGCCCGCAGGACATGGAGCACGGCCGGCAAGGGAGCAGGGCCGCAGGCGATTCGCAGGGCGCGCAGGTCGCCTCCGCCGATCCACGGCATGCTCAACCAGAGCTGCTCGTCCGAAAAACCGGCTTCCAGCACCGGAACAACATGCGGATGCTTCAGCCGGTTGGCGATGGCCATTTCCTGGATGAACAACCTCCGCTGTTCCGGGGTTCCGGCCAGTTCCGGAGAGAGGCGCTTCAACGCCAGCAGGGTGTTTTCCCCGATCCTCCTCGCCAGCAATACTTCGCCCATGCCGCCGTAACACGCCGGTCCCAACAACTCGAATCCGGCGAAGCGCGGAAGCGGCGGCGTACCGGCGCCCGGCGGCTCCTGGTGCTGAAAGAGATTGGCCATCGGACACAGATTGCCAAAGGCGGGCGGGATTCGACAATCCCGGGCCTTCTTCCGGAAGGCGAACGCCCGCGGACGGCATCCCTCTCCCATTCTTGCGGAGCGGCAGGGGACACGACGCCCCGCGGTTGGGCGCCCGGATTCGTCCGGGTGATGCGCCCATGCTCGCATGGAGGTCCGCCTCCGCTGCCTCACGGCAGCGGAGGCGGACACCGGAGATCGAACTGGGAACGGGAACCGCGAGTTGGGGGAAGCCGCCTGGAGAGCCCAGGGGGCGCGCGATTGTGCAAGCAATGGGGAGGGATTCGCGGGTTGCGAGGGGATGCCGGCTTCGCGGCTATTTGCCGTTCCTTCAGGCCGAAACCGGAGATTGAAAGGGATCGAACAGGTTGATTTTCTGGACTTGAGCCTGGAGTTTGCTAACCTGACACATACAACGGGTGGGGAGATCCGCCCGCGAGAGGTGATCCGATGAATCTGTTCAAGCAGGCAGCAACAGCGGGAGCCATCGTGGCCATCGTGGCGGCGTGTGGCAGCGATAGTGTGACTCCAACCACGCCCGACGCCGGAGTGGCGAAAAGCAAGGCCACCTTGCGCATTGTCCCCAACCCGCCGCAAATGATTGCGGACGGCAAGTCACGCACCCGCATCCGCATCCTGGGGGAAGACGCCAGCGGCGCCACGCTGGGCACGGACATCAATGACATCGTGTCCTGTTATACGGACCGGTCGCATTTCATCATCGAGGGCAACCCGGACGTGGAAGCCGGAGCGGGCGAGGAAGGCAAGCCGTACTACGTCCGGATCAAGTACAACTCCACGGCCACCGGCACCAAGGATCGCTCGGTGGAACTGGTGACCCTTGCTGACTTGCCGGCAAACGCCAAGTCGCTGGACATTGATATCGAATGCCACTCCAACTACAACATCACCGCGGTCGCCAAGGTGAAGATTCTTCCCGATCCCACCAAAGCCCCTCCCGCTGGAGGCGGGGGCGGTGGAACGGGGACATTTGACCCCAGCAAAAAGGATCAGGGAAAAGAAGGGGCTCTTCTCAACCTGAACTTCTCCCAGTCGGGAATCCAGTGCAATAACCCCAATTCAGCGTTGGTCTATCAGATTCCCGCCAACGGCAATGTCACCAAGGCGGAATGGACGGGTGGTCCTCTTATTCAGCCGGTGGATAGCGGTCAGGTCAATGGCCCCACGATGGCGGTGGGAATTCAGTCCGGCAATGGCAATTTGTTCATTCTGGCGGTGAAGTCGGAAAAGCCGATTGATCAGTACCAGGAAAACGAATCCATTGACGTGTCAGGGGATATCAATAGCGGAATGAAAATTTCCGCCAACTACAACCATGGCAAGGTCCGCGGAAGCGTGACTTTTAACCGGTTCAAGGTGCGCCCCAGCGGCAGACGGACAGGGCCTCAGATCATACCCGAATCATTCCTCGCCACGTGGGTGTATGACGCCTATGAGTTGAGCACCACGGGTGGTAAAGACAACTACGTGGCAACCTACGCCGGTTGCTTCAATTATAACGATCCCGCCCCGCCCGATCCGGGAGACGGCGGCTGATCCGGCAAGATCGGTCCTCCTGCAACCGGCGGCCTATGGCCGCCGGTTTTTTTCATCCGCGTTTTTCCCGCCGCGTCCTTCCGGGATGGGGTTTTCCCCGCCGCCGGAAGCCACAACCATGTCAGGCGTTCCATTCATTTATTGACCGGAAGAGATTCCTGGACCGATACTTTGCAAGGCGCGAAGCGGGAACCATCTTCATGAAGAGGATCACCATGCGATTTGCTTCTGGGTTCGCCTTCCTGGCGGGGATGGCCGTCTTGGCGGCGTGCAACGAAACCACCACCGGCGCCACGGCCGGCGCCCCGGACGCCGGCGCGAAGAGTCAGGCCGATCTCCGGCTGGTCGCCAATCCGCCGCAAATGCCGGCCGACGGACAGTCCCGCACGCGCATCCGGGTGCTGGGGAAAAACTTCAGCGGCCTGCCGCTGGGGAGCGATCCCAGCCAGGACACCGTGACCTGTTCCACCACCCGCTCCCATTTCATCCCCGGAAGCGGAGACATCAAAGTCCTGGCGGGAGGAGACAAGCCGTTCAGCGTGGAAGTGGTCATGAACGCCGAGAATGGCGGGTCGGTGGAATTGTTGGCGACCACCAGCAGGGAAACGGTGTATGTGGATTGCGCCACCATGTGGTCCAGCGCCCGGGCGAAAATTGAAATGGTGCGCAGCGATGGACGCCCCACCCCGGATGCGGGCGGCGGCGCGGGCGCCGGGGGAGGCCCTGTCACCGGCGGCGGCGGAACCGGAACGGCCGGCGGCGCGCCCTCCGATGCGGGAACCACGGGTCCGGGCGTGGAACCCGGTCAAACCGTGCTGGGCAAATCCCAGGCATTTACTCCCGGCTCCCGCCCCAACGTGAAGTGCGAGGCCAATTCCGCGATCATTCTTCAGGCGGGGTCCGGATCGGGTCCCGCAATCGCCGCGGGCAAGGGCGGCGGACGCATTCTGCCGGAAATCCGGCCCAATCTGGACGCCACCCCCACCGGCTTCACCGCTTACCTGGATGGATGGAGCGGCGACGGCTCGCGGGATGTCAGCATCAAAATCCAGACCAGCGCCCCCTTGCGCAACCAGCCGTTGCCCATCACCGTGAATGAAACCGGGGCGGCGGAACCCGTGATCTTCCTGAATGGATTCAATGATCGCTTCGCCGGCGACATCTGGGAAGGCTGGGCCTATGTGGACGTGTTGGGTCTGTCGGGCGACGGCCTTGCCACGCGCGTCAACGAGGTCAACCTGATCTTTTACCTGGACCGGTACAAGACCAATGGCGGAGTCAAGATTTTCTCCGGGCACCAGTACGGATGCTTCAACGTCAGGACGCAGTAAATCCGCCCGCCTGACGCACTCTTGCCCGGATGTTCAGCATCTGCGATAACTGCCGCGATGCCTTCTGAAGAGCCCCATTCCGGCGAACGCCTGCTGTCGCCGGCGCATTCGCGCGCCGACAGCGATATGGAGTTGCGGCCATCCAGCTTCGACGAATACATCGGCCAGAACGAGGCCAAACGCCAGTTGAAGGTCTATGTGGAAGCGGCGCGGCGGCGCGGAGAGGCCCTGGATCACGTGCTGCTCAGCGGACCGCCGGGACTGGGAAAAACCACCCTGGCCAATATCCTCGCCCGGGAAATGGGCGGATTGATGCGCATCACCTCGGGGCCGGCGATCGAGCGCAAGGGCGATCTGGCCGGGCTGGTCACCACGCTGGAGAACAAATCCGTTCTGTTCATTGACGAAATTCACCGCCTCAATCCCATCATCGAGGAAAACCTGTATCCCGTGCTGGAGGACTTCCAGTTCGACATGATGGTCGGCGAAGGCCCCGCCGCGCGCAGCTTCCGGCTGGCCCTGCAGCGTTTCACCCTGGTGGGCGCGACCACGCGGCAAGGGCTGATTTCCAGCCCGTTGCGCGATCGCTTTCTCATCCAGATCCGGCTCGACTATTACACGCCGGAGGACCTGTTCCAGATCGTCACCCGTTCCGCCGGCATTCTGGAGATTGATATTGATCCGCACGGCGCCAGCGAGATCGCACGGCGCTCCCGGGGCACGCCGCGCATCGCCAACCGCCTGCTGCGCCGGGTCCGCGACTACGCCCAGGTGCATGGCGAGGGACATATTGACCGGCCGATCGCCGATCACGCCCTGTCCGAGCTGGGGGTGGATGAAAAGGGACTCGATATGCTGGATCGCCAGTACCTGCTGACCATCCTGGACAAGTTCCAGGGCGGTCCGGTGGGCATAGACACCATCTCCGCCAGCCTGGGCGAGGAGAAGGACAACCTGGAAGAAGTGGTCGAACCCTTCCTGCTGCAAAGTGGTTTGATGATGAAATCCCCGCGCGGACGCCTGGCCACCCTGCATGCCTGGCTCCATTTCAAGCGCAATCCGCCCGCGGGCGCCCAGACGGAGTTGCTGTGATCCGGATGGCGGCATTGGGGGCCTGCCTCCTCTTCCTGCTGGGCGGGTCCGGTCCGGCCCGCGCCGACACCGTGCGCACCGGCAGCGGGACGGTGATGTCCCACGCCTTTGGCGTCAAGGCCGGCGGAACCTTCACGCCCACCTGCTGCGGCGCCATCGCCGGGGCGGAATATGAACTGCAGTTCCTGCCGCTGTCGCTGGTCAACTGGGGAGTGCTGTTTCCGTTGACCATGCAGACCCATGATCGCCTGCATCTGACCTTCATGCCTTCGGTCCGCATGTCGCTGATGCCGCGATCGCTGAATTATTTCGGACCGGCTTTTGAAGCGGGCGTGGGCGCGCGGGCGTGGTTCCGGGAGCCGGGCGCCGACGGCGCCATCCGGCTGGCCGCCGGACTACATTTCCTCAGCGTCGCGCGCCTGCAGGCGGAGGTGCAACTGCCCTTCACGCCGGACTCCAAAGCCGGGGTGGTCACCCTCATCACCGCTGGCGTCAGCCTGCCGCTGTGGCAGGAACTGGAGCCGCCAGAGCAATGACATGTCCCTGCCGCCGGATTTCGCCGACCGCGTGTACGCCATTGTCCTGCAGGTTCCGAAGGGGCGGGTGATCACCTATCGCCAGGCGGCCACTTATGCGGGCAGTCCCCGCTGGGCCCGCCAGGCGGGGCAGGCCCTGCGCGCGCTGGGCGAATCGCCGGACGCCCGGCGCCGCCGCGCGCCATGGCAGCGCGTGATCAACAGCCAGGGCCGCGTGTCCCCGGGCGGAGATATCCACCGGCCCGAATTGCAGCGGGCGCTGCTGGAGGCCGAAGGCGTGGAATTCGACGATTCCGGGCGGGTGGATTTGATCCGCTTTGGCTGGACGCCCTCCATCACCACCGCCGTCAAATCACCCAAGCTCTCCAGCACCCGCAAATCCCGGCGAACCCGGCAACCATGAAATACCCAAGGGTGGTTTGTCCGGTGAATACCTCACGCCGGGGGTGTCCGGAACGCATGGCGATGAAGTGGAGAGCGCCCCCTGTTGAAACACCGGGCCGTGGGGTATCGGGCGATGGCGCGGAAGCGGCCGGATAACCGGAACCGCAGGCGGAACCACAACCACCGGCGGCATTGAGGGGAGCCCCCCCCCTGCATTTGCAGGTTGCCAAACACTGGGATAAAAATAGCCGTCAGGAAGCCGGGGAACAGCCTCCGGTGAGCGGTCATGGTCTTTTGACTTTCCACCAGCCGTTCTCTAGGATGTCATGCTGGCGTTTTGTCAGCACAAATTGTTGAACAGTTCCAACCACTTGTGGTTTGGACCGTGTTCTGTTTTGGCGGTCGGGGACCCCTATGAGCGACGTTGTACTCGGGATTGACCTGGGCACTTCTTATTCCTGTGTGTCCATCATCGAAAATGGCCAGCCCAAAGTCATTCCCAATGAATGGGGCGAAGCCACCCATGCCTCCGTGGTCAGTTTCATGGAAGACGGACGGGTCATTGTCGGCAATGAAGCCAAGCGCCGCATTCTGCTGGATCCGGAACACACGGTTTTTTCCGCCAAGCGTTTGATAGGACGTTTCTTCTTCTCCGAGGAAGTCAAAAAAGCCCAGAGTTTTTGCCCGTACGAAATTGTCGAAGGCCCCAACTCCTCTGTCCGCATCCGGGTGTACAACAATACCTACAGCCTTCCCGAGATCAGCGCGATGATTCTCAAGGAGCTGAAATCCATCGCGGAAAACTACCTGGGCTATCCGGCCAACAAGGCGGTTGTCACCGTCCCCGCCTATTTCAACGACAACCAGCGCCAGGCCACCAAGGACGCCGGCAAAATCGCCGGGCTGGATGTCCTGCGGATCATCAACGAGCCCACTTCCGCGGCGCTGGCGTACGGCTTCGGCGCTCAGGAAGGCGCGTCCAAGAAAGTGGTGATCTACGACCTGGGCGGCGGCACCTTTGACGTCTCCGTGCTGGATATTTCCGGCGATGTCTTTCAGGTGCTGGGCACGGCGGGCGACACCTACCTGGGCGGCGACGACTTTGACCTTCGCGTCATGGGCTGGCTGGCGGAGCAGTTCCTGGCGAAGACGGGCATTGACTTGCGGCAGGACAAGATCACGTTGCAGAAGCTCAAGGACGCCGCCGAGCGCGCCAAGATCGCCATGTCCTCCAAGGACGCGACGGATATTGTCATTCCCAAGGTTTGCCGCGGCCCGGACGGCCGGGAATACGACCTGGCCGAGCGCATGACCTCGCAGAAATTCACGGAGCTGACCTTCGAGTTGATCCAGAAGACCTTCCGCGTGGTGGACGAGGCGGTGCGCGCCGCGGGCGTCAATGTGCGCGGGGTGGACGATATCATCATGGTGGGCGGTCCGACCCGCCTTCCGCTGGTCCGCAATTCGGTCGAGCATTATTTCGGCAAGGCGCCGCTCACCAATGTGGACCCGGACCTCGTGGTCTCCATGGGGGCCGCCATCCAGGGCGGCGCGCTGGTGGAAACCACCCGGGCGGCGGTGCTGCTGGACGTGACCCCGCTCACGCTGCAGATCGCCACCGTCGGCGGTTACTGCGAACCGATCATCCCCAAGAACACCCCGCTGCCGGTGGAGAAAACCCGCACCTTCACCACCTCGCGCGACTTCCAGGACAAGGTGCGCATCCGTGTCCACCAGGGAGAATCCCGGCGGTCCGATGAAAACGAACTGCTTGGCGAGTTCGAGTTTTCCGGATTCCGCATCGCCCCGCGCGGCGAGGTGACCATCGAGGTTGTCTTTGAAATTGATACCGACGGCATCGTGAATGTATCGGCCCATGACGTGGAGACCGGGCAGCGCCAGTCCACCACCATTAGCTTGTCGAGCGGTCTGAGCAAGGAAGAACTGGCCTCGTCGGTCGAACGGGCGAAGGGTGTTCAAATGGAACGGGGGCGCGGCGGGGATCGCGATCTGCCCGCGGCCACCTGATGAACGCGCCAGGAAGCCACCGTGCCGGATTTGACTCCAGAAGAAATGATTGAAATCCAGATGGTCGCCGGAATCATCGGCGATCTGGATTATTACCAGCTCCTGCGGGTGGAGCCTTCCTGCACCCAGGATCAGATTCAGCAGGGATATATCCGCGAGTCGCGGCGGTTCCATCCCGACCGCTTTTACCGGCTGAGCGACGCGGAGTTGAAAGACCAGATCAACCGCGTCGCCAAGCGCATCACCGAGGCGTACATGGTGCTGCGCATTCCGGAAAAACGGGCGTGGTATGATCGCAACCTGGCCGCTGATCGCGCCATGGGCATCCGGTACACCGAACAACACGAGGAAGAGCGCAAGCGCGCGCTGGAAGAGCCGGTGACCAAAAACCCCCAGGCGAAAAAATTCTGGGAGATGGCCATGGTCGAACTGGGCAAGAGCAATCCGGAAGCCGCCCTGAGGCATATGCAGTCGGCCATGATGTTTGACCCCTCCAACGCCGCGCTCAAGGAAAAGGTGAACGAACTGAAGGCGTCCCTGCGGCCAGCGACCAACCCTGGCGACGCTCCCAAACCCGCCGGCGGATGAGAGGGCAGACCATTGGTCTACGACCTGATCGTCATCAATGTGGTGTTGCTCCTGGCGATCTGGGGATACTGGTCGGGCTTTTTCAAACAGATCATTCCGCTCATCGCCTTCGTGGCGGCCAGCCTGCTGGCGCGGATTCTGATCCCCTGGCTGACGCCCGTCATCGCCTCTCTCCTCGATATTCCGCACGCGCTGTGCATGATGATCTCCGCCGCGGCGTCCTGGCTGATCTGGTATCTGGGAATCTCATTCGTGCTGGCGCGGGTGGTGCAGCCCATCCTGCGGAGGATTCCCCTGGTGGGGCTGGCGGATCGCGTGCTGGGCGTCGTCGCGGCGTTCGCCAAGGCGGCGTTTCTGGCCTGGGTGGTCACCTGCGTCATCGCCCTGGTGGAGCCGCGCAGCGCCGATGGCCACAGCAATCTGTGGATTGACACCCACGACAGCCTGCTGGTCGAGCAGGTTCGCACCTTCAATCCGATCACCGCATACCTCATGCCTTCGCTGGGCCGGATTCTCGATGACGTCCGTTTCGTCGCGCGCGAACCGGTGTCCCGCGTCAACGAGGCGCTGGGCTCCCAGGCCAAGGGTCCGCAGACCGGCAACAGCAGCCTGGACAGCCTGCTGTCCAACCGGGAGCTGATCAACGAACTGCGCGTGGGCGGCCTGTTCAACCTGCTGCAGAGCCGGGAATTTCACAATGTGCTGACCGACCCGTACGCGGCCGCGCGCCTGAGCGAAGTGGTGGAGAAGCTGCGCAACCCATCCGCGGCGGCCAAGAAGGGGGCGATCGCCGGCATGATGACCGAGGTCACGGGAGAAGAGACGCCGGAGAGCGCTTCCGCTCCAGCGGCCGCCGCGCCCGGAAACAGAGAGGCCCCCGCCGGCGGCAGGGGCCCGTCTGCCGGAAACCCGTAACCTGCGGATCAGGCGATGGCGTTTTTGATCATCGTCTCCAGTTTCTGCTTGGGCGCCGCGCCGACAATCTGATCCACCACCTGGCCGTTCTTGAACATCACCAGGGTTGGAATGCCGCGCACGCCGAATTTGGACGGGGTGACCTGGTTGTCATCCACATTCAGCTTGCAGATTTTGACCTGGCCCGCGTACTGATCGGCGAGTTCATCCAGGTAGGGAGCGATGGCCCGGCAGGGCCCGCACCACTCCGCCCAGAAGTCGAGCAATACGGGCACGCTGGATTTGCTCACCTCCGACTCGAAGGCGCCATCGGTCACGGTGACGATATTTTTGCTGGCCATCAGGTGTACTCCAGGAAAGAGTTGTCCCTGGCAATCTATCCAACATCCGGCGGCGGTCAAGTGGCGGACGCCGCGTCACGCCGTTTCCGGTTTGCGTGGCGCATGAGAGACCGGCGGCGTGTATCAGATGTTCCGGACCCCCATGGCGACCCGCCGCCGCTTATTTTGCAGCGGCGGACCCCAGGATCGAAGCCGGGCGAAGAAAACGGGCTCCGCGAACCCCAACCCCGCCGCGCCGCGGCGTGTCATCTTCTCTTGACTGCGGCGGTCAACCCCACTATGGTGCCGCTCCCCCAGCGCCGCGAACCGCCGCGCCGCCGCCGGGACTACCGAGAAACCGCAGAGGAAACCATGGCCACCGTGCTCCGTCTCGCCCGTTATGGCTCCAAGGCCAACCCGTATTTCCGCGTGGTCGCGACCAACAGCCGGTCCGCCCGCGACGGACGCTTCATCGAACAGGTGGGTCATTACGATCCGCGCTCGCCCGAAAACAAGGCCACCCTGGATATCGAACGTGTCCGGTACTGGCTGGCCCAGGGCGCCAGGCCCAGCGACACCGTGGCGAAGCTGATCAAGACCAGCCTGCCCAAGGCCGGTTGACCTTCAGATTGATTCCCGGCCGGATGAAAGAACTGCTCGACTATATTTCCCGCGCGCTGGTGGACAACCCGGAAGAGGTGTCCATCGAAGAGGCAGGCGATCCCAACAACCTGCATTTGCGCATCCGCGTCGCTCCGGAAGACCGCGGCAAGATCATCGGCAAGCAGGGACGCACCGCCCGCGCCATCCGCACCATCATCACCGCCGCCGCCCGCAAGGCCAATATCCGCGCCGGTTTCGAACTGGTGGAATGAAACTGCCGGTTGGCATCGTGGCGCGGCCTCACGGCGTGCGCGGCGCATTGCTGATCCGCACTTTCTCCGGCGCGCTCGACGGCCTGCGATCCGCTCCCGTCCTGACCTTGCGCGGTCCCGTGGAATCCCGCGATTTCGAGGTGCTGGAGATCAACCCCCTCCCCGATGGCGGCGCCAAGGCGACCCTGAAGGGCATTCCCGATCGCAACGCCGCGGAGGGATTCCGCGGCTGGCGGGTGGAGGCGGACACGGAATATCTGCCCGAACCCGCCGGGGATGAATTTTATTACCACGAGGCCGAAGGACTGCCTGTTCAACTCGAAGACGGAACCGCCGCCGGCGTCATCGAAATGCTCTATGACAACGGCGCCCAGGATGTGCTGGTCATCCGCTCGCCGGGCGGCGTCCGGTATGAAGTCCCCCTGGTGGATGAACTGGTTCCCTGCTTTGACGTGAAAGAGCGGCGCGTGGTCATCCGCCCCATTGAAGGGCTGTTGCCCCACCCGCTGTGAAATTCACCGTCCTCACCCTGTTTCCGGAGTTGATCCAGACCTGCCTGTCCCACGGCGTGGTGGGCCGGGCGTCGGAGCAGGGCGTGTTCACGGTCGAGACCATCGCCTTGCGCGACTATGGAACCGGACGCCACCGCCAGGTGGATGACCATCCCTTCGGCGGCGGGGCGGGAATGATCATGACCGCGCCGGTGCTGGTGCGGGCGCTGGAGGACCTGACGGCCCGGGACCCGGGGGTCTTCCGAATTTTGTTGACACCCTCGGGGAAACCGTTTACACAGCCCGTCTCCCGCAGTCTGGCGGAACGTCCGCATGTGGCGTTCCTGTGCGGACGGTACGAAGGGGTGGACGCCCGGGTGGAAGCGTTCGTGGACGAACGGTTGAGCTTGGGCGACTTTGTCCTTTCGGGCGGCGAACTGGCGGCGCTGGCCATGATTGACAGCATCGCGCGGTTGCTGCCGGGAACGCTGGGCAATGCGTCGTCCGCGGGCGACGAGTCGTTCAGCACGGGCCTGCTGGAATATCCCCAGTACACGCGGCCCGCCGGCTTCCGGGGCATGGAGGTTCCGGAGGTCCTGCGTTCCGGAGACCACGGGGCCATTCAGCGCTGGCGGCGCAAGGAAGCGCTTCGCCGCACCCGGCGCGACCGGCCCGCGCTGCTGGAGCAGGTTCAGCTCACCCGGCTGGACAAGGAATTATTGAAGGAACTGGAGAACGAGCCATGAACCCGATTATCGCCGCCCTGGAAGCCCAAACCCTCCGCGAAACGCCGGAATTCCGCGTGGGCGACACCCTCAAGGTCCATTTCCGCATCATTGAAGGCTCCAAGGAGCGCGTGCAGGTGTTCCAGGGCGTGTGTATCGCCCGCAAGGGCGGCGGCGCGCGCGAAGCCGTGACCGTGCGCAAGGTGTCCTATGGCGTCGGGGTGGAGCGCGTGTTCCAGCTCCATTCGCCGCGCGTGGCCAAGGTCGAGGTTCACTCCCGCGGCGAGGTGCGCCGGGCCAAGCTGTATTACCTGCGCGACCTGGAAGGAAAAGCCGCGCGCATCCGCGCCCGTGTCACCAGCGGCGGCGCTTCCGATTCCGGCGAGGCCCCGGCGGCCTGAGCCCATGCCCCGGCGGCCTGTTCAGACCCGGCTGCTGGAACCCGCCGCGCGGAAATACCCCCCCGGCGAAGTGGAAGCCCTGGCCAAAAGCCGGGGCTTTCGCATGATCATCGGCGTGGACGAAGCCGGACGCGGTCCGCTCGCCGGACCCGTCACCATCGCCGCGGTGGCCTGGGCCGTGGAGGACCGTCTGGAAGGGCTCACCGACTCCAAGCTGCTCAGCGAATCCCGGCGCGAGGAACTGTTTCCCCTGGTGCGGGCGCGCTGCCGCGCCTTCGCCATCGCCGGGCGGTCGCCCGCCGAAATTGATCGCATGAATATCCTGCGCGCCACGCTCGATGGCATGGCCGAGGCGGTGCGGCGGGTGATGGATCAACTCGGCCGGCAAGGTCTCGCCGCGCAAGCCATTTATATTGACGGACGGGATCGCATTCCCGGCGAATGGCCGGTTCCCCAGTGGCCCATCGTCAAGGGGGACCAGCGCTCCTTCGCCATCGCCGGCGCCTCCGTGCTGGCCAAGGTGACCCGCGACCGGCTGATGGACGAACTGCACGGCGAATATCCGCAGTATGGTTTCCGCTCGCACAAGGGCTATCCCGCGCCCGCCCACCTGGAGGCGTTGCGCGTTCACGGCCCCTGCCCGCACCACCGCATGACCTACCGCGGGGTGCGGCGCGAGGAGACCAGCGGCCATGGTTGATCCCCGCCAGGAACTGGGACGCCGGAGCGAGGATGCGGCCTGCCGCTGGCTGGCGGATCGGGGATTCCGGATACTCGAACGCAACTACCGCACCCGGTTTGGCGAGGTGGACATCATCGCCGAGTCAGAGGGCTTTCTGTGCTTCATCGAGGTGCGCAGCCGGGGCGGTCCGCGTCTGGAGAATCCCGCTCACAGCATCGGCGCGCACAAGCAGCAGCAGGTGCTCAAGGCGGCCATGCAATACCTGGCCAGCCGTTCTGGCGTTCCGGAAACCGCCGCGCCGCCCGCGGCGGTGACCGCGCGGGCGCGGGCGGAGGCCATGGCGAAGCTCACCCGCCCGGGCGCCGCCGCGGCGGCAAGCCCCGGATTGTCCACGCCGGAACTGCAGCCGCGCTTTGACGTGATCACGGTGACCTGGCGCCGCGGCCAACCCGGACTGGAATTTTTTCCCGCCGCCTATCGCTTCGACGGATGGTGAGGTTCATGCGAACGTGGAGAGAGTGAACCATCCATCACCTGGAATGCCCGGACAGTTGGAGTGTGAAACGCGCCAAACAAGAAAAATGAATGCATCCCGTCGGATCCCTATCCAGGAATCGGGGGGGTTCACACCGGAAATCGGTTGCATCCTCTCGTAAGGGCGCACGACAAATTTGTGAGATGACCTCACGCGGCGCCCCTGGCCGCTGCTTGATCGGCGCTTCCGGAAGTCCCCGAAGCGGCCGGCCCGCGCCATTTTTCCCGGCGGGATGCGACTTCCCCGCATGTCAACCATCGGCAGGTGAAAAAATCTTTCCCCGCGCCCGTCTGGTCTGGATGGTTGACCTGGCATGATGCGCGGTGTTTGCCGCCCTGTGTGAATTGCGGTATGAATTTTTAACCGGTTGGTCTGGAGCCCGCCGCCTTTGAAAGGCAAAGCCATGTTTAATTCCCTCCATTTGCTCTCGTTGATCCCGGCGCTGGCCGCCGTGGCGATGATGACCGCCTGTGGCGACAGCGGAACCAAACCTGACTCTGCAACCACCACTCCCGATGCCGGCGGTGGAGCCACGGATACAGGTGGAAAACCGGCGACTGGACCCAGCGCACCCCGTTAACCTCCCCATCCAGGCGTGTTAGTCACGCGATGGCGTACGATTCCCAGCGCCAGCGCATGGTGCTGTTCGGAGGGACTGGCGACGGCAGCAGCACCCTCGGCGACACCTGGGAATACGGTGGCCCGTGAACGGAGCCAGGGCGAGGAGGGAGAGCAGCGTCCTCGAACCGGGCGGTGGCGGCGCGCGACTCCGGCCTGCGCGCCAACTCCGCTTCATCCCCGCGTGATTCCACGTGGGGATTTTTGTTTTTCCGCGAACCGCTTCCGCGCGCTTCCGGCGCGGCTCCCTGAAAACCCCAATTCCGCTGCTTCCAGCGGCCGTGCTGGCGAAGCATCCCCGTGAAGGGGCGATTCATCCCGCGCCTTCCCCACACACGAACGGTTTTCGCGGCTGGAGCGTGTCACCTTGAATGGTGACAAAAGGCGACAGGGCGCTGGTTTTGGTCGCGTGCAGGTCCGCGGAAAATCAGCGGAAAGCCGATTTTTCTCCGGATGCCCATGAAAATCACCATAATCAGGGATGAGCATGGGTAGACGAGCGCCATCACGGTCTCGCTCCATCGTTCAAAAATGAGCGGGGGTCAACGGGAAACATCGTGATCCCGCCCCACGAAAGGAGCCCTTTGAAAGGAGAAACGCATGATTGACAAATTCACGATATCCGTCCCGGGCGCGTTGCTCGCCGCTTTCGCGGCGGCGCTCGCGGCGGCGGGCGGACGATTCAACGCCTGGCTGCGCGCGGGAGTTTTCTCCGCCATCCTGTTGACGAAACGTCATGATGACGTTTTGTCAACGATCAATCCGGACCTTCGCGATCCACGGTCCGCGACTTCCCACCACGTTCTTCCGGCGGCGATCCGCGAAACGCATTTCGATCACAAAATGATTGCGGCGCAGCGCGGCGCCGGCGGCGGGGATGACACGCGAATCCGCGCGGAGACTGGCGTTCACGGCGATGCGGAAAATCCACGAGGTAAAAAAATTGATCGGTTCTGCGGTTACGAGCGCCGCGATCTGGTGACGGTATGGGAGGATGGCCATCCGCATACGCACGCGCTGCGTCCACCGTCGCCGCTGCCGGGCGAGGATATTCTGCCGATGCGCGTCATCCGTGAGTGGCCGTTGCTGCCGGAATGGCTGGTCGAGCACGATCCCTATCAGGAGTTGCTCAGCGAGGATGAGCGCGTGTTCTCGCATTTCCGCAAGCCGCTCTATCGCGCGCTCGCGGTCGGCAAATGTGCGTGGTCCGATCTGTTTCTCGCCAACGATGACTCGTACGAGCGCGACGACACGCGCGCCTCGCTCTTCGGTCGCGACGCCTTCGTGGAGCATCCCATTCTCGGCATGCGCTGGGGGTTGATCCGCCGCGCGGTGGCCATTTACAAGCATTTCCGCGAGATGCCGGAGGGTCCGCGCGAGCAACTCGGGCTGCTGCAACACCTCTATATTTCGCGGATGGAGCGCCACAACGACCGCGTGAAAATGGTCTGCTACGCGGCCGAAAAGAAACTCACCACGCGCGAGGTCAAGATGATGACGGACGCCATCGCGCACGCGCGCCAGAAAAAGATTCCACTCGCGGCGGTGTTTCCGGAATTCGTGACGCGGCGCGCGGCGTGGACGGCGGATATGCGAAAAGCGAAGGCGCGCAAATCGCGGGAGACGCGCCCGGCGATTCCGTGGCGGAGCATCGCGGAGGAGATCGGGCTGGGCCCGCAGTTGCGCGCGCTGGAGTTCATGATCGGGCCGCGCGCCGGGTACACGCCGGCGATGGCCTGAGCGCCGCATCCGCGCGGCGCGTGCAAGGATCGCCCAAGGATTTTTATCCACACCGCTTTCTCACGCACCGGGACGTGCTTCGCGATATTTTATGGAGGAAAAAATGATCGCGGTCCACGGAATGAACATTGCGATATGCAATGGCGGGAAGATGCGCGATCGAGAGGCGGAAGTGTGATCGAGAGGCTGAAGCGCGATGGAGGGAATCAACCACGACGGTGGATGAAGCGCGATGCAGAGAAGCAACCGTGATCGTGAAGAGAAACGCGATGATGAGGCCGAAGCGCGCTTGAAAGGATGGCGCACGCGGCGGCTGGAATGAAGCGCGCGCGTGGATGAGCGAGCGCGTGCGAACCCGGTGCGGGCGAAAAAATCCCGGGCGATCCCGCGGAAGATCTTTGACAACCAAATAGCAAGCGAAAGCGGGCGGGGGAAAAACGCCCGTTGTTGAGAGCGGAAGGGGGGGTTCACACCGGAAATCGGTTGCATCCTCTCTGCAATTGTGGCTTGAAAGCATGGGTCCAACCTTCTAGTATCAGAATCGGTTATTTGACCGATGCCGCCGCTGATTTTTCTTTCCGGGGGGCCGGGCGCCGCCTGCTTCCCGAAACCAAGGATTCACCGCCCATGCGTCACCTGATCCCCGCCGGACTTTTCTGCGCCATGCTTGTGTCAGGTTGGAGCATCCCCGCACTGGCGTTAACCCCCGTGGAAGCGGCGAAACTGCTTGCTTCCGGCGATGAGTCCCGGAAGGAGGAGGCCATCCGCGAACTGGCGGCGAAAGGCAATCCCGGCCTGTGGATGCTCACCGACATGATCAAGAAGGAGAGCCAGCCGGAAGTGCGCGGACGGCTCTACGAAGGGGTGGGCGGATTCCAGGGCAATGAGGGCGCCCAATACGCCCTCACGCTCGGTTTCAAGGAAGAGCACCCCGGCGCGCTGGTGGGGGTGATCCGCGGCGTGGCGCGAATGAAGGCCAGGGCCCTTGCCGGCAATATTCTCAACCGCTTCGGCAGTTCCGACGAAAATGTGCGGCTGGAGGCGGCGCGGGCCATCGCCTCGTTTGGTCCGGAGATGAAAGACAAGGTCAGCGAACGCGCGGAGTCCGCCGACCCCAGGGTCCGCGCCACCGCCCTGACCGCGCTGGGCATGCTGGGGGCGGAAGACAGCCTGCCGCTGCTCATCCGGGAATCAAAATCCAAGGACCCGCTGGTCGCCCGCGCGGCGGCGTTCGGCATCGCCGGCCTGAAAAGCCCGGCGGCGTTTGAAGCATTGATGGATATCGCGCGCACCGCCGATGATTCCCTGGCGGTCGAAATGGTCCGTCAAATCAGCGGATATCCCGCCGTCCAGGCGGTGGATGGCCTGACCCGGCTGACCATGGCCTGTTCCAGCCTGAAGGGGCAGGAGTTGGCGGTGGAAAAACTGACTGATCACGGCGCCGCGGGCTTTGGCGCGCTGGTGGATATCCTGCCCCGCACCCCGCCGGCCATCCGCGGACGCATCAACCGGGCCCTGATCGGCGACGGATCGCGCGACCGCCTGTCCAAACTGGCGCTGGTGGTGACCGACGAGAACATCTACCGCGCGGTCGCCGCGGGCAATGTCCTGCTCGCGCAGGGTTCCACGGGCGAAGACCTGCTGTTCGAGATGATGGCCGATCCCAACCCGGCGCAGCGCAAGAACCTGACGGTGCTGTTCACCCGCGCCGGGGATCGCCTGCTGCCCCGCCTGCATGAATCCCTGGGATCGAGCAACCTCAACACCCGGCTGCTGGCGATTGACATCCTGGGCCAGATTGGCGCTCCGGAATCGGTGGACCGGCTGGCGCCGCTGCTGCGCCACGAGAACCGGGACATCCGCGCGCACGCCATGCAGGCGCTGGCGCGCTACAAGAGCGGCGATGTGTTCAAACACCTGGAGTTCCTGGTGGATGAAGGCGACCAGGGGGTGCGCGAGAAACTCTACGACAACGCCCGCGCCGACGGCGGCCCGTGGGCGGTCAAGCTGATCATCCGCGGATTGAAGGACCCGCGCATCGAACTGCGCACCAAGTGCATGCGCTACCTGGGCGAATTGCGCGCCACCGGGGCGGTGGTTCCGCTCAAGCGGATGCTGCAGGATGTCACCGGTTTCGAGCGCAAGGCCGTCGTGCAGGCGCTGGGCGAGATCGGCGTCCGTCAGGCGATTGAACCGCTCCAGACCATTTCCGGCAACGAGGAAGAAGACCCGGACCTGCGGAAACTTGCCGATTTTTACATCCGGAACAGCCGCCTGCGCTGAACCACGCCCCTTCCTGAACCGGCGGGCGCTTGAACCGGAGCCGGGTTTCGGGGATACCTGACTCACCCATGTCCCGGCTGTTCACCACCGCGAACCAGCTCACCCTGTTTCGCATCGCGGTCATCCCGGTTTTCGTGGCCCTGTTCCTGACGGGCCGCGCGATCGAGGTCACCATCGCCTACCTGATCCTGTGCTGGGGCGAGACCTCCGATATCATTGACGGATACGTCGCCCGCGCCCGCAACGAGAGCAGCAAAATCGGGGCGCTGCTGGATCCGCTCGCCGACACCCTGTCGCGCTTCTGCTTTTTCCTGACCTATTACGCGGTCGGTCTGGCCCCCCTGTGGACCATTTTCGCGTTCTTCATCCGCGACATGGTCGTCTCCTACATGCGCTCGTTTTCCGCCGCCGAAGGGGTGGTCATGGGCGCCCGGCAATCCGGAAAAATCAAGGCCATGTTCCAGGCGGCCGCCACCATGCTGATCGGCATGTTCGTCGTCTTCCGCCACCAGGATGAAATCCTCGCCATGGACAACGGCAGGGCGCTGATCACCGTCATGGGCGTCGCCGGGGGACTGGGGCCCCTGGCCAGCATCTTCATTTTCCGGCTGGGCGGGGTGGTCCGCACCGCCATTTTGATCCTGGTGCCGGTGCTGGCGGGACCCCTGGTGCTGATGGGATTTGTCCGCATCCCGCAACTGGACTGGGTCTTCTGGTCCAACACCATCATGAGCATCACGGCGGCCTTCACGCTCTACACCGGGGTGGAGTACGCCATCGCTTTCTGGTCGGCGATGAAGGACAAGCTGCGGGGGTGAATCAGCCCCGGTGATGTGCGCCGCCGGGTTTGGTCAAAATGAGACTGGGTCCATCACGGACCGGCGTGACAAGAGACGGAGCGGGAGTTATGGATACATTCCACTTACGGGCTTGCACGGATTATTGCAGGATTGAGTTTGGACAGCGTCATGCGGACCTGCGATGAATATATTGCTCCATCCGAGGAACCTGGAGAATGAACGCGCCTCGTCAGCGGGATAAAGCCCGGCTCAAATCCGCCGCCTGTTTCACCTGCCAGTCCCGGAACCGCAGCGAATGGTGCGCCATCCGGGATGATGACATCGCCACCCTCAATGAAGGCAAGGTCTGCCACACCTACCGCCCGGGCCAGATCATTTTCCACCAGGGCCACCCCTGCGACGGCGTCTACTGCGTGGAGTCCGGAACGGTGCTGCTGCGCAAATCCGACCCCGAGGGCAACGGCGTGTCGCCGCGCCTGATCCAGGAAGGCCAGACCCTGGGTTACCGCGCCTTTTTCTCCGGCGGGCCCTATAGCGCCACCGCGGAGGCGCTTGCGGAGTCGCGCATCTGCTTTGTCCCCCGGGATGTCGTCAACCGCCTGCTCGACCACAACCCCGCCCTGGGATTGCAATTCCTCAAACGCATGGCGGAGGACCTGCGGCAATCGGAGGAGTCCTTCCTGCAATCGGTGGTCATGCCGGTGAAAAGCCGTTTGGCCCATCTGCTGCTGACGCTCAAGGATCGCTTTGGAGACACCGACGCCGAGGGCAACCTCACCATTGATCTGCCTTTGTCCCGGCAGGACATCGCCTCCATGCTGGGATCGCGGCCCGAAACCGTCACCCGCGCCATGCGCATGCTGGAAGAAGAGGGTGTGGCGCGTTTCAATGGAAGAACGGTGCTGGTCAGCGATCTGGATTTACTGATGGACTGCGTGGAGTTCTGCGACTGACCTCGTCGTCGAACAGCATGCGCACCGGCGGGGATTCCAGATCATCCAGTTGTCCGTCGCGCACCGACCAGACATACGCGGCCACCGCCGCCCCCACAATGATCAGCGCCAGCGGCAGCACGATGTATATCACTTCCATGGCGTCCTCCTCAGAATGACCGCGCGCGGGTGGAGTTGACCACCACGGTCAGCGAACTCAGCGGCATGATGATGGCCGCGGTCAGCGGATGCACCAGACCCGCCACCGCCAGCGAAATGGAAAACAGGTTGTAGAACAACGCGAACAACAGACTGGAACGCACCACCCGCATGGTCCGGCGGGCGCCCCGGGCCAGTTCCAGCACGGGCGCCACGCCCGGACGGTTCAGATAGATATTCGCCGCGGCGAGACCAGCCTCGGCGCCGCCATGCACGGCCACGCCGGCGCTCGCGGCGGAAAGCGCGGCGGCGTCATTCACCCCGTCGCCCACCATCACCACCGGATGTTCCTTCATTTCGTTCCGGATCAACTCCAGTTTGCCTTCCGGGGTGACGCCGCCTCGCGCCAATTCACCGGGAACGCCCAGTTCGCGGGCGGCGGCGCGGACCGTCAACGGATCATCGCCCGACAGGATACCCACCGTGAAGCCCATCCGGCGCAGGCCATCCACGGTTTCCTTCGCATCCGCACGAATGGGATCGCGGAAACCGGCCAGCGCCGCCAAGCGGCCGCCGGCGGCGATCGCCACCACGGTTTCACCATTGGCCTGACGCTCCCGCGCACGGGCGATCAGATCATCGCCATCGAGCGCCGCCCGTTCCAGCACCCACTTCAGCGATCCGGCGTCAATCCGGACGCCGTTGACCACCCCGGAGACGCCGCCGCCCACCGTGCAGGAAAACGACTCCACCGCCGCTCCGCCGGGCAACTCCGCCGCCGCGTCCGCGATGGGATGGCTGGAATGGCGCTCCAGCGATCCGAACAGCGGCTTGAGCGCTTCATCTCCGGTCCAGGAGACCAGCCGCATGCGGCCTTCGGTCAGGGTGCCGGTTTTGTCGAGCCACAGGTGGCGCGCCCCCGCCAGGCGTTCGATGGCGTCTCCGCCCTTGATCAGAACGCCCTTGCGGGCGGCGCAGCCGATGGCGGCCGCGAAAGCCAGCGGCGTGGCCAGCCCCAGCACGCAGGGACATCCCACGATCAACAGCGCCACTGCGTGTTCAATCGCCTGCTCCGGCCCGCCGCCCCACCAGATCGCCAGGGTCAGCGCCGCCAACCCGGTCACGCCGGCGAGAAAATGGGCGGTGAAGCGGTCCGCCAGCCGCACGATGGGCGCGCGGTTTTCCGCGGCCGCGCGCATCAGATCCATCAGCCGGCCGATGCGCGTCTGTTCGCCCGTGGCGCTGACGCGGACGCGGATCGGCGCGGTCAGGTTGACGGCGCCCGCGTGAACAGCCGTCCCCGCCGTAACGGGCGAAGGTCTGGACTCGCCGGTCAGCCAGGCCAGGTTGATATCCGATTCACCGCGCGTCACCAGTCCGTCGGCGGGAATGGTCTCGCCCGCGCGCACCTCGATGAGATCCGAGACCTTCAGCGTTTCCACCGGAACATCGCGCACGCCCTCGCCCTCGACCAGCCGCGCGCGCGAGGGGGTCAGCGCCATCACCAGTTCCGCCGCGTCCGCCGCCCGGTGCATGCCGCGCCGCTGCAGCCAGCGCCCGCCCAACAGCAGGAAGATCAGCATCGCCAGCGAATCGAAATAGATTTCTCCCGCGCCGCGAACCACGTTCACGGTCCCCCCGATCATCCCGGCGGCGATCCCCAGCACAATCGGGACATCCAGGTTGGGCGCGCGATGGACAATGGACCGCCACGCGCTTTTGAAGAAAACATCCCCGCCCCAAATCATGGCCGGAATGATCAACCCCAGCGAAGTCCAGCGGAAAAAGCTCTCCATTTCCGCGTCCATGGCCCCGAACAGTCCGCTGTACAGCGCGATGGAGGTGAGCATGACATTGGCCGCGATGGCGCCCGACACGCCCATGCGGACGAGGATCGCGCGGTCTTCCTGGCGGCGCAGTTCCTGGGCGTTTTCACCCCGCCACGGATGGGGCGCGTAGCCGATCTTGTCCAGCAGCCGGGCGATGGCGGAGAGTGTGACCCGCCGATCGTCCCACGTCACCTCGGCCATGGAACGCGGCAAATCCACGCGGATGGACAAAATTCCCGGCTCGACCCGGCGGATGCGCTCCAGCAGCCACAGACACGCGGCGCAATGGATGTTTTCCAGATAGAGCCGCACCTGCGGCGCGCCGGTCTTGCTGGCCCGCACATAACGCTCGATGAAGCCCGGATCGTCAAAATCCTCGTAGCCGCGGCCCTGCGAACGCGGGCTGACCGGGCAGGCGCCGCCGCTTTCGCGCACCAGATCGTAATAACGCTCCAGTCCGCCCTCGCGCAGGATGCCATACACGGTTTCGCAGGCGGAACAGCAGAACCTGGCCGGCGCGCCGTTGTTGACGAGACCGCGCGGAACCGGCGTTCCACAATGCAGGCACAGGGTCTCCGCCTGTTCTTCCGCCTGCCTGCGCGCCACGGGTTGATAGGGAAACACGCTACTCGCCATGACACACCACCTGTTGGCTGGCCGCCGCC
Organism: Myxococcota bacterium; assembly: GCA_022072125.1. Lineage (GTDB taxonomy): Bacteria > Myxococcota > JAJVIH01 > JAJVIH01 > JAJVIH01 > JAJVIH01. The sequence goes on along the minus strand of JAJVIH010000016.1, from coordinate 134,801 downwards.
GGACCAGCGTTTGCGGCGGGAGTTCCGGAAAGCGGCGCCCGCCAGAAAATCGTGACGAGCCCCGCCGTGATCAACAAGAGGGGCATCAGCACGGGCAGGCGCCGGCGGAAACGGCTGCTGGCGATGGCCGCGAGCAGCCCCATGCCCGCCAGCGCCGGCACGGTGCCCACCCAGAAAACGCCCATCACCGCCACGCCCATCAGCGGATCGGAGGTCCCCGCCGCCGCCGCCGCGTAGGCGTAAAGCCATCCGCAGGGCAGCAGGGTCGAACTCAGCCCCAGCATCAGCGACCGCACGACCGCTGGTTTTCCCGCGAAGGAACGGTGCAGGCGGAACAGCCAAACCCCCATGCGTTTCCAGCGCGGCGTCCATTCCGTGGTTCTCAGGCCGGCGGCGCTCAACAGGCCCTTGGTCCCCAACGCAATCACCATCACCCCGGACAACATGGCCGCCATATGGGTCATGCCCGCCAGCCGGCCCGTCAGATCAATCGCGGACCCCAGCGCGCCCGCCAGCCCGCCGAGCAGCAGATAGGTGACAAGACGCCCGGCATGATAGGCCGCCGATGGAATCAGCGGACCGCGAACACCGTCGTGGGCCGCTCCCAGCGCGCTGAATCCCCCGCACATGCCCGCGCAATGCAGGCTCCCCACCAGGCTTGACACCAAAACCGCGCCGAGCAGAACCCACATGGCTTACTCCGCCCCCAGCCCAGGACGCTGGACCGAGGTGAATATGTCCTCGCCGCGCCGGACCGTGAAACGGTATTCCCACAAACCGGGGCGGCTCAGACGCGCGCTGGCGAGGTAATCGCCCCGCGGTGATTCCCGGAATGTCACCGCGATTTTCTGGCCGGACCGCGCCACCGGGAAGGCCTCCAGCGTTATCTGGGCCCCATGGAGCGGCAACCCCGCGCCATCCAGCAGACGCACCCGCAATTCATTCTCTTTCATGGAAGCCCTGCCCGGGTTTTCCAGCGAAAGCGTCCAGCCCAACTCGCGGTTGCGGACCTCCTGCGCCATGTGCTGATCCCAGTTGAGGGCCTTCCGGTAGTAATCCTCCTCATAGGCGACCGATGGGTCGCGGTTCGCGGTGACGGCCATCGCAATCATGCCGCCGCTATGCAGCGCCAGCGCGCCTCCCAACAACCAGGGCCAGTATCCTCCCCGTTTCATGGCTTCCCTCCCTCGCCGGTGGGACCCAGCAGTTTGTAGGGAATGATCTTTTCAAACTTCCCGTCGCTGACGCGCACCTGGACCTGCCTTTCGCCGCCGGGGATGGCCGCCTTCGGCGCCAGCACGAATACCGGGCTTTCCACGATTTTGTCCGCGTCCACTGGCAGCGGATTCACCGGAATCACCAGCCTGCCTTCAGGGAAATCCGCCAGTTCGATGGCGTAGCTGGCCCGCTGATCCGTGCGGTTGTGAATCCTGACGCGGACATGGTTCATCACCTCGCCATTCTGGTTGATGGTGAACGGGATATTGATGCCGCGCAGCACCGTGACATCGGCGTCGCGGGAGAGCGAGAGGTTATAGAGAAGCGCGCCCAGCGCCGCGATCAGGATTGCGGGATAAAACACCACGCGCCAGCGCAGGAATTTGCGCGGCCGCCCCGCCAGTTCATCCTGCGACGAGTAACGGATGAGCCCGCGCGGCTTGCCGGTGTTGTCCATGATCTCGTCGCAGGCGTCCATGCACTGCGTGCAGTGGATGCACTCCATCTGCAACCCGTCGCGGATATCAATGCCGGTGGGGCAGGTGCGCACGCAGGCCCCGCAGTCAATGCAGTCGCCGCGCGGCGGCTCGCCAGGCTTCGCCGGTTTGCCGCGGGGCTCGCCGCGCCGGTAATCGTAACCCACGATCAGCGACTTGCGATCCAGCAGCACGCTCTGGAACCGGCCATAGGGACAGGCGACCATGCAGACCTGCTCGCGGAAATAGCCGAAGTCCAGCATCATCAGACCGGTCACCGCCGAGAACACCAGGAAGGGGGTGGGATGCTCCAGCGGCGGCTGCATGGTCCATTGCTTCATCGCCTCCACGCCCACGAAGTAGGACAGGAAGGTGTTGGCCAGGTGCGCGCTGAACACCAGGAAAACCCCGGCCTTGAGGACTTTTTTCCACCCCGGGACGGTTTTTTTCCCGTAGTCCCGTCCTTCGATCAGCCGCTCGATGGGCCGGTAGAGGAACTCCATGTACACCGTCTGCGGGCAGGCCCATCCGCACCACACCCGGCCCGCCAGCGCGGTCGCCAGCACGACGGACAGCAGGATGCTGACCATGAGCAGCATCAGCAACACGGTGTCCGTCGGCAGAAAGGTCATGCCGAACAGGGTGAAATGCCTGCCCGCGATATCCAGCAACACCGCCGGCTTGCCGTGGATATTGATCCATGGCAGCAGGGTGAACACGCCGATCAGAATCCACGCCGCCGCCACCCGCCGCTTCCAGAATTTTCCCTTGCTTGGTTTGGGATCCAGCCAGCGGCGGGAGCCATCCTCGTTCAGGGTGGGCAACACGCGCTCCCTTGCGGCCGGCGGCGAACCGGCGCGGATCGGGCGTTGTTGCAGGGTGGGCGCGGCGGAACTCATTTTTTCAACCATGAGGGCGCGATCTGCTCGCCCTCGGGCGCCTTGGCGTTGGCGGGACTGGTTCCGCGCAGGGAGGCCACGTAGGCGGTGAGCGCCCCAATCTGCGCGGGCTTGAGCTGGGTTCCCCACGGGATCATGCCCTTGGCGGGCACGCCCTTGTCAATCACATTGTAGATTCCGGCCAGCGTGCCCTTGGTGTGAATCCAGTGGTCATCGGTCAGGTTGGGCCCGACCAGCCCCTCGCCGCTGGCGCCATGGCAGGGCATGCAACGGCTGGGGTAGAGCGCCTTGCCTTCCTCGATGCTGGCGGGGTTGGCCAGCATGGCCGCCAGGTTGGCTTCTTCCGGCTTGAATTCCTTCGCCGCGATTTCCGCCTTGAGCTTGTTCAACTCCGCCATTTCCTCGTCATAGGACTGCGCCACCGGCGCGCCCTGACCGGTCATGTGGTAGTGGATCCAGTAGAAAACCGAGAAAACGATGGTCGCCCAGAAGATATAGACCCACCACCGGGGCAGCGGATTGTCGTACTCCTGAATCTCGTCGTAGGAATGTTCAAGCAGGTGATCCTCGCGTTCAAACTTCTTCATGGTGTTCTCCTGCCATGGGCGGCGCCGGCCTGGCGTCCGTCGTCGAGCGGCATGCCGCCATGATCTTCCAGTTCCTTGCGGCGGGTGGGCCACCAGGTGCGCAGCGCAATCAGCAGAAAGACCACGAGGAAAATGATCAGGGCGATCTCGGCGTAAATGGCCAGTCCAGCCCCGGACATGACATCGGTGAGTTTCATCAGCGCGCCTCCGCGGTTTTGACCGGCTGGCCGGGCGGCTCCGCCGGCGCCTTTTTGATATCGGTTCCCAGGCGCTGCATGTAGGCGATCAGCGCCACGATCTCCTTATCTGCGAGGCCGCCGGGGCCTCCCTGCGCCGCGATCTCCGAGCCGATCTGCCGCGCCTGCTGGCGGGCGAATTCCCCGGCGCGGTTGATGGACTCGCCATAGGGCACGCCCAGCATCGCCATGGCGTTCACGCGGCCCTGGACCTTGGAGTAACCGGTGTCATCCGTCAGCAGCCACGGGTAGGGCGGCATGATGGACTGCGGCGTGGTCGAACGCGGATTCTCCATATGCCGCACATGCCAGAGGTGCGGATACTTCCCGCCCACGCGGTGCAGGTCGGGTCCGATGCGGCGCGATCCCCACTGGAAGGGGTGGTCGTATACAAATTCGCCGGGCTTGCTGTACTCGCCGTAGCGCTCGGTCTCCGCGCGCATGGGCCGCACCATCTGCGAATGACAGTTGTAGCAGCCTTCGCGGATGTAGATATCGCGCCCCAGCAACTCCAGCGGCGAATACGGCGTCACCGAGGAGATGGTCGGAACATTGGACCGGATCAGGAAGGTGGGGATGATCTCGAAGAGCGAGGCCACGATCACCGCCACCGCCACCCACACGGAAAAGACCACCGGCAGACGCTCCCAGCGGCGATGCCAGGCGGCCAGCAGGAATTTCTCCAGGCTGTAGGCGACGCCCGCGACCGGCGCCTTCTCTTCTTCCATCGGCGAGACGATTTTTTCGGCGGGAACCGGCTGCGAGGACAGCGCGGGCGCCTCGTATACCGGTTCTTCGTATTTCGCCGGGCGGGCGCGCCAAGTCATGGCCAGGTTGTACGCCATCAGGCACATGCCGCCGAAGTACATCAGGCCGCCAACCAGCCGCACCCAGTAGAAAGGCACGAGCCTGAGCACGGTCTCGACGAAATCCGGATGGGTCAGGCGTCCGGTTTCATCGAAAGCCCGCCACATCAGGCCCTGGGTGACGCCGCTGACGTACATCGCCACCATGTACAGCAGGATGCCGACGGTGCCGCCCCAGAAATGCAGTTCGGCCAGCTTCTTGCTGTAAAGCCGCGTCTGGAACAGGCGCGGAGCCAGCCAGTACAGCATGCCCGCGGTCAGCAGTCCGTTCCATCCCAGCGCGCCGCCATGTACGTGGGCGATGGTCCAGTCCGTGTAATGGGAGAGCGAGTTGACGCTCTTGATGGACATCATCGGTCCTTCAAAGGTGGACATGCCGTAGAAGGTGACCGCGGCCACGAAAAACTTGAGCACCACGTCGTCGGCGACCTTGTGCCAGGCGCCGCGCAGCGTCAGCAGGCCGTTGACCATGCCGCCCCAGGAGGGCATCCACAGCATCACGGAAAACAGCATGCCGAGGGTCGAGGCCCACTCGGGCAGCGCGGTGTAGTGCAGGTGGTGCGGGCCCGCCCAGATGTACATGAACACCAGGGTCCAGAAATGCAGGATGGAGAGCCGGTAGGAGAAAACCGGCCGGTCGGCCGCCTTGGGCATGAAGTAGTACATCATCCCGAGAAACGGCGTGGTCAGGAAAAAGGCGACGGCGTTGTGTCCGTACCACCACTGCATGAAGGCGTCCTGCACGCCCGCGTATACCGAATAGCTTTTCAGAAATTCCACCGGAATCGCCATGCTGTTGAAGATGTGCAGGATGGCGACGGTGATGATGCTGGCGATGTAGAACCAGATGGCGACGAAGAGGTGGCGCTCCCTGCGCTTCGCCACGGTTCCGAAAAAATTCACGCCGAAGATCACCCACACCAGGGCGATGGAAATATCAATGGGCCACTCCAGCTCGGCGTATTCCTTGCCCTGGGAATAACCCAGCGGCAGGGTGATGGCCGCGGCGACAATGATGAACTGCCAGCCCCAAAAATGCAGCTTGCTCAATAAATCGCTGAACATGCGCGCCTTGAGCAGCCGCTGCAGGGAGTAATAAACGCCGGTGAAGATGGCGTTCCCCGCGAAGGCGAAGATGACCGCGTTGGTATGAAGGGGGCGAAGCCTGCCAAACGTGGTGTACGGCAACCCCAGGTTGGCTTCTGGTTTCGGCAACTGCAGGGCGAGTATCACCCCCACCAGCATGCCCACGATTCCCCAAATGACGGTCGCCCAGGCGAACTTGCGGACGATGGCGTCATCGTAGGTGAATTGCTCCATCCGTCCGGTATTGGCGCTCGCTGACATGAATACCCTCTCTTTGGAGACAGTTCCGGGTCTCCACAAACAGGATAAACTTGTCCGTGACTCGCCACCCTGAAACAGATCAGCCGGCGGGGTGATCTGGATCAAACCCTGTACGTGAGGTTTCTCACGGCCGCGTTCCGGGGAAAAACGCGGCGAACGCATGGCCCACCGCGCCGTATTTCCCCCCAAAAACAACGCCCCCCGGTCCGGACGGAGCGCCGGAACCGGGGGGCGGGGCGCGCGAAGCGCCCATCAGGATGATTACAGGCGGAAACCGAGCTTTGCTTCCGTGGGCTGGCCATTGGCGGGCGCGGGGAATTTCATCCGCGACAGATGGCCTTTCATGCATCCGGTCAGCGCGGCGTCGCCCGCGTGCGGTCCCTCCAGTGTGACTTCCGCCACGCTTCCATCCGCGTTGATTTTCAGCATTGCTGTCCACTGGCCCGCCGTCAGCGCGGGATTGTTCCCGCGCGCGGCCTCCATGCAGTGGCGCAGCCGGGCGAAAACCTGCCGCGCAATGCGCTCCGCCGCCGCGCGATCCAGCGAGCCCGCGCTGACGATGGTCATGACATCGGCTTTCTTCGCGGGGGCGGGCCTGGATTCTTCCTTGCCGCCTGCGTCCTTGTCCTTCCTGTCAGCTTCATCCCGGCTGGGAAGAGCTTCCTGCAGGGCGGCTCCGGTCTCCCGCGCATCGGCCGGTTTGGGGGAGGCGGAAGGGGAGGCCTTGAGTTCCCTGGTGGCGGGCCTGGCCATTGCACGGCCGTATCCCACTCCGCCGCCGCCAATGCCCATTCCGCCAAAGCCCATCACGCCGGAACTGGCGGGAGGCGGGGACATGGGCATGGCGTGGATATTCTTTCCTCTCGTCCCGCCTTCCACGGCGCGGTCCGAAACTCCTTCCGGCAGGGGCAGGGGCTGCTTGACGGTCTCCTGCCTGCCATCCTTGTTGCGCACCACGGAGTCCACCGCGATGAAGCTGGTGTACTCGGTCATCAGGCTGTATTCGAGGCCCAGGCGGGTCACCTCGTCCTTGAAACGGAGGGCGTCGCCCAGAACGGCGTGATCGTTCATCCCGGTGATGCGGTGGCGCGCCCACAGGTAGCGCAACGCCGTATTGGCGGGATCGGGCCGCGCGGAGGAAACGTCCAGTTCCTGGCGCACCGGACCGGCGGCGTTGACGCCGGTGAGCACGATACGGCCCTTCGCCTCGCCACGGTACTTGCCGAAGACAATGACCGGCCGCTGGGCGAACAAATCGGGCGTGCTGGCGGGCTCCAGATCGTAAGCATCGAAGCCTTCAAATTTCAGGTTGATATTGGCGAGCACCGGCGACTCGACGTATTCGCGGAATTTCCTGGCCTGAGCGGGCGCTTCCTTCGGGTCCGTGATGATGAAGGCCTCGCCCATGCCGGCGCGCGACATGCCCTCGATCAGGTGGCGGTTCACCGACGATCCGATTCCGAAGGCGAAGAAATTGGCGTTGCCCAGATTCTCGCGGATGAGGGTGAAACATTCGCGCTCGACCATGACATAGCCGTCGGTCACCGCCACGAAGATGCGCGAAGCCCGGTCGTCGTGCGGCAGGGCCAGGGCGCGGCGCAGCGCGGGGACAATCTCCGTCGAGCCGCCGCCGTGCTGGCGATCAATGATGGTCATGGCCTGTTCGATATTGGATTTGTCAGCCGCCATGCTGCGCTCGAAGAGCATGGTGTTGCCGCCGGAAAACAGCATGACGTTGAAGGTGTCGTCCGCGCGCAGATTGCCCAGCAGTTCGCGCATCACCTGTTTGGCGGTGTTGAGCGGGAAGCCGTGCATGGAGCCGGACACGTCCACGATGAAGACATATTCGCGGGCGGGCCGGACGGCGGCGCTGGCGCGGCGCGGCGGCTGCATCATCGCCAGGAAGAAATTCTCCTTTTCACCGGGGTAAAGCAGCAGGCCGGTTTGAATCTGGTCCCCGGTCAGCCGGTAACGCAGGATGAAATCGCGGTTGCCGCCCTGCTCCTCGCGTTCGGTGGCGATATCCACCGTGGACACATTCTGGAAGGTGGTTGACAGCTTGTGCGTGGGGCTCGTCACCTCATGCACCGGCACGCCCGCGGCGATGCGCGCCTTGAGACCCCAGGAATAAAGGGGTTTTTGCCCTTCGCGGGTATAACCCGCGGAGGCGTGGGAATCGGTTGGTCCCGCCGTGGATTCCGTCAGGTTGGAATAGCGCGGCCCCACCACGGTGGGATAGACAAATTCGTATACGCCCTCGTCCGGAACCAGCAGTTCGGTGTAGTCGAGCGCCACCTGAATGGTGTCGCCAGGCATGATGTTGGCCACGTTCATCTGGAAGACGTTGGGCCGGTTCTGCTCCAGCAGGCTGGCGCTTTTGCCTTCCTGCTTCGCCTTTTCGTACATGGCCCGGGCGTCTTCCTTCTTCTGGATCTGGGCGATGATGATGCGATCGCCGATGGTCATTTTCATGCCGAAGACGGCGGAACGGGTCGAACCGGGGAATATATAAATGGCTTCGAGCGGGTTTTTCCCTTCGTTTTTGTAGGTCTGGGTGACCCGGACATGGGCGATGACACCGGCGATATTCACCTCCGCCCGGGTGTCCTTGAGCGGCAGGGCGTCCGTCGCGCCGTCCTTGGAGATGACGACAAAATAGGGCGACAGGGTTTTGTCCTGGCTGGAGGCCAGTTGAAGCTGGGCGAAGGCCGCCGATGGAATGAGCAGGGCCAGCAAGGCCATGGGGAGGTGCTGCAAGCGTTGGCGAATGGAGCTGATCATGAGGTTTCCCTCCGGTTGGATCGCGATGATCCGTGGTGAATGAATGAACGCACGCGGAGCGTGGTTTGTCGAACGGGGCGCGCCTTCCGTTTGTCCGTTCAGACGCCCCGGCCTGAAAAAAGTTCTTCACCGGGGCGCCATCATGCCGGCAAGCGGCCTGAATGCGCCGTCACAATCCCGCCCATGCGCCACGCCGGCGGCTCCCCCCCCCGCCGCGCGATAGGGCGCATCCATGTAACCCCATGGAAACTTCCGGCGTATACCCGCGAGGATTCGATATGAAGATCTTTTACGAAGAACTGGCCCCCTGGTGGCCGCTCCTGTCCCCGGTGGAAGACTACGCAGCCGAGGCGGCGGAGTTCATCCGCATCATTGAAGAGAAGTTCCCGGCGGCGCGCACCATGCTCGAACTGGGAAGCGGCGGCGGGCACAACGCCTTTTATCTCAAGCGCCGGTTCGCGATGACCCTGACGGATTTGAGCAAGGAAATGCTGCGGGTTTCCGGACGGATCAATCCGGAATGCAGGCATATGGAAGGCGACATGCGCACGCTGGACCTGGGTGGAACATTTGATGTGGTATTCGCCCACGACGCCATTGACTACATGACCACGGAAACGGACCTGCGGGCGGTGATGGCCGCCGCCCGCCGCCACCTGGAGCCCGGCGGCCTTGCGATGTTCGTCCCCGATCATGTGAAGGAACGCTACTCCCCGGAGACCAGTTGCGGCGGAACCGATGGCGAAGGCCGGCGCGCGCTGCGTTGCCTCGAATGGACCATGGCGCCTGATCCGGGCGAAACGGCGGGCGTGACCCATTATTGTTTCCTGGTGCGCGAGGCGGACGGCTCCACCCGCTTTCTCCATGAATCCCATCCATTTGGGTTGTTTCCCCGGGAGACATGGGTCCGTCTGCTGGAGCAGACCGGTTTCTCCGTGGAAACAGTGGAGGAACGCACCCTGGAAGAGAGAACGCCGCGGCTGATTTTCCTTGGCCGGAAAATCTAAAGCGGTCTGTATTTCCGCGGGCCTGTCCGGGGAGCCGGTGAAATCCCCGGCTGATTCAACCTGCCCGCGAGAGAGCCCTGCTGGAACGATCCTGAACCGGATATGGATGCCTTCTGTTTTTCCGGACTTGCTCCGGCGGGCGGGGGGTGGTCTATTCCAGTGACCAACACGGATCTTTTCAACCGTTTTTATGCTGCCGTGGTCTACCGCAAACGCGACGCCCATATCACACCGCAAAGCCAGACGGTCTTTGAACACATTCTGACCGGAATCCTTCGGGATCAATGGAAGGCTGGCGAGCATCTGCCCCCCGAACGGGAGTTGGCGGAGCAGCTCAACACCAACCGCGGCACCCTGCGGGAAGCCCTGCGCAAACTGGAAGCCCTGCGGGTGATCGAAGCGCGCCGGGGCAGCGGCATCACCGTGCGCGATTACCGGTCGGAAGCCAACATGGACATCCTGCCCTATTTTCTCCGGGCGGGAGCCCCGGGCGCCGACATGCGCGTGCTGGTCGAGGAGATGATCCGCACCCGGCGCACCCTGATGCGGGAGATATTGCGCATCGCCGCCCAATATTCGCCGCCCGGCGCGCTGTCTGGCGCCAGACAGGCCTTCGAGGAAGCCTGGGCCCGCCGCAACGATTCGACCGAATACGTCCTCAAGGACCTGGAAATTTTCCACCGGCTCACCCTCGCCAGCGGCGTGCTGCCGGTGGTGTGGATGTACAACCAGGTGGCGCATGTTTACGCGGAAGTGCTGGGGATGGTCGCCCCCGTGGTGATGGTGACCGATGAATACCGCACGGCCTATATGCGTGTTTTCGAGGCCCTGGAACAACGCGATGGCGAGGCGGCCTTCCGGTATTTGACGGAATATACGGACCGTGTAGACCAGAGGTTGTTGCGCAACCTCTTCGGCGATACCGGCGACGAACCGGCCATCAGGGGAAACGGTTTTGGCCATTGAATGCCCCAAATGCGGATTCTCCAATCCGGACATCGCCCGGTTCTGCGGGCAGTGCGCCACGCCGCTGGCCCAGGCCAGGCCAGCCCCTCCCGCCAATCCATGGGGCGCCGTGCTGGGAGAGGTTCCGCTGACGCAGGCGCCCGCGTCCAGGGCGCCGCCGCCCATTGAAATGGAGCCGCTGGCCGCGCAGTCGCAACCCGGCGAAGTGCTGGCCGACCGTTACCAGTTGCATGGGGCGGGCGCCCACCGCGAATTGGGTCTGGAATTTCCGGCGGCGGACCTGCAATTCAACCGGGAGTGCATGGTCCTGCTGGTGGCGAACGAAAACCTGCCCGCCGCGGAATCACGCAAGCGTCTGGCGGCGTTGCTGCAGGAGCCGATGCGGATTCCCGCCCATCCGAATATTTCCCAAATCACCGACGCGGGGATCATTGTCTGGCAGGGTCAGGAATATGTGTACGTGGTCTCGCAGAAGCCCGAGGGCGCTTCCCTCCGGACCTTGCTGGACGCCGCCCGCGCGGCTGGCCAGAAGGGACTGGAACCGCGCGATATCGGCCATATCATGAAGAATGTGGCCGAAGGCCTGGAATATCTGCAAAACAACCGGTTGATCTGCGGCGCCCTGTATCTGGACATGCTGTATGACGGCGGAGGCCACGGGGGCGCGCGCGGCGTGCAGATCCGCCACCCCGGACTGCCGGTGATGATTCAGCAGGCAGGCGGGATTTCCATCGCGGAGTGGGCTTCCTCGCACAAGATCAGCCTGGCCCCGGAAATCGCCGCCGGAGAACGCCCGCGCCCGCAGTCCGACGTATATGGGCTGGGCAGCATCCTCTATGAGTTATGCGTGGGCGTGCCGCCGGGAAGGGGCGCCGACTGGCCGATTCACACCTTGCGGCCGGGATTTCCCGAGGCGTTGCAGTACGCCTACGACAAGGCCACTTCCACGCTGCCCAGTGAACGGTTCCCGTCTCCCATGGCGTTTCTCAAGATGCTGGCCGACGCGGCGCCGGTTTTTCAGGTCGCGCCAGCGCTCGAACTCAAAGGCGCTCCTCCGCAGGCGCCCGCGGCCCCTTTGCCCAGCCGGGTGAGTTTCGCCGCCCGTGGCGCGCCCCTCCCCGCCCTGGATTCCAGCGATTTCGAGGAAGATTCCGCACCGCCATCCACCATCGCCTCCTCCCGCCCCAGCCTGCCGGGAGGCGCGGTCTTCAGCCCGCCGTCCGCTCGCAGGCCCGCGGCAAGGCAAGGCTCCCCGAACAGCGCCATCGCGGCGGTGCTTGGCCTGCTGGTCCTGGGCGGAGCGGGGGTGTTCGTGGCGCTCAACTGGCAGTCCATCGCCGGATCGGCCATCTCCGGCGATGGCGCGGCGCAGAACCAGAATGATCCAGCCAAAGCCAGATTGCAGGATGATCAGGCCGACGCCATGCTGGCCGCCGAATTGATGAACGAAGCCCGCCTGGCGATTGGACGGAATGACATTCCGACCGCCCGGGTGAAGGCGGAGGGCGCGCTGAATCTCAAAAAAGACCTCCCCGGCCTCAAGGAAATGATGGCGGAAATCGAGGAATACGAACGGCGGATGAAGGAGGCCGAGGTCGAGGAACAGAACGCCGCCCTCGCCCGCACGGACGCCATCCTGCGTGAATCCAAATTTGAATGGGTCAAGGCGTGGGGCGGCGTACACCTCAACCGTTCGGAAGTGACGGTCATCCAGTACCGCGCCTGCGTGGACGTGGGACGCTGCACCCCCGCCGGCAACAGCGGCAACTGCAACTGGGACGTGGAGTGGAAAGCCAACCATCCCATCAACTGCGTGGACTGGAACCAGGCGCAGGCGTTCTGCGAATTTGTCGGCGGACGTCTGCCCACCGACAACGAATGGTATACCGAGGCGTCGCTGGGCAACGGACGCAGGTTTCCCTGGGGCAATGAACCACCCAACTGCAACCGCGCGATCTTCGGCGAAGACGCCCAGCATTATGGCTGCCGCCGCGACGCCACCTGGCCGGTATGCTCCAAGCCGGAAGGCGCCAGTTTCAGCGGCCTCTGCGACATGGCGGGCAACGTGGCGGAATGGACCGCCGACATGGTCCGGGAAAAAGCGGTGGTGCGCGGCGGCTCGTGGGGCGATCTGTCTCCCGTGCAACTGGAGGCGAAGGCGCACAATCTCCATTCCCCGCTGGAAAAGAGCCCGCTGATTGGCTTCCGTTGCGCACGCGGCAAGGGCGCCGCCCCCAAAAAAGGCAAGCCGGAAAAATAGTTGTCCTGTTCGCGGCGGGGAATCGTTCCCCCGGGCCGCCGTACTCTCCGGTTCGCTGGATCAAAAGCCATGCGCCCCCATTCAGAACTCTGGATTTTGCCCGGGCGCCGCCTGGATATACAAAACTCGATGACGAATAGACCAGCTATTTCAAATGGTTATGAAATTTTTTCTTTACATTATCACAATTAAATTGCAATAAATTACTGAATGCTATAGAAATTCAATCGTGGCATTTCGCCATGAAGGACCGGCGGCATTCCTCTCCTTCTCGCAATCATCCCACGGCGCCGCTGGTCCTTCTTTCTTTCATCTCATGGAAGCACATCGGTATTCCGGACAACCGGATGGCCTGGCTGGAATCGTCCATTCCGGGATCAACCTTTTTGTGTGGATGCGTCCCACGCCGGCGCTGGATCCTGGATTTCTCGCCGCCCTGGCGCGTTGCGGGGATCTGGAATTTTCCACTGGACTGGCCGTCCGCGATGGAACACATGAGGCATGGCGTTTTCCCGATCTGAAAAGGTTGCCCCGCCAGGCCAGCCAGGAAAACCGGTGCGCCATGGAGGCCGATGTGAATCTGCTGGCGCGGCTGATCGCGAGGACGCTGCGGCCGGAGATCATCCGGGTGACGCTGGTCAGCGTCAGTTCGGACATGTGCCGCAAATTTCACTCCGACCATGTTCCTGTCCGCGCGCTGTGCTCATACCATGGAGCGGGAACCCTGTGGCTTGACAACCACGATGTGATCCGCGGCGAACTGGGTTGCCCGGGGCATGGAAGTTTTGAGGAAGCCAACGCGGCGGTGATGAAACCCGGCGCGAAGGTCCGGCAATTGTCCCGCGGTTGGGTGGCCTGGATGAAAGGCGAAGCCTGGCCCGGCAATGAGGGAAACGGGCTGGTTCACCGTTCCCCGCCCCATGATCCGGCGGCTGGTCCACGCCTGATTCTCAAGCTGGATGCCCTCTATCCGGGCGGGTTTTTTCCGCGCCAATGAATTGATCCGGATTTCCCGCCGCCGGGCGGCGGGATCAACTTCATATCTCCCTGACGCACATATCCGGCCACGCCGGCGCCCTTCCGCCAAACACCTTCATCAATGAGGTCCGAGACCTTCAGCCTTTACAGCGCGGTCCGGATTGCGTTACGGGACGATGACGGAACTTTCGGAGGACCCCATGCGGCATTTCAGGCTTTCCTTCTTCTCCCTGTGGATACTGGCGTTTGGCGCGGCCCTGCACGGCTGCTCCAGCGATAACGGCGCGGACTCCGCCACGGACAGCGGCGCGGGCGATACGGCCCAGGGAGATTCTTCCGCCGGGGATTCGGCCCCGCCGGACGCCGGGCCCGCCGATACTGCTCCGGCGGACGCCAATGCCGCGGACGCAACCCCGGACGATGGCGGCGGACCCGCGGACGCCGGATCCGCCGATAGCGGCCCCACCGACGCCCAGCCGGGAGATACCAGCCCGCCCATCCGCGACATTTCCCGCTGCGATGACACGGTGGAACTGAAATGCCTGCTGCCCTTCCCATCCAACCACTGGACGAAGACCGACAAGTCCACGGAAACCGGCCTGCGCGTGGATATTCCCAAGGACGCCGCGCCGTGGAATGTGGACAACGCCCCCGCGCTGCCGCCCGACCTGGCGTCGCTCGATGGCTTCTCCCACGCCACGCCCATCATGTTCCATCTCGGTCAGGCCACGCTGACCGGAGTGGCGGGGCAAAACAACATCGAAAAATCCCTGGAGAAGGATCACCCCACGGTGCTGTTCGATCCCTCGACAGGCGCGCGCGTACCGCACTGGGTGGAGATGGATCGCGTGGTGACGGAGGACAAACGCCGGATCATTTTCATTCGTCCGGCGGCGCGGCTGAAGAACGCCGCCCGCTATATCGTGGCGGTCCGCGGCATGAAAAAGGCCGATGGATCGCCGGCGAGCCCATACGATCTGTTCCGCATCTTCCGGGACAACGCCCCCACCGCGCGCTTTGGGGTGGAGGAGCGGCGGCCCCGCTACGAACTGATGTTCGTGGAGCTGGAAAAGGCCGGCATCCCCCGCAAGGACCTGCAACTGGCGTGGGATTTCACCACCCAGAGCAAGCGCAACGCCACCAGCCGCATGGCCTTCATCCGCGACGATGCGCTGGCGAAGGGAACCGCTGATGGTCCCCAGTACGAAATCGCCTCGGTCGAAAAGGATTACTCCCCCCAGATCAGCGTGTTCATCCGCGGCGCGTACACGGTTCCGCTGTACGTCAACTCCGGCAAGGCGGGAGCGACCTTCGCCGGCATGCTGGACGCCCAGGGCAATCCCCAGGCCAAGGGGACCATGACCGCGCCATTTTACCTGATGATTCCGCGCAAGCTGGCCGAAACCGGCGGAAAAGCGGGCGTCTTGCAGTACGGCCATGGGCTTCTGGGCGACGGACGCGCGGAATTGGGCGACAAGAAGGGCAATTACCTGCAAGAGATCGCCAATGAAACCGGGATGATCGTCGCCGCCACCGACTGGAAAGGCATGTCGCGCGAGGACTACGACGCCATCGTCGGTAATGCGCTGTTTGATTCAGCGGGATTCTCGATCATCCCCGATCGCCTGCATCAGGGTGTTCTGAACAGCGCGCTGCTGATCAAGGCGTTGCACGGCAAGCTGGGAGCCGATCGCGAGGTGACGCTGGACGGCAAGATCCAGATTGATCCGGCGAATACCCACTTCTACGGCAACAGCCAGGGCAGCATCGTGGGCGGGGCCTATGTGGCCATGTCGAAGGACATCCGGCGGGCGGTGCTGGGGGTGGGCGGCAGCGGCTTCTCGTGGATGCTGACGCGCAGCACCAACTTCAAGCCATTCTTCGACATCATGAAATTGCGCTACCAGGACGCGGTGGATCACCAGCTTCTGATCGCGATCTTTCAAATGCTGTGGTCGCGGGCGGAATCCGCGGGCTATGACGCCCACATCACCGGAGACCCCATCACCCCGGATACGCCCGTCAAGCAGGTGCTGGTGCAATATGGGTTGGGGGATGTCCAGGTGACCAATCTGGTGACCCACCAGTTCGCCCGCGCCGCCAACCTGACCCAGCTCACGCCGAACAATGGCGATATTTTCGGCCTGCAAACCGCGGCGGGCCCGGTGCGCAACGGAATCGTGGACTTTAATTTCAGGGTGGATTCGCCGCCGGAGACCAACATCGCATCCTCCACGGACAACAAGGTGCATGGAAACGTGCGGGAAACCGCCACGTCGAAGAAGCAGATCATCCGCTTCCTGACCACCGGCGAGATCGCCGCCGCCTGCGACGGCCCCTGCGATCCGCTGTGAACGGGAATTTGCCTGCTCCCGCGGCCGATCAGCATAGGGGCCGCCGGGCGGGGGGATTGCTCCTGCAAGGACTTGCACTCCGCCGGGTCGCGCCCGGCATGGGCGCACGCAAAAACCGCCCGGTCTCGTCAGAGGCCGGGCGGTTTTGCTTTGACGCTGCTTCAGCGCTGGACTTCCGGAATCAGTTTTCCGGATAGGCGGTCCAGCCCTTGGTCCAGTCATCGGCGCCCATGGCGCCCACGAAGGTGGCCTTGTCATCGAAGAAGCCATCCGCCGGAGGCGTCCCGCCGCCGGTGAACGCCGGGCCGCCCGCCTTCGGGGTGAAGTCCGGAGCGGTCAGATTCTTGGCGTCCGTCAGCATGGGATCTTCAAAACGGTTCTTGAACTCGGCCTTTTTGAAGTAAGCGCCTTCGTCGAAGCCCTTGTCGTCATCCTTCTTGTCGGCAGGCCAGTTGTTGGTGTTGCCGTTGTCATTCAGGATGCTGTTCTTCAACACCAGGTTGGTTCCATCGCACTGTTTGGTGGTGGACTCATCCGCGATGTTGATGGGGAAGTCGGCGAAGTGGGTGATGATGAAGTTCTCGAACCTGCCCGCCGTGCCGCGCCGCAGCAGCATGCCGCCCTGCTCCTTGCCGGCCTTGCCCGGCTCGGCGTCCGAGCCCACCAGGGTGGCGTTCCAGATGACGGGCATCGAGCGCGGAGCCGCGTCGTTGTTCTGGGCGTTGTTGTCCGACTCGAAGCCGTAATTCCCCACCAGCTTGTTCTGCTGGATGACCAGGAACTGCACCTTGCCGGTCCAGCCGAAGTCCCAGTCCAGGCCATCATCGTCGGGCTGGGTGATGACGATATGCTTGAGGTTGGCGGTTCCGCCGAACATCTCCACGCCGTCATCCTGGCCCAGGTGGACCTGCACGTAGTCAATATTGGTCTTCGATCCGCAGCCGGCGGCGGTCAGGCCGTTCAGTTCGTTGTCCTTGGCCAATTCGAAGCCGGCGAATTCGATGCGGGCGTATTGGATGGTTCCGCAGTCGTGGGCGGCGTCGGTTCCGCCATAGACGGTCTCGTTTTCCGTCACGGGGAAGCCTTCCACCTTGTTCGAGCCGCCGGTGATGTTAATGGGCGCCTTGCCCAGCAACACGACTCCGCCCCAGTCGCCGGGGGCGCGCTTGCCCGCGGGCTGCGAACTCGTGAACACGATGGGCTTGTCCTTGGTTCCCTGGGCGTTGATGCGTCCGTTCTGGGTCACCACCAGCGACGAACCCTTGTCTCCCAGAATGACGGCGCCCGCTTCGATGGTCAGCGCGCCGCCCTTGACGAAGATATGCTTCTTCAGGGTGTAGGTATTCTGGCCCTTCCAGGTGGTGTCGCCGGTGATATCGGCGCTGACATCAATCTTTTCCGCGGGAGGAGGACCGGTGTCTGGAGCGCCGGTATCCGTGGGACCCGTGTCCGTTTCTCCGGTGTCCGCCGTTCCGGTATCGGCGGTTCCCGTATCCGTTGTTCCGGTGTCAGTGGTTCCAGTGTCTGGCGTGACGGGGCCGGTATCCGGGGTGGTGGTTCCGGTATCCGGCTTGCCCGCGCCGGCGGCGGCGTCAACGCCCGAAGCATCGGAGCTGCCGCCGAGCTTGTCATCACTGCTGCAGGCGATCAGCGACAGGGCCGCGAGCGCCAGCATCGTGATCAGGAAATTCGCACGCTTCATGGTCTCTCCTTATGGTTGTTGAGGACTCCATTCCAGCGACAACGAAAGATTGACGCCGGGGAGGTATTGCTGCACCACCAGGTCTCCCTGCGTGAGGACGAAGTCCTCGTTGAGGATATTGGCGGCCGCAAATTTGACGCGGAACCCCGCGGGCAAGGTCTTGGACACCGTGGCGTCGAGCCGGTGGATCGGCTGTTCGTAAATGTCCGGCAGTTTGTCGAAACCAACGTCGGCGATGCGCGCGCCGGAGACGTTGTAGAGCAGCGCGGTGGAGAGCCCGATGCTTTCCAGATCGTAAGTCAGCCCGCCATTGATGACGTAGGGTGATTGTCCCTGGAGCGGACGCTCCCGGCTGGTCGAGATGGCGGCCTGCTGCCGGGTCAAATCCACGCTGGAATGGATCCAGGCGACGTTCGCGCCCAGGCGCAGGCCTTCCAGCGCCGGAGTGATGCGCGAGAGCGAGAGACGGCCCTCGATTTCTCCTCCTCCGGCGAGCGCGCCCTCGGCGTTGGCGAAGCTGACATCGCCGTTGGCGCCCACCACCGTACGCTCGATGGGTTTTTCAAAGCGCTTGATGAATCCGCTGGCGGCCAGCACTTCCTTGCCGCTGGGGAACCACTCCAGACGCAGATCGCCGTTGTGGATGCGCGAGCGGTCCAGGTTGGGGTTGCCGCTGGTCTGGCGGCGGCGGGTGAAGTCGAAATACAGGAAGGGCGCCAGTTCGCGGAACTGCGGACGAACCAGCGTGTAGCTGTAGGCCGCGCGCAGGTTCAGGTCGTCGCGGATGGCCCAGACCGCGTTCATGGCCGGCAGCAGGTCGGAATCGGTGCGATCCACGCCTGTTGGCGGAGTGGCGGAGGTGGCGAAGGGCGATCCCGGATTCAGCGTCTGGTTGGCGTATTCATAGCGCACGCCGGGAATCAGCCGCACCGGGTCCAGGTAGTTGATGTCCACCGCGGCGTAGCCCGCCGCCACCAGCAGGCCGGCCTTGTAGGCGTCCTCGGGCAGGGTGCGCTCTTCCAGCACGAAATTGGGGCCGATATTCTCGTTGGAAAGCATCTCCTCCGGCTTGAGGAAGAGCACGGCGGGATCGGTCCGGCGCGCGAGGATGTCATAGCGAAAACGCCGCGCCGCGAAATCGCGCGAGGAATTTTGCAGCGCGCCGCCCCATTTGATTTGCAGTTTGTCCACCGGAAGCGTGAAGCCCAGACCGCCGCCCGCCGTGGTGTCGCGCAAGCGCGAGAAGAAGCGCTCGGCGCTGCCCTGGCCGGTCTTGAAACGCAGGCTCTCGGTGTTGTTCTCCAGATCGGGGACCACGTTGTGGGCGATGTCGCGGGTGTCGGGCTCGCCGCGCCCCGTCAGCGCGAGGTTGGCCTGCCAGCGCAACTCCAGCCTGCCCGCCGGGGTGAAGCGGTGGAAGCCCGCAAGCTGGCTGAAGGTCAGTTCGCGCGAGATGAACCGCAGGCGGGTGGATTCAAAATCCTGCGAGTCGGTTTCGTTATAGCCGCGGATGAACTCCGCCTGGTTTTCGCCGTTGTGGGTGTATAGCAGGAGCGCGTTGACATCGTGGTTCTGGTTGAACTGAAGCCCCACGTTGGCGAGGCCGCTGACCGTGGTGTTGTCGGTTCCGCGCTTGCTGGTCGCGCTTTCCCGCAGCTTGACCTGGGCCTGATCCCCTTCCCCGTCAATTTTGGCGATGGCGATATACGATCGCTGGTTTTCCTCGCGGCGGTTGAAGGTCAGGCTGCCGATATACCCCAGCTTCACGCCGCCCAGCGGAATGGTGTCGCCCGCGGTGGCGTTGAAACTCAGGTTGGGCATGCCGGTGGTGTCGCGGGCGCTCCACGTCCGCCGGAAGGATTCGCCGATCTTCTCCTGTTCGGCGGGGTCGAGTTTTTCGCTATCCACCGGGCGATCACCAGGGACCGCATCGGGCAGGCCGCGCCCGCCGTCATCCCATCCCAGCCAGTCCAGACTGCCGCCTTCGTAGGATTTCTTGTCGCCGCGAAAGGTCGTCTGCTCGTCGCCCGAAACCGAGAGCTTGAGCTTCAGTTCAAAATCGGAGGGATAGGTGTTGGTTTCGATCAACAGCGTGCCGCCGCCGAAGGTTCCCGGCAGGTCGGCGGCGTAAGTCTTGGCCACCTGCATGTTGGACAACAGGTTGGTGGGGAACAGATCGAGCGGGGTCTGCGGCTCGTCCGGCTCCGGGCTGGGCAGGAAGACGTTGTTCAACAGGGTCTGGGAATAACGTCCGCCGAGGCCGCGCAGCACCACGTAGCGATCATTGACCACCGTCACCGACACCACGCGCTTGACCGCATCGGAGGCGCTGTTGTCGGGAGTGCGCGCCATCTCCTGCGCGCTGATGGTGTCCGCCACCACGGGCGCCTTGCGCCGCTCCTGCAAAATGGCCGCCTCGGTGCGTTTGTCGGCTTTGGCTTCGACCACCACTTCCTGCACCGCGCTGGAGTCGGCTTCCAGTTGGACATCCACCACCACGGGCGCACCCTTGCCGACGTTGACGCCCTTGATCTGGCGGCCCTTGTACATCTCGTAGAAGACGCGCAGATCGTAATCCCCCGGCGGCAGTTTGAGCTTGTATTTGCCGTCCACGCCGGTCTGGGCGGAGCCTTTGCCTCCCTTGATCACCTTGACCGTGGCCTCGATCAGCGGTTCGCCGGTTTTGGCGTCGCTCACCACCCCCTGAATGCCGGTGAAGGCTTTGCCCTTGGTTTTTCCCTTCGGCGCGGCGATGGGCGCCGCGGTCGCGGGGGAGCTTTCCGCCGCCATGCTGGAGGGGATGGCGTCCGCCGCCACGGGCGTGACACCGCCCGGCGGGCTGGCGGAAGACCCGGCTCCTTCGCCTGGCATGACGAATGCGCTGGGGGTTGCGCTGCTTCGCACCATGGAAGGCGGCATCACCAGTTCCGCGGGCGACACGATATAGTCCGTGTCCGCGCCGCGCGGGACGGGGGCGGTTTCAGAAGGAGCGGCGGCGGCCGTGGTTGTCGCCGCCCGCGGCGGCGCGGTTGGCTTGGCGTCCTGGGCGTTCGCGCCCATGGCGAGGCATATCAGCGTGGCGGCGCCAATGGCGGACAGACAACGGGTGAGGACGGTCTTGTGCATGGCCAAATCGCGCCCGCCTTATTCAGACGTGGCGCGCCGTTTGTGTGTGGTTCAGGTGACGAATTGAGCCGGGGCCGTGAATTTACGGTGACGGCTTCGGGGGATCGGTGACGACCGCGATGGTCAGGGCTCCGCCGCCGCGGGCGGCGTCCATGATCTTCATCGCCTCGCCGAACGGAACATCATCTTCGGCGGCGAAAAAAAGCATGTATTCGTTGCGGGCCGCGAAGACGCGGCGCAGCTTGTCTCCCAGTTCTTCCAGGGGAATCTTGTCCGCGTTCAGGTACGCCCCGCCGGCGCGGGCGGTCAGCACCACCGGCGGCTTGGGATCATTTTGGGCGGGGGGATCCTTGTTCTCGTCTTTTTTGGCGGTGTGCAGATAGAACTGCTTGGAGAGCAGCGGCGTGATGACCATGAAAATGATCAGAAGCACCAGCACCACGTCCACCAGCGGCGTGACATTGATGGAGGGACGAACGCCTTCCTTTGAACCGCCCACATCAAACGCCATGATCCGTCATCCTCCAGCCGCTTGTTTCGGCTTGTCCCCGACCTTGAGCGAAACCCCCGGGAAACCAAGGTCCCGGCAATCCTTGAATACCTCGCGCACGGCGGCGTAGCGCGCGTCGCGGTCCGCCTTGATCACCACCTTGCGGGAGGGCTCGCGCTCGTGCAGCGCTTTCAGGCGCTCCAGCAGAACGCCGCGCTCCAGCGGGTCCTTTTCCAGGTAGAGCTGGCCCTGCGCGGTCACGCTGACCATGAGCGGATCCAGCTTGCTCTTCGATTCCTGGTCCGGGTTCAGGATGCCCGGGATGCGCACATCGGGCCCCTGCTCCATCTGCGGCATGATCACCATGAAGATGATCAGCAGCACCAGCACCACGTCCACCAGCGGCGTGACGTTGATCTCTGGCCGGAGTTTTTGATCAGGCCGCATTGTTGTTCTTGACCTCGGTCTCTTTGCGGATGGGGGAGACCGGCGCGAGTTTGACGCCATGCGCGGCCTTGAGGTGATCCACGAACTCCCCGGCGGCGTGGTCGAGGGCCAGCAGAATCGAGTCCGCCATGGCGGTCAGGCCGTTGAAAATCAGCACGGCGGGGATGGCGACCACCAGGCCCAGCGCCGTCACCACGAGCGCCTCGGCGATGCCCGCGGAAACCACGCCCAGACCCCCGGAGCCTTCCGTGGCGATGCTCTCAAATGAGGCGATGATGCCCACCACCGTGCCCAGCAGGCCGACGAAAGGAGCGACCGAGCCGACCGACGCGAGCACGCCCAGGCCCCTGCGCAGGCGCGCCGACTGGGCTTCGCGCTTGCGCGCCAGTTCGCGCTCCACCAGGTCCAACGCCTCGGCCTTGTCCGCTTCGGCGTGGGGAACATTCAGATAGACCCCGATGCCCGCGCCCAGCAGGTCGGCCAGAGGGTTGTCTTTCTGATCCTTCGCCTTGGTTTCCAGTTCTCCGTATTGTCCGCCCTTCAGCAATTGCGATGCGGCCGCGCCAAACTCCCGCGCGCGGAAACGGGTGCGGCGGAACACCCACAACCGCTCGATGCACACCGTCAGCGACGCCAGCGCCATGGCCGCCAGCACAAAGACAATGGACTTGGCGAAGAGGTCCATGTCCTGAAAAATCTTGACCAGATCGATATGCATAAGGGTCTCCTGAGGATGGTCAGTTGCGAAGGCGGAAAGGCAGTTTGATGACGCGGAACACCGCGGCGGGCTCCCCATCCACCATGGCGGGGGTGAATTTCCATTTCTTCACGGCGGCCACGGCCACCCCAACAAAAGGCTCCTTGCCCTTGAGCACCTGGACCGATCCCACACCGCCCTTTTCGGTAACCACGATCTTGAGGATCACCATGTCCTCCAGGCCGCTGGAACGGGCTTCTTCCGGGTAGGCCGGCATTTCATTGGAGCTGTCGGGCTCTGGCGGATCGGCGTCCTCCGGCAGATTGATGGGATCGCTGCGTTTGGGGACGGGCGGCGGGGGTGGAGCGGGGGGAGCGGCGGGGGCCGGGACCGGTTCAGGAGCGGCGGCGGCGGCGGGAATCACGGCGGCGTTGCCGGAATCAGAACCCGGCGCGGCTTCCTGCACTTCCACCACCGGAGCGGAGGTGGGTTCGGCCTCTTCCAGTTTGCCCTTGGGGATATCCTGCGGCTCGGTCATCGGCGTGGGCGCGCGCACTGCGGCCACTTTTTTGACGGTCATGTCCTTTGGAACGGAAGGGGGGGGAGGTGGCGGCGGGGAAGCGGGTTCCGGCGCTTCTACCGCTTCTTTGAAGGTGACTTCGATTTCCTTGTCTTCCAGCTTGGCCTTGGCCTCGCCCGCCAGCCAGAAGAAGGCGCCAATCACCGCCACATAGACAACCAGGGAGGCGCCTCCCGACACCAACCACCGGGAACCCGCGCTTCTCTCTTCCGCGCTGTCAAATCCGTCGAACATGACGCGCGGACAATTGCATCATTCCCATGGCGGAAACGTTCGCCGCCGGAAACAATCCCGCAACTTCACGTGACGTTTGTGAAACACGGGCCGCGGATGAAGAGCGAAAAACGCCAAATCAAACACCGCGAAGCGCCCGGGAGCGGCTTGCGGTGTCTGGAGGATCCGCGCCCGGACGGGCGCGGGAGAGCGGGCGATTACTTAATCAGACCCTTGACGCGCTTGATGCGGCTGACCTGCTCATCGTAGGCGACTTCCCAGTCGAGGGTGCCTTCCTGCAGGTTCTTGATGCGGCGGCGGGCTTCCTTGTCCACTTCTTCATCCACGGTCAGGTAATTGCGGAAGACCAGCACCACCTGACGGCGCAGTTCGTGATCTTCAGCCCAGATTTCATCAATATTGTTGGAGGCGTAGAGGGCTTCAATCACCTGGTTGACCAGGAAATCAATGGCGTCATCGCCCATGGGATGATTGCGGCGCTGGGCGACGCCCCGCTTGATGGCGCCCAGTTCCTTGTATTCAAGCCCCTTGCTTTTCAGGGTGCGCTGGGCTTCTTCCTGAATTTCCCGGTCCACTTCGAGGTAGCTGCGGATCACCGCCCCCACGTCCTTTTCCGCCTCGGGAATTTTGTTCTGGTCTTCGATGGTGATGTAGGTCTGGCCTTCCTCGCTGGCCGGATTCTTTTCGAGCAGGCGGGTGATGGCGTCACGGCTGATGTTCGGAATCAGGGCGGGGTACAGTTTCATCGGGACGATCCTCTCTGGCGTTCAGAAACACATGAATGCGCGCGGCGAGTTCCCCGGGCAAACCGGGAGCCGCCTGCAACTCCTCCAGCGTCGCCCGGCGCAGGGCGCGCACGCTGCCGAAATGTTTCAGCAGCATCGCCCTGCGGCGCGGTCCGACGCCCGGAATATCATCCAGCGCGGAGCGCAAGCCCCGTTTGCGCAATTTTCGCTGGTAGGTGACCGCGAAACGATGGGCCTCATCGCGCAAGCGCGCCAACAGCAGAAGCTCGGCCGAGTTCTGCCGCAGCACAATGGGATCCTTGCGCCCCGGGATGAATACCCGCTCCGGAGAGTGGGTGGGGGCGTCATCGCCGTCCAGCCCGTCCACCCTCGCCTTGGCGAGTCCCGCAAGCCCGACGCCCTCGATACCGAGTTCCCGGAATACCTCACGAGCAACGTTGAGCTGACCCTTCCCGCCGTCAACAACCACGAGATCGGGCAACTCTTCGCCATGTTCGAGCGAACGCTGGAAACGACGCTTCAGGACTTCATACATCATGGCAAAGTCGCCTGTCGAGTCTGTCTGCTTGATGCGGTAACGCCGGTAGCTGTTGCTGTCGGGTTCGCCGTCGCGCATGACCACGCGGCTGCCCACGGAAAGCGTCTGACCCAGGGTGGAGATGTCGTAGCATTCGATAACGGATGGGAACTTCGGCAGGCGCAGCGCTTCCTGCAGCCGCCCCAGGGCTTCGATACGGTCCGCCGCCTTTTCGCCGTCGCTCTCCAGTTGGTGCAGGGCGTTCTTCCGGGCCAGTTCCAGCAGGCTCGCGCGGTCGCCCCGCTGGGGGAACAGGATAACGGTCTTCCTGCCGCGCCGGTCGCCCATCCACGAGGCGATGACTTCCGCGTCTTCGATGGGCATGGGCAGCAGGACTTCATCCGGAATATCCGGGCTGGAATCGTAATACCGGCAGAGGAATCCGGAGAGAATGTCTTCATCCGGAAATTCCTGGTTGCGGAACAGCCAGGGGCGGCTTTCCAGCAGGCGTCCGTTGCGCACGCCCATGATCACAATGGCGGCGCGGCCGGCCTCGCGCGCGAAGCCGATGATGTCGCGGGAAGCGTGGGCCGTGCCCGCGGTGGCGGCCTTTTCCAGCGAACGCATGATGTCGTGAATCTGATCGCGCAGCCGGGCCGCCCGCTCGAAGTCCAGCCCCTCCGAAGCGGTCTCCATTTCCGCGCGCAGCCGGTTGGCCAGTTCGTCGTGCCGGCCTTCAAGAAACATCAGCACATTGCGGACATTCTCCATGTAGGCGCCGTGATCCACCTCCAGCACGCAGGGCGCCGGACAACGCTTGATGTGGTATTCCAGGCAGGGCCGCTTGCGGGCGGTCAGCGCGCCATCGGAACAGGTGCGCAACTGGAAATGGCGGTTGAGCAGCTTCAGGGTATGGCGCACCGCCTGGGCGGATGCATAGGGGCCGAAGTACCGGGCGCCGTCGTTGCGGATGCGGCGGGTGACCTCCACGCGGGGCCAGCGGTGCTTCACATCCATGCGCAGGCACAGAAAACTTTTGTTGTCCCGCAGGTCCACGTTGAAGCGCGGGCGGTGCTTCTTGATGAGGCTGTCCTCCAGCAGGAGGGCCTCTTTTTCCGTGTTGGTGAGAATGACCTCGATGTCGTGCAGGAGATCGTCGAGCAAGGCGACGAAAGGGCGATCATCGCCGCCGCGGTTGAAGTAGCTGCGTACGCGGTTGCGCAGGCTGGCGGCCTTGCCGATGTAGATGATTTCGCCGCGGGCGCCCTTCATCAGGTACACGCCCGGAGAGGCGGGCAACGATTCAAGTTTCTGTTCGACCAGCGGCCGCATCACAGTGGCGCCTATTCATCTTCCTCGTTGATCAGGGATTCATCGGTAATGCGGAATTTCTTCAGCAAGGCGGGAAGATAATCTTTCCCCATGGTTTCCGTGATGGCCTTTTCAACCAATTCCTTATGGTTTTTGAACAACAGGCTGTCTGGTTTGGTTCCCATGCCCTGGAACCATTTGTCTTGCAGAATGTATTCGTAAGGCGCTGTCTCCAGAAATGTCCCGGGGGATTCGAGATACCACACAACAGGATAAGGGCGGTTTTCCCAAACCCCTTTGAGGCTTTCCCAACCCCTCAGATACAACCGATCCGGGATACCTTTTAATCTGGGATTCTCCTGAAATGTGTGCGCCAGATCCAGCAGGATCAACGCGATATCCACGGAAATCGTGACCGGTCTGGAAAATGCGTGCTTGGACAGCCGGAAGCCGGTGTCCATGTCTGGACCAATGAAGTCATGGAGGGGAACGCGTTCTGATTTCAACTCATCATTCTCGTCTTCCTTCTTCGCTTGTGCTTGATTGAAGGGAAGCGCGGAAGCGGAAGTGGTGATGACTTTGTTACTGGCGTCTTTTCCGAATTCACCAATCCAGGCGGTGGACTTACATTGCAACTGGTAACGGCTTTTGGGCAAATGCTCCTTTTGCCATTCGCCAAGCACATCATTGACCTTGTTTGAAACCGAATAACAAAGCTCAATCAAGGGAAAAATATACGGGGTTTCCGGAATTGCGCCGATGCAAATGACCTCGTCTCCATTGTATTTCCAGGGACGCAGGTGGAGCGATCCGTCTGACTCCACGAATGAATAAAACTTGCGAAAAATCTCCGGCCAATCCGGGCTATCCTGTTTGAGTTGGGTGGAATTGGTCAGATCATAGGATACGAAGAGAAACCATCCACCATTCATGACAGAAGATCATTTTTCCATGGATACAACCCCAGCCATTGTGCTCTGACCCGGGCCGCGGGTTTGGAAACATTGAAACGCTCCGCGACAACTTTCAACCGTTCTTCGATTGGCTTTTCAGGATCTTCTTTCAATTGTTTATTAAACTCTTCGTAGGGCATCAACAGTTCGCCCGCGAATTCGTGGGCCTCCAATTCAATTTGCTCCCAGCCTGCGCGAAATAGGGGCTTCTCCCGTATCTCCCCCCCTTCAATGATGTAATCCGGATCAGGTTCTTTCAAATGGAGAATATAGTGACCGATTTCGTGGGCAAGAGTGAACCTTTGCCGTTTTGGCGGCAGCGAGCGATTGATGCCAATTTCAAATTTCCGCGAGGGATCTTCCCTGATGAGCTTGACATACCCCTCTGGTTCGTCAGTGCCATTGGTATCGCGAATGTCTCCCCCCAACTCCCTCACCAGCAATTCCAAATCAATGGGAACCTGCAAGTGGTATGTGGTGATCAACTCCTTCGCTGTGTTACGAATCTGTGCCCGGGAATACCTTCTCATCTTGTTTCTCCAGGAGCGAAGGCCCTGTTTATGCTGATGATATAAGCCCGGAATACAGATGTGCAATCAGGTCCGGTTTTATCATCCAGCAGTTTCCGCCGGATGGAAGCAGTAAGGTCCCGCCTCAACGGCCTTTCTTCTTGCCTTTCTTCACGGGCTTGCGGCAGCGATCAATTTCTTCCTGGACCTTGTCTCGATCAGGGGCGTCAAGGGCCAGTTCCAGATAACGGGCGTAGGAAGCGCAGGCTTCCACCGGCATGTCGAGCAGCGCGTAACACGATCCCAGGGTGCGATGCACAATGGCGTAGTTGGCGTCCACCTGCACCACTTCCTTGTATTTTTCGATGGCTTTTTCGTATTCACCTTCGTGATACAGGCGGTTGCCCTGGCCAAACAGTTCGTCGCGGATCTGCTCCCGGGTCAATTCCCTGGGGCCGCCGGGAATATTGGGCGCGGAGGGTTTTTCCGGGGCGAGAGCGGGAGTGGGCGCCGCCTCCGGGGGGGATTCCGGTTTCGCGGGTGTGGGAGCGGGCGCTGATTCGGCCGCGGATGGCTCCGCCGGAACGGTCTGCTCCGGCTTGTCCGTTTCACGAAACAGGAAAAACCATGCCGCTCCGCCGAGCAGGGCGGCGCCGGCGATCAACCCCGCCACCAACAGCATGTTGGAGCTTTTCACCTCGTCAAACTCCGGTCCGGCGTCCTGCTGGAGGGTATGCTCATCGGCGCCCAGAACCGGCTCGAACTGCTGGACCGGCTGAGGCGCCTGAACCAGCGTGGGACGGGGCGGCGGCAGGTCCACCAGAGCGCCCGGAGTGGCGGTGGGCATCAGCGGCGGAGGAGCGGGCGCGCGAACCTGCACGGTCTTTTCCGCCTGCTCCATTTCGATCTCTTCCGCTTCCTCCAGGTTCACCTGCACGGCGGGCTGACTGGTTTCAGTGCGAATCCGATCCGCCATGAGCGGCGCCGCGGCGCCCAAACGGGCGGCGCTCCCGGCCGGCGCGAAATACGGATTCCGCATGACATCCGTGGTGTCGGCGGGCTTGACCGGACTGACCTCGCGCAGAAATTCCGGAACCTCCTCGCTGTCGAAGGGAGGCAGGGTGACATTGGGCGCGGGCGGAGCGGGCGCGGGGGGTGGTCCCACGGGGGCCGGGGCGGGACCCTGGGGCGGCAATGTGGTCTCCCGGTAAGCAGCAACCGCCGGTTGCGGAGCAGCGCCCAATCCCTGAAATCCCTTGGGCGCGGGTTTCGGCTCCAGAACCGCCGGGGCGGCTTTTGGATCGCCGCCTTCGTAAAATGGCGACACCGTGATCAGGGTGCGGCTGCCCCCCCGATCTTCTTCCGCGGAAGGCAATTCGCTGAGCGCCGGATTGGCCTCGACCACATTCATCCAGGAGTGAAGCGTGGGATCGGGCGCGGGCGCCGCCACGGGAGCGGAAGGCTCCGCATCGAGCTGAACCGTCGGCTCGGCCTTTTCGAACTCGTTGGGATTGCCGAACATGGCCGCCCTGGCGTCCGCTGGAGACGCAGGCGGAGAAGTTGCGGCCACATGGGATTCACCCGTGGCCGAACGGGTCACTATCACCGGCGGCGGAACAGGCGCCGGCTGAGAATCTTCATTGCTGCGCATGGTGTCGAACATGCGCGTGACCTCGCCGGGCTCTTCGGCGGAACCAGAAGGATTTTCCTCTTCGGGAACCGTGAAGCTGAAGGCGCTCACGGGTTTGGCGGATGGCGGGGACGTTGCGGCCACATGGGATTCGCCTGTGGCCGAACGGGTCACCATCACCGGCGGTGGAACAGGCCCCGGCTGGGAATCATCATTGCCGCGCATGGTGTCGAACATGCGCGTGACTTCGCCGGGTTCCTGGGTTGCGGGCGCGGAAGGTTCATCCTCTTCAACAAATGGAGTCCCAAAGCCCAGCGGGTCCGCGGATCGGGACGCCGCGGGCGGAACAGGCGGTTTGGCGACGAACTCTTCCTCAAACGGATTGTTGAATCCCAATGGGTCTGGGGGCCGGGCCGCGGATATTCCAGACGTGGAACCCGAGGCGGCCACATGGGACTCGCCCGTGGCCGAACGGGTCACCATCACCGGCGGCGGAACAGGCCCCGGCTGGGAATCCTCATTGCTGCGCATGGTGTCGAACATGCGCGTGACTTCGCCGGGCTCTTCGGCGGAACCAGAAGGATTTTCCTCTTCGGGAACCGTGAAGCTGAAGGCGCTCACGGGTTTGGCGGATGGCGGGGACGTTGCGGCCACATGGGATTCGCCTGTGGCCGAACGGG
>JAJVIH010000016.1:0-105194 GCA_022072125.1 Myxococcota bacterium | reverse complement strand
TCGCCGGGCTCTTCGGCGGAACCAGAAGGATTTTCCTCTTCGGGAACCGTGAAGCTGAAGGCGCTCACGGGTTTGGCGGATGGCGGGGACGTTGCGGCCACATGGGATTCGCCTGTGGCCGAACGGGTCACCATCACCGGCGGTGGAACAGGCCCCGGCTGGGAATCATCGTTGCGGCGCATGGTGTCGAACATGCGCGTGACTTCGCCGGGTTCCGACGGGATATCCACCGCGTCTTCATGAACATCGAAAGGCAAACTGGTGAGGGGCCTGGGGCCTGGCGGCGGGGCTGACCCTATCGGCCCGGTGATGAGCGTAGCGACTTTGGCGCGCGGAACGGGCGGAGCGGGCTCGAACACCTGCGGAGCGCCGTCCTGGTCCGGCTCGCCATCCATCACCAGTCCGCGGAACAGGGTGGTGACCTCGCCGGCGTCCTGCTCCGCGGATTCCGGCTCCGGCTTGGCGGATGGAGCCGCCTTGAGCTGAACCTGCGGGCCTCCGCCCTTGGTCAGGTTGTCAGGGAAAACGATATTGAGCCAAACGCTTTTATCGGTGGCGGGTGGTTGGGCGGCGGGCGCCGGCGTTGCTGTTGCAGGCGGAGGGGAAGCGTTTTCCGGCTCGGGCCACAGGGTCTGGTTGAAACAGTTCGGACAGAATTTGGCCCCGGTGACCTCTTCCCGCTTGAAGGGAAGGTCCACGGCATTCTTGCAGTTGGAGCAGACAAATTTCATGGCGCACCGCCGTCTCTCACCCGGGTCTCAGGATGAACCTCCGCCGTCTCATTCTGAAAATGAGACACCCCAAACCTCATTTTGGGACATATCCTCATTCAACACCGGCCCTGCCCCAGGATCAATACCCTTGTGACATTCTGGTGAAAATTCGTAAGAAAATCGTACATTTCCGTACTTCATCCCTGGTTCATTCCGGAGCAGTTTCTGTTCTGGCACGGGTTTTGAATATCTCCCGCACAGGAGGAATCGCCATGAACACCACGCCCTACATTCCGAACCACAACCCCGAACCGATTCCGGAAAAAACCCTGGCCGAATACGAAAAGGAAATCATCCTGAACGTCCTCAGCCGGGCCAACTGGAATATCTCCGAGGCCGCCCGCATTCTGGACGTGGGACGCAGCACGATTTACCGCAAGCTCAAGCAATACCGCCTGCATGCGCGCGTCGCCGCCCAGATGCACTGAGCAGCCGGTTCCGGCGGGGATGGCAGACCAAGACGTCATCATACGCTGATGGCGTCTTTTCTAAAGTCACTGGAGCCAATCCTCACATTCACGCAGGAAGGCGGTTTCGCTCCAAACGCCCGGGACAATGCGCCGTTCAGGTCCTCGATCTTCTCCACATACTCCCCGTGGCCGCCCATGGACTGCACCGCGATGTCATAACGGGTGTACTCCAGTTTGGTCGCCACCGCCCGCTCCTCGCCGAACATGGCCACCTGCCCGCGCCGGATCTGCGTCCAGCCCGCATCGTTGCCGATCACCGAATCCACCTTGATGCCCTGCCGGGCCATGGCCTCGAACTCAAAGCCATTCAGGCCGAAAGAGCCGTCTCCATAAACAATCAGCACCCGTGAATTGGGGAAGGCCAGCTTGGCCGCCATGGCGTAACCCGGTCCTACCCCCAGGGTTCCCAAGGGTCCCGGATCCAGCCAGTGGAACGGCTTGCTGATCTTCAGGGTATAGGCGGCGGTCGCGACAAAATCGCCGCCGTCGCCGATGACGAAGGTGTCTTCGTCCACGAATTTGTTCAACTCCGCGCACAGGCGCAGCGGATTGATGGGGTTGGCGTCCGACTCCATTTCCGGTTTGACCTGATCGACCTTCTTCGCCTCGGCGGCGGCCATGGCGCCCAGCCATCCGGAGCGATCCTTGCGGCCCAGCTTTTCCAGCCGCTGGCGCAACCCTTCGAGCACCAGGCCGGTGTCGCCCACAATGCCAACGTCCACGCCGCGATTGCGTCCGATCTCGCCGCCATCCAGGTCCACCTGAATCACCTTCGCGCCGGCATTGAGGGCGTCGGCCCGGCCGTAATTGAGGCGGAAATCGAAGGGCGTGCCGAATATCAGCAGGGCGTCGGTCTTGTGCAGGGCGTTTTTGCGCACGCGCGTGAACAGGCAGGGATGCCCGGGAGGCAGGCTTCCGCGCGCCATGCCATTGACGAAAGCCGGCGTGGGAAACTGCTCCAGGAAACGGGCCAGCGCGCCCGCATCCTTGGACCAGCGGATCTGGCTGCCCACGATGAGCATGGGGCGTTCGGCCTCCGCCAGGATTTTCGCGGCGGCGTCGAGGTATTCCGGGTCTCCGGCGGGACGCGCTTCCGTGCGGTATTTGACGGGATAGACGGTCTGGTCCTCATCCACCATGTCCATCAGGAGATCCAGCGGCATCTCCACGAAAACCGGACCGGGAACGCCCGACCTGGCGGCGCGGAACGCGGAGGCGATGTACTCGGCGAGGCGTTCCTTGTTGGGGACGGTTGTGGACCATTTGCAGATGGACGACATCAGCTTGACGTGGTCCATGTCCTGCAGGGACCCCATGTCCTTGAACAGGCGGGGACCCGCGCCGCCGATCAGCACCATGGGCACGCCGGCGCGCTGGGCGTTGGCCACGGCGGTGACCGCATCGGTGACGCCCGGACCCGCGGTGACCGCCGCGACGCCCACTTCTCCGGTGACGCGGCTCCAGCCGTCGGCCGCATGGGCGGCGCTCTGTTCGTGGCGGGTGTCCACCACGCGAATGCCCTCGTCAATGCAGCCGTCGTAAATGCTCTGGATATGGCCGCCGCACAGGGTGAACAGGCATTTGACGTTCTCCGCCGCCAGCGCCTTGGCGACCACACGGCCTCCGTGCAGGTAACCCATCTTGAGCCTCCGTTTTCCTGGTGAAGTGGTGGGAAAAGACGCCCGCGAGTTAAGCAGAGTTTCCATCACCGGGCAATCCGCGCCGGATCTCCCGGCGCATGGCTGGTCACCGCCCTGTCGATCCGTGCAAAGGCTTGGCGATCCAGGCGGCGACGGCGGGGCGCGGCGGCGAACAGACGCTCCAGCGCGCCGCCAACGCCACAGCGCAACCGCGGCGCCCAAGCGCCTTGCATGATCCCAGCGATGCGGACATAAGGACTCCATGATCTTCCGGATACGATCCATTCCGGCGTTTCCGCTGGAACTCACAGCGCCGTGGCCCGCCATCGCCGCTGCGATGATCCTGTCCGCCTGCTCCAACTGCAAAGCCCCGGAATATGGCCCGGCGTCCACCGACCCGCGTTCCTGCGCCTACCTTCTGGAAAAGGGATACGAACCCTCCGCGGCCCAGTTGCTTCCCCGTTATCCGGACGGCGCCCCCGCCTTCATCGGTAGTTCAAGCCTGACCCTGCGGGTTCCGGAACCACACCAGGTGTCGCGCAGCCTGGGCGTGGCCCGCGCCCCCGGCGGCGAAATCACCGGGGATGTGGCGTGGTCGCTGGATGCGCGCAATCCCATTCTCAACAGCCGGTTCAGCGCCAACATCCTGACCATTCCATCCTGGAAACCCGGTCCGGTTGCAGGCGGCGCCGAATTGCCGATCCGCGGCGCCGGACAACATTCCCTTCCCTTTCGCCTGGCGGATTTGGCCCCGGGACGCCACAAATCCGTCCTCGCGCTTCGCCTGACCGAAGACGGAACCGGACGCGCCAGGCTCTATGAAATCCTGGAAATGGATGTGCTTTCCGGCACATCCGTGGAGGCGGCGCTTCCCCCCATGCTGGATGTGCGCCTGGAGGAAGCCGGCGAATTCAGCGCGTGCAACACGGTCAGCCGCACGGCCTTCGTGGGCGCCCAGGATCAGCGGCCCACCCGGCAGGGCGACAGCCTGATCAGCCCGCCGCCAATCAAGGTCACGAGCGGCGCCCGGTTTGTCCGCCTGCGCCTGTCCAATGTGCAGAACGAATTGCCCATCGAAATGGATTTCGCCCTGTACGTATTCGTGGATGGCCGCTACCTGCTGGGCTCGGAAGGGAAACTGCCGGTGCTGAAAATCCCCCAAACCACCTTCGGCGAGGTGGTCATCAGCATGGACCTGCCCGCGGACATCACCAGCAAACCCGGGCGCTACAGCCTGGATGCCGTGGCGATCACCGCTCCCGTCCGCTGCAACTGGACGGAAAACGGCGACGTGGCCCTGTCGCCGATCTATTTCCAGTCCAACAGCCTCGAAGTGGAATAGCCCGGTCCAGGTGCGCTCCCCGTCTTGCGCGGGGCGCCCCGCGGGATGAATCCATCCGCGCCGCCCGCTTCGCGCCTTCTCCCCACTCCCGATCCGGTCACCATTGGTTCGCATGAACCGCCGCCGCCGGTCCGCCTGCGGCGGACCGGCCCCCGCCCCGCGCGCGGGCGCAAAGCGCCCGCCGCCCCGCCTCCTCCCCCCACCCCGCGCCGCCGCTGGCGGCGTCTCCCCTTGCGTCGCGCGCGCGACGCAGGGGGGATCGGTCCCCGGCGTCCCGTGCGGGCAAAAGGGGACGCATGGAGCACGGCGGCCCGAAAAACCCTTCGCACAGGCATGAACGGGGACCGGGTGCGGGGGGAGCAGGCGGGGCGCAAGGACCGGGATCGCGCGCGTCCGTTCAGGCGGAGAGGTCTGTCGCGCAGGCCCGCGCGGCCTGCGCCGGCGCCCGTTCGGACTTGGGAGCACGAATACGGCGGCGCGCGCTCCCGGTCCTTAGCGCGGGGCGGGGGCCGCTGGCTGCCTGTGGCAGCCAGCGGCGGCGGCGATCTCCCGATCGAACTCCGGCGAAATCCCCGAACCACGCCAGCAATCCGGGGAGAGACCGGCGGGGGCGCACCGCTGGAGACCCCTGCCCTGCATTGCTTCGGAAACGGCGTCTGATATGTTTCCGGCGGTGAAACGGGGCGCCATCATATTGACGCTGGCCTCCCTGCTGCTGGCGGGGGGGGTGGGTATTTTCTGGAAGGGCGCCGAAATCGCCCAGGCGCCCGCCAACGCCGGCTCAAAGGCCGGCCGCTACGCCATCTTCTTCACCGCCGACATGAAGGGGTATATTGAACCCTGCGGCTGTAACTCCAATCCCTTGGGGGGCGTCGAAAAACTCGCGGCCGTGGTGCGCAAGGAACGGGAAGGCCTGAATGGCTCTCTCTTCCTCGATGCGGGGGAAAGCCTGTTTTCCAACGACTCCCTGCCGGACACCACCCGCGCCCAGGAACTCGCCAAGGCGGCGGTCTTTGGCAAGACGTTCGCCTCCCTGGGCATTGCGGCGATGAATGTGGGACAACGGGAATTGGCCCATGGAAGCGCCTGGCTGGCGTCGTGGTCGGAAAAGTACGGCGTGCCCGTGGTTTCCGACACCTTTACGCGGGGCGGAGAGCGTCCGTTCGCCCGGCCGGGACTGATCGGCATGGGGCCATTGCGGGTGGGCGTGATCGCGGTGTCGGACGCCGTGGATGAAAAGCTCGCCCGCACCTCCGATGGCGATCGTGACGAGGCCGTTGGCGAGCCCGCCGCCGCAACCGCGGCCAAGGCCCGCCTCGCCCAGCTCCGGAAAGACGGCGCCGATATCATTGTCCTGCTCTCCAATCTGGGGCCGGGACGCACCGCGGACCTGATCGCCAAATTGCCCAGGGGCGTGACCTTTGCCATTGCTTCCGGGCGGGACAACGACAAGGGCAAGCAGGGCGGCGAGGAAAGCACCGTGGTCCGGGCGGGAGATGTTCCGGTTTACGCGCCCCATACCCAGGGCCGCGCCCTCGGACGTGTGGACCTGGTCTTTGTCGAAGGCGGCTCTTCCCTGGTTCGCGTGGATGGCCCGGGGGATTTTGAACTCAAAAATTCCGTGCTCATCCAGAATATCGAGCGGCACCGCATTGATCTGGAGCGCCTGAAGCGGGAGAAAACGCTCAATCCCGCACGCATTGAACTGGTCGAGAAAAAGCTGGCCGCCCTGCGCGCCGAGCGGGACACCCTGGTGTCGCAGAAGGTCGAACCGCCGCCGGGGAAACACCACTTCTTCCATCGCTTCACGCCCATCGAAAAGAAGCTGCCCGATGATCCGGCCATCCGCGAGATCATGAACCAGTACAATGCTGAACTGGCGAAGCTGAATGTGCCCTTTTACAAGGACCGTCGGCCCCCGCCCGTGGCTGAGGGCAAGCCCCATTACACGGGTGGAGCCGCATGCATCGGCTGCCACATGGACGCCTACAATGTATGGAAGGGACACAAGCACTCCCTCGCCTATGAAACCCTCGTCAACAAAAACAAGCAATATGACGTCTCGTGCATCGGATGCCATGTCGTGGGCTGGGAACAGCCTGGCGGTTTGGCCAATCTGACGCCCAACGAGGGTTTCCAGGACGTCAATTGCGAAAACTGTCACGGTCCGGGCAGCCAGCATGCCGCTGCGCCGTCCAAATCCAACATCCAACGCAAGGTCCCCGAGGCGATCTGCCTGCGCTGTCACCAGCCGGAGCATGATGATCGCTTCGACTACCAGAAGGACCTGCTTCACGTGCTGGGACCCGGTCACGGACTGCCGAAGGAAGCCGCGCCGCCAGGTGCGTCCGCCACCGGCGCCGGGCAAGGGTCCCCCAAAACCAGAGGTGCTCCATGAATCCAGCCATTTTCCTGATTCCCATTGTCATTCTCGCCGCGGCGGTATGGTACCTGTTCAGCCAGCTCGGCTCGAAAAACGCCGCCATGAAAACCCTGGCGGATGAAATGGAAGCCAACCGCCAGCGCCTGCACCAGCTCGAAAAGGAAACCTCCAGGCTGCGCGAGGACAACTCCCGCAAGGCCGGGGAAATTGACCAGCTCCGCGTGGAAGCGAAGCAGAAGAAAAAGGGCGGACGCGAGGTTCAGGACCTCGAGTCGCGGATCAAATCCCTGGAGAAGGAGCACGAGGAAGAAATCCAGCGGCTGCGCGACAAGAACGCCGAACTGGCCCAGGCCAACCTGTCCCTGCGCGAGGAAGCACGCCGCGCCGCCGAAACCGCCGTCACCCGTCCCCAGCGCCGCCGCGACGAATTCCGCGAGCGCCGGGACAACGAACACCGGGAATCCGGCGAGACGCCCGCGCGGGACAACCCGGGAACCGCCGCGCCGCCGCCCGCCCCGGGGGAAAAGGAGTCCGCTCCGCGCGCCAACCCGGATCTGGAGCGGCAACTGGAGCGCGTCCTGCGCGACAAGAACGACCTGGAGCGCAAACTCAAGGAAGCCTCGGGCCGCGTGCATGAACTCGACAAGGAAAACAAGCGCATGCACGGGCGCATGTCCACCGCCAACCGTCTATACGTGCTGGAGAAGGGCGCGAAGGAACTGGCCCAGGAGCGTTTGTTCCAGCTTCAGCAACGTTACGACGAATTGGAGCGCCTGGTGAAGGGGGATGACGCCCTCTCCTCCCGGGCCATGCGCATTCGTGAAGACCTGAAGCGGCAGGAGAAAAATTGGAAACGCAGGAGCGAGGCCCATGATCGCGCCGGCGAAGCCGTGAAAGAGACCGGCGCGCCCGCGTCGCAGGCCAGCGACACCCTTGCATCTCCGCCCGCCGGTGAGTCGCAGCCCGGGAAAACGCCCGCCAGCAGCGCCGCCGTGGCGCCGGAAGAAGGGAAGCCCGCCGCGCCCGGAGATCGTCCGCCGGAACCGTCCGCCGCGGCTGCTCCAGAGGCCGCGGCGCAGGCGCCTTCTGGCGGCGCCCGGGAGGAACCCTCCGGGGAATCCGCCGGGACCAGCAAGCCCGAAACCGCCACCGCCTGATGCGGAAGCGCGTGCGCGCATCCGGAATCTTTCCTCTGATTGGGGTATTCCCCGGCAGACAGACTGTCCGGTGGTTCCACATGCAGCCCCGCGCACCTTCCTCTTCCTCCCACTGTTGGGGGGGAGGGCTGTTTGCGATCGCACTGGATCATCATGGCGATCTTGCGCACGCGCTTCCGGTGAGCCGCCCCCCCCTCTTCATCGCGGAAGTGATGCAGAGGGGGGGGATAAGCACCAGGGACCAGGTCCACAAATCAGGCAATGGCGGGGCGGCGTGGTTCAGAACGCCGATCCCGCATCCAGGCACTCCGGGATTTGCACGCCTCCTCCTCGCGGCGTTGATCATGGCGATGGGGCTGGCCGCATGCGGCCCCACGGAATCCTCGCTGGAATCCATGGCCGCGAAGGGAGACGCCGATGGCCTGGCGGCCGCATGCGTCAAACTGCGGCGCGCGCCCGCCGGCCCGCTGTTCAAACACTGCCTGAACAAACTCGCCGCCATCGCCACTCCCGCGGCCGCCGATCTGTTCCTGTCCGCGCTGGATCACGATGATCCGGAGCTGCGCGCCGCCGCCCTGCGGGGCCTGGGTCAAATCCGTGACGCGCGCGCGCTGGACAAACTCCATGTCCTGCTCGTCAATACCGTACAGACCGATGGCGATTACGCGCCGTTCATCGAGGCCATCGAATCCATCCAGCCCGGGGCCCTTAACGCCTGGCTCGACAATGAAATGGCCGCCGCGCGCAAGGCCCTGCGGGAGCAAAAGGCCGGACCGGCGCGGATCCGCCTGGACCAGGCGCGCGCGGCCGCCCGGGCCATCGGCAAATCCCGCATGGTGGAAGAACTGGAGGCCGAGGTGTCCAGCCAGGGCGCCGCCATTGAACGCGACGCCATCGCCCGCCGGGTGCGCGATCACCTGGAGGCGGGACGCATCCTGCCCGCGTGGAAAGAACTCCAGAGGCTGCTGCAATCGCCCGGCGGCAAGGACCTGAAGGACATCGCCGCGCTGGAGCGCAAACTCAGGATCATCAAGGAAACGGAAGATCGGCATTATCTGGCGGGCGCGCGGCTGGATGACGCCGCCAGCCGTTATTACCAGTTGAAAGAAAAGAATGATCCCGCCCTGGCCGCCGCCAAGGACCAATGGGACAAGGCTCGCGCGGGCATGGTCGCGGCCACGCGGGAACTCAACCGGGTGCGTCCGGGACTCAACGCCTGCGCCCGGATTGCTTCATCCTGGAACCTCCCTGGCGTGGATGGCGCGGCGCGTTAAAATTCCTTATATTTGGACTTGAGCAGGGCATGGAGGCTAGGGCATAGTCCCCGGGCCCCATCGGTCAGATCAACCTTCCGACAGGAGAACGGCCGTGTCCAAGCAGACTCTCACGGTAACCGATAACCGCACTGGCAAGACCTACGAATTTCCCATCAAGGATGGGACCATCAACGCCATGGACATCCGCAACATCAAGGTGGATGACAACGATTTCGGCCTGATGAGTTACGACCCGGCCTATCAGAACACCGCCTCCTGCCGGTCCAGCATCACTTATATTGACGGCGACAAGGGCATCCTGTTGTACCGCGGCTATCCCATCGAGCAGCTTGCCGAACACAGCAATTTCGTGGAGGTCGCCTATCTCCTGCTCAACGGCGAACTTCCCGGCAAGGACCAGTACGAAAAATTCCGTCACGAGGTGACCGTTCA
Source organism: Myxococcota bacterium (assembly GCA_022072125.1). Classification (GTDB taxonomy): domain Bacteria; phylum Myxococcota; class JAJVIH01; order JAJVIH01; family JAJVIH01; genus JAJVIH01. The sequence continues at coordinate 95,720 of JAJVIH010000016.1, read as the reverse complement.
CACCTTCGTGCATGAAAACCTCAAGAAGTTCATGGAAGGCTTCCGCTACGACGCCAATCCCATGGGCATTCTCATCGGCACCCTGGGCGCCCTGGGCACATTCTACCCCAACGCCATCAACGTGAATGACGCCGGGGAACGGCGCCTGAACGTCATCCGCCTGATCGCCAAAATGCCGACCATCGCCGCGTGGGCCTACCGGCAGAGCATGGGCATGCCCTATGTGTATCCGGACAACGAACTCAGCCTGGCGGGCAATTTCCTGGCGATGATCAAGCGCATCGCCGAACACCGCTACATCCCCAATCCCAAACTGGAGCGCGCCCTCGACGTGCTGTTCATTCTCCACGCGGACCACGAGCAGAACTGTTCCACCAGCGTGATGCGCGGCGCCGGCTCCTCGCTGACCGATCCCTATTCGGCGGTCGCCGCCGCCACCGCCGCGCTGTACGGACCCCTGCATGGCGGGGCCAACGCCGAAGTGCTGCATATGCTCGACGAAATCGGTTCCAGGGACCGCATCCCCGAGTTCATCGCCAAATGCAAGGAGGGCAAGGCCCGCCTGATGGGCTTCGGCCATCGCGTGTACAAGAATTTCGACCCGCGCAGCCGCATCATCCAGAAGCTGGCGCACGAGGTCTTCGAGATCACGGGCAGCAACCCCAAACTCGACCTGGCGCTGGAGATCGAAAAAATCGCCCTGCAGGATGAGTATTTCATCAAGCGCAAGCTTTATCCCAACGTGGACTTCTACTCGGGCCTGATTTACCAGGCGATGGGTTTCCCCGTCGGCATGTTCCCCGTGCTCTTCGCCATTGGCCGCGTGGTCGGCTGGCTCGCCCAGTGGCAGGAGATGCTCAACGACAAGGAGCAGAAAATCGCCCGTCCGCGCCAGATTTACACCGGCGCGGCTTCCCGCGACTTCGTGCCGATGAACCGCCGCTAGACCTTCGCACCGGCCGCCGCCGGCGCGGGTTTGGCGGCGCGGTCCGCCGCTTCAGGCGCTCTCCGGAGCGCCTGAAATTTTATTGTACGGCGGAACTCCCGCCGGGACACGCCAGCCGCCGCGCCCCGGCTCCCTCGCCGCAATCCCGGGAACGGGGACGCCTGCCTCCGCTTGCGCCATGGTCCGCGCCGCAAACCATCTAAACAAACCATCCAAACCGCGCCCGGACACGCCACGGACGGAAACCGCCAAGAGGGACAGGTTCTCCCTCTCGCGCGGCCTGAAAAAAAATCCACCCCTGACCGCCGGGAAGGCGGTCAGGGATGGATTTGGAAACCATGATCCTGCGGTTATTTCAGCGGCTTGCCATCCTCATCAATTGATCCGGCCATCGCCGTGTGGGCGTCCGCGGGACGGATCAGGCGCTTCATCGCCTTGCTCACGATCTCGCGGGTCATGCTGTTGATGATCTCCGGATATGCATCCAGGTACGCCGCGTCCAGCCCGTGGAAACGTGCAATCTGCAGCGAAGCCGCCATGCCGTCATTGGTCGCCAGGCTGACCTGGAAACTGCCCACGGTATAGCCCTGCTCGCGTTTCAACTCGGTTTCCGTGATGCCTTCGCTGACATATTTGGACGTGATGTCGCGGATGGCGTCCAGCGTGCTGGAGATATACTTCGGGTTTACCGTCACCGAAACCTGCCAGGGGCCCGCGTACAATCCCGATGTGAAATACGAGTTGACGCCGTAGGTCCAACCCTTTTCATCACGGATGTAATTGCCCAGCCGGCCTGAAAAGGTCGAGCCGCCCAGGGCGCCATTGCCCAGGAATCCCGCGAAGAAATCGTCGGAGTAACGCGGCAGGTCCGCGAAATGCCCCCACAGGATATTGGTCGAGGGCTTGTCCTTGATGGAGGCGACCGCCGGTTTGGCGCCCGGCTTTTTCGATGGAGCGGCGGGGGACAGCTTTTGCACGGGCGCTCCCCTGGGCAGCCGGGCGAAAGCGGCCTCCACCGCCTTGATGGCGTCCGCCGCATCCACATCGCCCACGATGGTCATCACCAGCGAACCGCCAGTGTAGTGGTCCCGGTGGAATGCGATCAGGTCATCGCGGCTCAGGGACTGCAACATGGACAACCGGCTGGCGATGGAATGCGAGAAGAACGGGTGATCTTCCGGGAAGACGGATTGCAGGAAGGTCAATCCCGCCATGGCGCCGGTGTCTTTTTCAGCCTGCTTGAGTTGCGCCGCCGCCTTGGCGATTTCCTTTTTCAGTTCATCCTGCGGGAAGGACGGATGGGTCATCATCTCCGCCAGCAACTCCAGGGTGGACAGGAAGTCCTTCGCCAGGCTTTTGGCGCTGAAGCTGGCGTTGTCAATCCCGGCGTCAAAGGTGATGCGCGCGCCCACATTCTCCAATTGTCCGGCGATTTCCAGTTTGCCGTGTTTGGCGGTTCCATTGGACAGCATGGCGGCGGTGATGTCCGCGAGTCCCCGCTTTCCCCGGGGATCCCGATCATCGCCCGCCAGCAGATTGCCGCGGATGGCCACGGAGCCGCTGCCCGGGTTGGACAGCACCTGCAGGGTCAGGCCATTGGGCAGGATCACGCTCTTGACCCGTTTCTTGAAACTGTTGGGACCTTCGCTGTTCTTGCCGCCGATGAATTTGCGCCACGCCGCTCCGGAGGCCTCCGCTGGAGGCGGGGACGCGGCGGGAATCGCCGGAAAATCGTCGCGGGATGGCGGCAGCAGAAAACGCGGCCCCCCCGCATGCTCCATGGCGTTCTTGTAGCCGATGGGCAGCGCCACGCCGCTCCAGTCCCGCGAACGGGAGGCGAGGCCGCCGGAACCATGTCCATGCCCCCCGGATCCGCCGCCTTGTCCATCCAGCGGAGGCAGCAGCACGCCCACGGTGCGGTTGCGCGGAACCAGGTACTTGTTGGCGACGCGCTTGACATCATCCACCGTCACCTTGTTCACCTTTTCCAGATAGGTTTCATAGAAGCGCCAGTCGCCGCGCGCCACCGACTCGCTCAGGTTGAATGCGAGGCCGGTGGTTCCCTCCTGGGCGTATACGAACGCCGCCGCGGTCTGATTTTTCGCCTTCACCACTTCATCGGCGCGCACGCCATTGCGGCGGATATCATCCACGACCTCCAGCAGTTTCTGTTCCAGCGCCGCCTGGTGGACTCCGGGACGGCCCGCCGCGTAGAGCTTGAACAAGCCTTCGTCGTGGAACAAATCCGGATTGGAGTAAAACTCGGTCGCCAGTTGGGTCTCCATCAACGCCTGGTAAAGGCGGCTGGTTACCTTGGAACCGTAGGCGCCCGACATGATGGCGTCCAGCACCAGCAGGGCGTAGGTGTCTTCGTGCAGCGACGGCGGGGTGCGGTAGCCGATCATCACATGGGCGGCGGGGGCGTCGCGCTCGATGGTGAAGCGGATTTCTCCCTGCTGTTCCGGTTCGGTGGTGTACACCTTCGGCGGAGGGTTCTTCGGATTCCTGATCTTGCCGAAATATTTTTCCGACAGATCCAGCGCCTGCTTCACGGTGACATCCCCCGCGAAGATCAGCGAGGCGTTGGCCGGGTGATAGAACTCCCGGTAGAACTGGCGCAGCCGCTCGATACTGACGTTTTCGACATCGCTGACCCATCCGATGGTCGGGTGGTGATAGGGATGGGCCTTGAAGGCGTGCGCATACAGGTTGTTGGACAGCACCTCGTTGAAATCGTTTTCACCGCGTTCCAGTTCGTTGCGCACCACGGTCATTTCGTCGCGGCGATCTTCCTCGCGGATCCAGGCGTTGGTCATGCGATCCGCTTCCATGTCCACGTACATCTCCAGCCTGGACGACGGCAGCGTGGCGAAGTAGTTGGTGCGATCGTTCCAGGTGGTGGCGTTGAACTGCGCGCCAATCGGGCGCAGCGTGTTGTCAATCGAGGTGCCCGCTTTTTTGTTGAAGCGGTCCGATCCCTTGAACATCAGGTGTTCGAGCAGGTGAGTGGATCCGGTATGGCCCACCGCCTCGTTGCGGGAGCCTACCTTATAGGTCACCATGAAGGTCGCCACCGGCGCCGCGTGGTTTTCCGCCACCAGGACCTGAATGCCGTTCTTCTTGTGCCGGTACTCGACGATCTTGCCATCCTTCGATCGCGTCACATACTCGAAGGCGCGGTGCTGGATCGGGGTGGCGGATGGACTGTCCGCGGCTTGCGCGGCGGCGGTGGCTGCAATGACCATGAGCATTCCTTTGGTGATGGTAGCCTGCATCGGTCCTCTCCTCGCATCCGGACGAACGCCGCCCGGATTTTCACCTGTCTGGCATAATCGGATTTGGCGGACGCGCACGGGGAATGACGCCATTCCAGCCCGGTTCCCTCCCGCGCCTCCAGCGGCCCGTGAGGGTGTACGGCATTGCCGGCCAATCATCAAGGGTCCGGGGGCGCGCCCGGATCAAATGAGCCCCCGCCCGCCGCGCGGGCAGGGGAGGAAATGCGCGGGCTGTTGTCCGTCACCTGGCGGGGATCACACGGGCCACGCGAAGGGCGAAGACCTCCGCCCTTCCCCCGGGGAAGCGAAGGAATTGGAGCGTGCGGACGGCGCGGGACGTTTACATCCCCGCCGCGGAGGGCAGGCGGACCGATACGATTCGATCGGCGCAGGCCACGATCAGCCGGTGGTTCTCGCCGTCGTAAACCACATCCGTGGGCGCATGAAATCCACCCGCCACCGGAACGGCTTCCTGGTCCGTCTCCCGCAGGCGGTAGAGCATATTGGAGCGCGGGGATACGTAATAGAGCGCTCCCGCGGAGTCCGCCGCCAGACCGGCTTCGCCATGGGGGCCGGGCGCGGGAAGCGAAACGGACGCGGCGATGGGTTGTCCATCGCTGAAGGCCAGCACGGGTCCCTGGGTCTCGAAGCGCCGCACCGCAATGACATCATGCCCATTCCACCAGGCCGTGGCGGCGATATCCTCCATCACGCCGGGAGCGGATACCATGTCCACGCCGCTTTCGGCGGAGAGGATGGTCAGGCGATCCGGATCGGGGCTGGAATCGGCCCCGGCGATCAGCCATGCCCCGTCGGGCGCCTCGGCGATATCCAGCACGGTCAGGAAGGAGTCTCCGGTGGAGTCGAGGGCGATGGTCTCCCGCTGTTCGCCGTTCAACTCGAACGAACGCAACATGGAGACGCCCTCCGGCGCGTAGGTGCTGACCCACACGCGCTGGTTCTCGACCTTGAAGGTGGAGATGTCTTCCGCCAGCTTGAGCGCCAGTTCCGGCTGTCCATCCTTCAGCCGGAAAATGGCGTCCAGACCCGTATCGGCGAACCAAATCTCGCCGCGATCCACGGACAGATCGCCGTTGGGATAAACCCCCAGCGCCAGTTCCTCGACCTGGACGCCATCCAGCGCCCAGTACTGCCCGGGGGTGGATTCGCCTGCGGCGGAGGGGCGTATCCGTGGCGGCTGCGCGGGCTCGAATAGCCCGGCGACCATGGCGAAGGCATCGCCTCCCAGAGCGGATTTGGATACCGCGATGGCGCTTTCCGGCGCGGTCCCGCCGCCACAGGCGCCCAGCGCCAGCGCGGAGACCGCGACACCCCATTTTACTGTCCGAAGAATGACTGGATCCGCCATGATGATCTTCTCCTTCGAACCCGTCCGTGACGCAACCAGTATGTACCTTCCCGGGAAAAGGTCAACCGGCAGGCGGACGCCGGCGCAACCGGCCCGGTCCACGGACCATTTCGTCATTCCGCGGCGGATTCGATCAAATCATTCAGCCAGGCGGAAAAAGCCGGAGAGGCGAAGATGGCGCGCGCCAGGCGATCCGCCGGCGGCGGCGCCAGCCGCAGGAAATCATCGATCTGGCCGGTTTCCTGGAGGATGGCGCGCAGGGTCTTGCCGCTCTCGGCCGCCAGCACGGCTTCCGCTTCCGCGCGCAACGCCGCCCGGAAGCCGTCTCGCCCGGCGTTGTGGGCGTTGATGCGGATATTCAGTTCATCCATGCGGTCAAAAGGCAGCACGGACAGGTCGTCGAGGATCACCTGCACGGGGGTTTTCGCCAGATGATCGAGGAACCTGGACTGGATTTCCTTCACCAGCTTCCGGCCTTCCGGACTGTTGACGCGGGCCTGGAAAGACTCCTGCATCTGCTTCGAGGCGGTGCGGCTGAAATCCTTCGCCATTTCCTGCAGGCGCGATTCCATCTCGGCGCCCAGACTGCCCATCACACCCTTACCCACGGCCTTGATCAGATCGGCGTTTTTCTCCACCTGCTTTTTCAGCAGGCCCGCCACGCCGCCAATGGCGGCGCCGACCGCCGCCGCGGGAGCGCCGTCGCCCACCGGCAAACGCACCTTCTGCACAAAGCTGACCAGGGTTTCCTGAAGCACCGGAGCGACGAGCTGCTGGACCAGCGCGCCATCCAACGCTCCCTTGAGCCACTCGAATTTGGGTTGCGGCCGGTGCGCGATCAGCGCAGCGATTTCATCTCCGGCGCCTTCCGGAACCCAATCGCCCAGGGTTTCGCCGCTTTGCCGGGCCCGTTCGCGGGCGCGATCCCAGCCGGGCCGGACATGCAGGCGGAGGGCCCGGCGCATGGGGGCTTCGGCCAGCAGCAGGGTGATCCACTCGCTGATTTCTCCCGCGTCCAGCAACTGGTTCACGGGGGTGTCGAGCAGGGCGTCCACCGCGATGGATACAAAGGCCCGCCGTTGCGGGCTGTCGTCCGCCGTCAGGAGCGCCCCCAGTTGTTCCCCGCGGGATGGTTTGCCGTTGCTCATGACGCCGCTCCCGCAATCAAATTCTCACCGCCGCCCGCCGTCATCAGAGTCCCTCGTTCCAGCCTTCCAGGAATTTTTTCACGTCGCCGAGAAAGAGATCCGCGGCGGATCCGTCAATGACGCGGTGATCAAAGGACAGGCTCATCTTGAGCACATGGTGGATCGCCACATCGCTGTCATTCAGCGCCACAAGCTGTTTGCGGATGGCGCCCGCCGCCAGGATGGCGGTTTGCGGCTGGTTGATGATGGGCATGCCGGTGGAATTTCCAAAGCTGCCGATGTTGGTGATGGTGAAGGTGCCGCCCTGGACATCCTGCGGCTGGAGCTTGCGGTTGCGCGCCCGCGCCGCCAGATCGGCGATCGCCCGCGCCAGGCCGGTGGTGTTGAGTTCCTCGGCGCGGCGGATGACCGGCACGATCAATCCCTGATCCAGCGCGACGGCGATGCCGAGGTTGACGTGCTTGTGAAACACGATGTCCGTTCCACTGACCGAGCAGTTGACGTAGGGATGCCGGGCCAGGGACCAGGCCACCGCGCGGGCGATATAGGCGAGAAAGGTCAATGAAGTTCCCTGCCGCTCCTTGAAACGATCCTTCGCCGCGTCGCGGTGGCGGGCGATGCGCTCCATATCCGCTTCCCAGAAGGAGTTGACATGAGCGCTCGTGCGCTTGGACTCGATCATGTTGGCGGCGATGGTCTTGCGCATGGGCGGCATGCGGCGCACTTCGGCGTCCGGGCCGCAGGCGGCGGCTTCTTCAGGTGGAACCGGAGAGCCCAGCATGGTCAGCGGCTCCCTGGGCTTCACCGCGGCGGGCAATGGCGGCGCCGCTCTCGCGGATGGGGCGGCGGAGACAGCGGAAGCCGCGGCCGACGGCGCGGGGGGAGCGGGAGGAGGAGCGGCCCTGCCTTCCAGATCGGCCAGGGTCACACGGCCCAGAAAGCCGGAGCCCTTCACCGGCGGCGCGGTTTGTCCCCTGGCGCGCAGGACGCGGCGGGCCAGCGGGCTCAGACGATCGGGTTTGGGCAGAATGATCGCGCTCATTCCATTCACCATGCATCAGAAAGCGGCCAGTTCGCGGGAGACGCGGACGATATCATGGGCCTGCGGCAGGTAGGCCTGCTCCAGCGGCGGGCTGTAGGGCGCCGGAGTATCCAGCGCCGAAATGCGGCGCACCGGGCCATCCAGCCAGGAAAAGGCGTGTTCGGTGATGTACGACGACACCTCGCCGCCGAAGCCGCCCGTGTGGGGCGCCTCGTGCAGAACAATCACCTTGCCGGTCTTCTTCACGGAGGCGAGCACCATCTCCTTGTCCCATGGAACGAGACTGCGCAGGTCAATGATCTCCAGCGACACGCCGTCTTTTTCCAACTGGCCGGCGGCGTCGAGGGCGGTATGCACCATGGCGCCCCAGGTGATGACGGAGATATGCCGCCCTTCCCGGGCCAGGCGCGCCTTGCCCAGGGGGACCACGAACTCTCCCCCGGGAACGTCGTCCTTGACGCGCCGGTAGAGGAATTTGTGCTCCAGGTAGATGACCGGGTTGTTGTCGCGGATGGAGGCGATGATCAGTCCCTTGGCGTCCGCCGCGGTGGCGGGCATGACCACCTTCAGGCCGGCGGTATGGACAAAATACGATTCCGGGGACTGGGAATGGTAGGGGCCGCCGGATACGCCGCCGCCCGAGGGACCGCGGATCACCAGGGGACATTGCTGGCCCCAGCGGTAGTGGCTCTTGGCCGCCATGTTGGTGATCTGGTTGAAAGCGCAGGCGATGAAGTCAATGAACTGCATCTCGACCACGGGCCGGAAACCCATATAGGCCGCGCCAATGGCGGCGCCGACGAATCCGGTTTCGGCCAGGGGGGTGTCCATGACCCGGTCCTCGCCAAATTCGTCAATCAGCCCCTGCGTCACCTTGAAAGCGCCGCCGTACCCGCCCACGTCCTCGCCGATCACGAATACGTTTGGATCGCGCCGCATCTCGTGGCGGATGCCATCCTTGATGGCCTCCAGATAGGTCATCACCGGCATGGTTGCTCCATCAGGCGTAAACCCGATCGCCCACGGCGGCGGGATCGGGGAATGAGCTGTTGAGGGCGGCGTCCACTTCCAGATCGAGCGCGGACTGGATTTCCTTGTGAATGGCGTCCACCTCGGCCTGGGTCAGCACTTTGGCCTTCAGCAGCTTCTTTTCGTAATTGATGATGGGATCCTTCACGCGCCATTTGTCCATCAGGGATTTTGGCACGTAGGAGGCGTCGTCATGCTCGGCGTGGCCCTTCATGCGGAAGGTCATGGCCTCGATGTAGTACGGCTTCCAGGTCTTGCGGGCGTATTCACAACCGGCCCGCGCCGTTTCAACCACCGCCTCGATGTCGTTGCCGTCCACCTGCGCGGCTTCAATGCCATAGGCCTGGGCGCGCACCAGCAGGTCCTTGGTCTTGAACTGCTTGCTGGTGGGGGTTGAGTAGGCGTAGCCGTTGTTCTCGACGATGAGCACCAGCGGGACCTCCATGGCGGCGGCCATGATCAGTCCCTCGTGAAAGGCGCCGGTGGACGCGCCGCCGTCGCCGATGAAGGTCATGGCGACATTCCGCTGGTTGCGTTTCTTGAGCGCCAGCCCCACCCCCGCCATGACCGGTATCAGATCGCCAAGCATGGAAATGCAGGCGACGATGCCCCGGCTCATGTCGCCCATGTGCAGGTTGCAGTCGCGGCCGCCGGTGGGGCCTTCCTTGCGCGCCATGTACTGGAGCATGACCTCGCGGGGCTTGACGCCGCGCACGATCAGCGAGCCCAGGTTGCGGATCATGGCGCCGATGTAGTCGCCGTCCCGGAGCGCATAGGCGGCGCCCACGCTGGTCGCCTCCTGTCCCAGCGAGCGATACAGGCCGCCCACCACCTTGCCCTGCCGGTAGAGGATGGTCAGGCGCTCCTCGATGGCGCGGTTGAGCGCCATCAGGCGGTAGAGTTCCTTCTTTTCCTGCTTGCTGATGGCCATGATCAACCGTGGATGGGGTGTCCGGCCGCCATCGCCGCCGCTTCCATGATGCCTTCGTACAGGGTGGGATGGGCATGCACCGTGCGGGCGATGTCCTCCACGCTGCTTTCGATGGTGATGGCGTAGCCCAATTCGCCGATCAACTCGGTGGCGGCGGGGCCGATGATATGGGCGCCCAGCACCTCGCCGTGTTTTTTTTCGCTGACGATCTTGATGAAGCCGCGGCGCTTGCCGAGGATGGTCGCCTTGGAGCTGTGAGAAAATCCGAATTTGGCGGTGACGACATCGTAACCCTTGTCCCGGGCCTGCTGCTCGGTCAATCCAACCCAGCCAATGGGCGGTTCGGTGTACACGTTCCAGGGGATCGCATGGTAGGGAACGGTTTCCGCCTTGCCGGCGGCGATATGCTCGGCGGCGACCTGCCCTTCCGCCGAGGCCACGTGGGCGAGGGCGGCTTTTCCCACCACATCGCCGATGGCGTAAATATGCGGCGCGCTGGTCTGCATGAATTCGTTGGCCACGATCATGCCGCGCTCCACCTTCACGCCCGCCTTGTCGAGGCCGATATTCTCGACCAGGGTTTTGCGACCCACCGCCACCAGCAATTGATCGGCCTCCAGCACGCGCTCGCCGCCATCCTGCATGCGGACCTTCGCGGCGACGCCATTGGCGGTGCGGGTGACGCTTTCCATCTTGGTGTTGATCATGCACTCGATGCCCTGGCGCTCGAAATCCGCTTTCAACTCCGCCGAGACATCGGCGTCGGCGAGGGGCATCAGGCGCGGCATGATCTCGACCACCGTGGTCTTCGACCCGAAGCGGGCGTAGGCGCTGGCGAATTCGGCGCCGACGGCGCCGGAGCCCAGCACCAGGAAGCGCGCGGGAACCTTGGTGATGTTGAGCGCATGGTCGCTGGAAATGACCCGCTGGCCGTCAAACTCAAAGCCTGGAAGTTCGCGGGGAACCGTGCCCACGGCCACGATGGCGTTCTTGAATTTCAGCACATCGGTGACCTGGCCGTTTTTGGACACGGTGATGGTGTTGGCGTCGCGGAAGGCGCCCAGGCCCTCGAACACCGTGACGTTGCGCTTTTTCATCAGCGTCTTGACGCCGCCGTTCAGGCCCGCCACCACCGCCTGCTTGCGCTTCATCAGTTTCTCGATATCCACGTTCACCGAATTGGTGGTGATGCCGTACTGACTGGCTTCGTGGAGTTCGGTGAGAATATCGGCGGCGTGCAGGATGGCCTTGGTGGGGATGCAGCCGCGGTTGAGGCAGGTGCCGCCCAGAACATTGTCCTTTTCAATGACAGCGGTTTTCAGGCCAAGCGCTCCGGCGCGCGCCGCGGCGACATAACCGCCCGGTCCGCTGCCGATCACCACTACGTCAAAGGTATGCTCGCTCACGGATGGACTCCTGATGATGGATGGGGGGCGAGAAGGGCCCGGAGTGTCTAGGAAAACACCCGCGAAAAGTCAACGGAATCCGCCCGGACAACCGTTCGCGGCGGGTTTCCCGCCCCGGCCGCCGGCGTCTGACCGCCAGGACCGGGATTCATCTTATGCTTTCCGGCAGGCGTGGAAAGCACGGTAAGGCGCTTTCCACGCCGGACCCCGGTTCCAGAACAGCCTTCATGCAGGTCAGGGATGCAGACCCGGGAGTTTTCCCGCGGCGCCAGCCGGATGGGCCGGAAAAGCCCGCCTCACGCCATCAACCGCCATGCCGCGCAAAAGCAGGACCCCGCGACGGGCGGCTGTGCATTTCCATTGCGGGTGGAGGCGGGTGCGGGTTATGAAGATCGGTGTCATGGCGCGCAGTTCCCCCCATCCCAAGGCCCCCCAGGTCAATATTCCCGGCGAATGGATGTTTCGATCGGGCGGAACCGTACAGGGTCCGGCCCCCGCCCAGGTGATTGTGGATCGCCTCTACCGCGGGGAACTCGACGATTCCTGCGAGGCGACCCCAGCGGAGATCACGCACTGGCGGCCGCTCCGGGAAATCCCTGAATTCGTGGAATGGGCGGGCAAGGCGGCCCGCGAACGGGCCCTGCACCAGCAACGCCTGGAAGCGGAAACAGCCCGGTCGCGCCGCAACCTGCTGGCGGGCGCCGTGGCGGTTCTCCTCCTTGGCGCGGTGGGGGTGGCCGGCTGGGGGTGGATGCGGATGCGCAAGAAATCCCCCGCCGCCGCGGCTCCAACGGCTCAGGCCCCGGCCAAGACCGCTCCAACGGGTACTACGGGCGCGCAGCCGCCGGCGGCCGCATTGGCGAAGCCGCCGTCCGTGGGCGACAACAAGGCGTGGATCAAGCGTCCGCCGCCGATCATTTCGATTGGCAATATGGATGAATTTGTCGCCGCCGCCGTTGGCGCGCCAAAGGCCGCCAAACCGCCCAAAGCCGGGAAAGCGCTGGCGGCGGCCGCTCCCCAGCCCAAACAAAATGCGCCCTCCGGAGAAACCGCGCCGCCGCCGCCCCCCGCTCCCGCCGGTCCGGGCGAAACGGCGCCCCCTGGCGGCGGCGGAGGCGAAGACATGGATGTGGACGAAGGACAGGTCTCCGCCACGGATATTTATTCGCGGATTCGCCGGAATATCCCCAGGCTGCTGCCCTGTTTCGAGGCCGACCGCGACCGCAACGAGGACAACGCCACCTCGCGCGTGGTGATTCAGTTCGTATTGCAGCCCAGCGGGTCGCCGGGATCGGTGGCGGTGGCGGAGCCGGACTCTCCCGACGAGGCGTTCCGTCAATGTCTGGTGGCCGCGGTCAACCAGTGGAAATTTCCCGCCTTCAATGGCAACGGCCGTGAAATCCGCTTCCCCGTGTACGTGAAGTGATCGAGTCCTCCGCCGTCAGAACGGGCGTTTGATATACAAATAACCCTCGCGCACCTGGGCTGGCAGCGTACGTACCGGTTGGGTCGCGGGCCCGCGCACGATGGCGCCCAGTGTGTTGAACCGGGAGCCATGGCATGGGCATTCCAGCCAGCGTTCTTCCGGTTTCCAGTCCAGTTCACAGGCCCCGTGCGTGCAAATCGCCCACACCGCCCGGTGGCAGGCGGATGACTCCCGCACCACCCACACCTGCAGCAGGGCTTCGCGGGCGCGCACCCGCGCCACCCCCTGGCTCGCCAGCCCGGGAATTTCCGCCAGCGGGATGGCGTGCCAACCGCTGTCCGGCGGAGGAAGATCGCCGCAGGCTTCCGCCGCCGCGAAGGCCTGGCCTGCATCCGCAACCCCGCCAGTTCCCGGCCCACCGGCCGCGCATCCTCCCGCGCAGGCCGAAGCCGCCATGGCGCCGGTTTGGATCAGCCATTCCCGGCGGGTCATTTCACCGGCTCGCCGTTGATGATGGCCACGGCGTCCAGATCGAAGCCGCCGCTGATTCCCTCGTAGCTGTTGTATCCGCTGTCCCGGATGCGCACAAAACGCGCCCGCTTCACACCCAATTCCGCCAGATCAAAGGCGTCCCCGCCGGATTGCCGGGGATCGTTCGCCGGAACGCCGTTGTCCGGCGAACTCAGCACCGGGTTCACCCCCGCGCAGCCCGGGAAGCGGTTCTCCTTATCCGTTGCGGCGCAAGGCCATTCGGACCAGTTCCGGCCATCATCGCTGACGGCCACCACGCCCGTCTCCTGATAGGCCGGAAAGGCGTTTTCAAAGACCAGCAGGTCGGGTCCCGGGCCATCCACCATCACCATATCCACGAATTCAAGAACGATATGACCATTTTTGCCGAGGGAGAGGACATGCAGGCTGCCGGCTTCGGGTCCGGCGCCCTGCGGCGGCCCCAGCACGATGTCCGGCATTTTGTCCTGGCCAAAGCCCGCTCCCTCGCCGGGCTTGTATCCGGCCACCCGCCCCGCGTGGGGACTGGCCTTGCGCGCGGGGGTGGCGCCGGCGTCCGCCTCCCCGCCAGACCCGGCGGAAGCATCGCCGCCGGAAACCGCGGCGTCCGCGGAACCCGCATCACCGGACGGCCCCGATGCATCCGCCATGGATGCATCGGGGGTGGAGTGGACGGTTGGGATGATGTTTTCCCCGCAGGCCGCCAGCCACAGGGCCGCGGCGCAGAAATACAGATGGCGCATCAGTTTTTCCTGTTGAGTTTGGTCCAGGAGAACCCGCCGCAGCCTCCCTTTTCAGGGTTGGATGGATCGGCGGTTTTGGCCGAAGCCTGCGCCGCGGCGAGGGTGTCCAGGTTGAAATCCACCGTGCAGTAGTGGAAAACGCCGCCCACCGGTTCGGTCCAGACCAGCTTGCTGAATTTCCTGGCTCCGGCCGGGGCGTCTTCCGGATTCTGCGTGTAGGCGGTGTTGGACCCGTTATCGAAGAGTTTGATGGACGCCTTGCCCCAGCGGATGCTGCGGATGATCTCCTCGCCGCCGAAATTGCTGGACCAGGTTCCGGCGATTTCAATCGGATCCGTGGCGGTCAATTTGGTCCAGGAGAATCCGCCGCAGCCTTTCTTGTCCGGATCGCTTTCGTCCACGGCCTTGGATGACGCCTTCGCCGCCTCCAGCGAGTCAAGGCCAAAGTCCGCGAAGCAGTAATGGAACGATGCGCCGCCCGGAACCGTGAATACGATCTTGTTGAATTTGCCCGGGCTGAACTTCGCATCCGCTGGATTCCGGGTATAGACCACGCGCTTGTTGTTATCGAACTCGACGATGGGCGTATCGTTCCACAGGGCGCTGGTGATTTCCTCGTAGCCGCCGAAACTGTTGGCGTAAACGCCCGCAATCGCCAGCCCCGGGGCCGTCGCCGGACCGCCATCGCCGGGCTGGGTGTCGGTGGGCTGCGCATCGGCGGGCGCCGTATCCGCGGGGCCGGCGTCCACTGGATTCGCATCTGGCGCGCCCGCATCCGCCGGCTGGGCGTCGCCAGGCGCCGTGTCAGTTGCAGCCACATCGCCTGGAGCGGCGTCCGCCGGGGCGCTGTCAGATAAGGCGCCATCGGCGGGGCCCGCATCCGGCGGCGGCGAGGCGTCCTTGGGGCCGGCGCCGCCGGCGTTTGATCCGCCATCGGAAGACGCGGCGTCGCCGGAACAGCCGGCCAGCCAGCAGGAAAGCGCCAGCAGCACGGCAAGGGAAATGGAATGAACGGACTTGGGATGGGTCATCTCGGCTTCCTCCAGAGAAGGGTCGCGTGAGAAACCCCATCGTGTTTGTGGAGAGAAACCGGATGGCGCCGGCCGGCCTGACGGCACGGCCATGCGGCGCTGAATGCGGATTCTGCCTGCCCCAGACCACGAGGGAGTTGCAGTGAAGGAGTTCCCGGCTTGTTCTGTCGGAAACAGAACTCACGGTTGCGGGTCAGCGCCGGATTCGCACCGGCTTCCTCCCACGTCCTGACGACATGTCAGGGCGTGAAAACCAACCTAATGGAGGGAAGGATGGATTGCAAACTTGCCGGGATTGCGCAGGGACTGTGTCCGCAAGCCCGCTTCACCGGGCAGCGGGGTCACGCCACCCGCACCCGCCGGGCATGGGCGCGGATGATATCCGCCGCCTGCGCGTCCGCCGCCAGGGCCTCATCGAAGAACGCCTCGCCAAAAGGCCAGGGATCAACCGAGGCGCGCCACACCACGCAGGCGCCCTGGTGAAAGCGGCGGAACACCTCTTCCGCCGGCAGGGACTCTCCCGCCATCAGGACGGTCTGACGCGAACTGGCGGGGTCCGGCGCGGAAAGCGGTCCGGCCTTGTTCCGCAACTGGTGTTCCATTTCATCCGCCAGCTCCGCCGCGGCGCGGTCCACCCCGGCCTCTTCCGCGCGCCGCGGCCAGTTGGCGTTCGTGGTGAAGGCGCAACGGCCTGAAAGCCCCGCCGTGTACACGGCGGCCTGCGCGGTCCATGCCCCGGCGCCAGGGCGAATCCGCGCACCCAGCGGAAGGTGACATCCGCCGCCCAGGCGCGACAACAAGAGCCGCTCCGCGGTCACGCACAAACGGGTTTCCATGTGATCCAGCCCTTGCAGCGCCTTGAACAGAGCTCCGTCGCTTTGACGGATCTGGATGGCCAGGGCGCCTTGCCCCGGCGCCGGTATCACGCCGCCGGAAACGGAACCGGGGCCTGCGCTGGCGTTGGCCGCGCCCAGCCCGCACAAGTTCAGCCCCAGCCGCTCCACGCCGGCGACGGCCAGCAACAGGGCGTCCGCGGCGCCGTCCCGCAGCTTGCGGATACGCGTGGGAACATTGCCCCGCATGCCCGTGCAGGCGAATCCCATTTCCTTCAACTGCTCCTCGCGGCGCGGCGATGAAGTGGCCACCCGCGATCCCGCGCGGATGGGCAGCCATGGATTGGCGGGATCAAACACATCGGGCCGGAACAGCAGCAGTTCGCCGGGATCGTGCCGTTCCGGAATCGCCGCGATGACCAGGCCGGGCGGCTGTTCCACGGGCAAATCCTTCAGCGAATGGACGGCGATATCCACGCGGCCCGCGAGCAGGGCTTCCTCCAGTTCCTTGGTGAAGAATCCCTTGCCTTCGAGTTTGTTGAGCGGAAGGTGATCAATCTGATCGCCCTGGGTTTTGATAATCTGCAATCCGGCGCGCAGGCCCAGTTGCGATTGCAGCGCCGAGGCCACGCTCCGCGCCTGCCATAACGCCAAATCGCTCCCCCGGGAGCCGATGATGAGCGGGTCACGCATGGCGGCAATCTAGCGTCCGGTCCCCCGGACCGCAATTGGACGCATTCGCCCGCGCCCCGTGAAGCGCGCGCCTGGCCCTCCTTGCATATCCGCCGTGGACGAACGGCGGGTTCAGGCGTTGAACAGGTCCACTCCCGGGTTCTTGCGCCGCAACGGCGCGCCGGTCATTCAATCCGCCTGCAACGGATAAACCGTCACGATATTGGGCGCCCCGGCGGCGAAAAGCCGGTCGCCATGAATCCGGGCCAGGATGGCGGGACGGGGCAACGGTCTCGTCACGGACGACGCCTGGGGCGCCGCCTTCAGCCACACCACCCGATCCGTGGCCACGGCGGTGCAGGCATCCTTTCCACCGCAGTCATAGGCCAACAGCCGTGCGCCCGCGGGAAACACCTTCAGGCCTTCCTCCGGAAGCGCGGGGTGGGACCAGACCCAGCTATCGCCCTTTTGGTGAATGGTTGTGATCACGTCCCCCATGCCGGCCCGCATACGGGTCTGTTTGCGCTCCCCGATCCCGGACATGGAATCCCTGTCAACCGGTATGACGGCCCCGTTGATGCTCACTGACCAGGCGGCTTCCTCTTCTTCCTTGTTGCGCCGCAGTATCGCCCCGGAAAAACTCTTGTTGACACCGGCCTGACCGCTATCCAGTTGATATTCCCACAGTTCATCGCGCGAGGTGACCACCCAGGCGACGGGCTGGGCGGGATGGCAGGCCAGCCCGGCGAAGATGGGCGCGCTCTCCTTCAATGAAGCAAGAAATTCGCCGCGGCTCAGCCGCCAGACCTGCGCTCCCGTCTGCCCGGCGTTGATGACCCAGGCGTTGTCCGCGCTGACCGCCAGCACATCGCTGTGACCGCCCAGGCCGGTTTTTTCAAACCGGATGACCGATTGGGCGATGTCCCACGCCAGCAGTTTGCCGCTGGAAGTCAGCGCGATCAGCCATTGATCATTCCAGACCAACTGAAGCCCGGTGACGGCCGTGGAATCCAGCGGGAATTTTTCCGGCGCGCCGCTGGCGGGAATCCGCCACAGGAAACCGGCGTTGTCGCCCGCCCACAATACGCCATCCTTCCCGGCGGCGAGGGCGCGGATGGGCGCGTTTCCCGCCTGCACGGGACGGGATTTTTCTCCATTGACCCCAATGGGGTGGATGGCGCCCTTGTCATCTCCCACCCAAACCATGTCCTTGCCGGCCGCCACGCTGATCGCGTTCACGCCTTCGAGCGGCGCCCACGCGGTTTCGGCGAGGGTGGCGAAGGCGCGCAGGGCCACGCCCTTTTCGTAGAGCACGGCGAACTGATCGGGCCCGGCCGCCATGGCGCGCACGCCGCCGCGCCCCGTCTGGGTGAACACGCGATCCTTGCCGGTGCTGGCGTCGAGCACCTGCAACGCGCCGTCTTCCGATCCCACCACGAAGATGGGCGCGCGCGGCACGGACAAAGCGGCGGTGCGCGGAGAGGAATGCGGCCAGGCGTTGATCACGCGGCCGGCGGCGGCGTCGCGCACGGAAACCTCGCCGGCTGCCGACGCGACAAGCACCATTTGTCCGCCCATGCCGCTGGACCCGGCCGCGGCCGCGGTGAATTCCCGGCGCCGCGGCTCGACCAGTTCAAACAGTTGCGGCTCCTCGGTGCGCAAGGAATCGAGCAGCGCCGGAGAGGTCTCGACCAAATGTCCATTCTGATAACGGCACGCGGCCGCCATGTCGCTGGGCGCCTGCGCCAGCTTGCCCGCGCCGCACGTGACCGGCCAGCGCATCTCGTCGCCGGCGGTTGAGGCGGCGATGGCCGTGGCGGAAACCGCCAAGCGCAACACGGGACCAGTCAGCCCCTTGCAACCGCCCGCCGCCATCCCTTTGGCGTTGTAGCGTTCGACCGCGCCATCGCCGAACCCCACGACAAAGCCGCCGCCGGGCGCCAGCGCGATGCGGCTGGCGCCGCTCCTGGGCAATACAATGGTTTGTATTTGCGGCGGTTTGGCCGGGTCCAGAAGCCGCACGTGCCGGTCGTGCAGGATGGCGGCGGATGAATCGCCGGAAACCGCCACGTCCACCGGCCCGCCCGCCGCCCCGGGAGACTCCACCACGTTCACGGAAGAGGCGGCGCTGTTCCACACCCATACATGACGCGGACCGGCGGCGATCACCCAGTCTCCCGCCGCCGCCAGGCGGTGGATCAAAGCCGAACTCAACGCATGTTGGGACAACGTGACCAGCGGCGCCTCGCGCAACTGCTGTCCATCTCCCGGATTGAATGTCCAAAGCTTCCCGTCTCCGGTGGCGAGCGCCAGTTTTGTCCCGGCCTGATTGAGCGCCATCGCCGTCACCGCCCCCGTCAGACCCTTGAGCATGACGCGAATGCGGTTGTTGTCCTTGTCCCACAGCCACACATTGCGCGAGCCATCCCCCGCCGCGATGATTTGGCCGCCGCTGGCGCAGGCGTACTGGTAGTCGCTGGGCACGTACCGGCGCATGTACAATTCGGGCAGGGTCAGGGAGACATCCCACGCCGCGATCTCGCCGCTGGCGCCGCCGGAAATCACCCGGTCCGGCGCTGCGAACGTCAGTGCGGCGAGCGGTCCCGCCGCCTTCGCCTTGAGGATCAGCAACTCGCCCTTGAGCCGCCAGAAGATCATCTGTCCATCCGCCGACGCGCTGGCGATCACCTTGCCCTGGGGGTCCATGGCGAGGGCGCTTACAACATTGCCGTGATCACGAAAGACGATTTTCACCTCGTCGCCGCGGGAATCCCAAACACCCACAAGACCGTCACGCCCGCCCGTGAGAACGGTTTTTCCATCTCCCGAGACATGCAATGCGCTGATGCCGGCCGCGTGGGGAATGGCGGCGGGCAGAGTCCACGGCTCCCAGTCACCGCTGTTTTTGGCGGAGGGAAAGAATACGCGCAGATCGCTGTCACGGGCCACGGCGATTTCACCGCGCCCGCCGATGGCGGCGGCGCTCAATTTATCGAGGCCGGAGGACCGCCACGGAAAGTCCGTGGCGTCCGGCGCGGCCCAGGCGAACTCACCATTGCGCCGCACCGCCACGAGCCGCGTCACGCCGTTTGTCTCGACGAAGCGCACGGCGGCGATGGCGGGTCCGGAGGCGGCCGCGGAGGGCCGCCACGACCCCGATTCCACATCGAGGATGCGCAACGCGCCGTCCTCGGTTCCCGCGGCGAGCAGCTTTGCGCGAGGCGAAAACGCCAGCGCGCGCACGGCCGACCCTGCTGATAGTCCCTCGATCCGTTCCGGAGCGCCCCCGGGCCCGGGCCGCCACAGGGTGATATCGCCGGTCGCCGCGCCAGCCGCCGCCCATCCGTCTTCGCTGGCCATGGCGGTGACGGCCGGGGCCTTTTGCGCCAGGTCCCGCAACCATGATTTCGATGTGATGTTCCAGACCTTGGCGGCGCCGGATTGATCCAGTGAAACCAGCCGCTCGCCATTCGCGGCGAAGCACAACCGGGTCACCGGCGCTGCGTGCCCGCGCAACTCGAAGGGCGCCGATCCGTTTGCGGGAACGCCCGCCACCACGCCATCGGAGCCGCCAACCGCGGCGCCCCAGTCAGCGGCCGCAAGGGCGCGGATTTCCTTGACGGCGGCGACCGGTTGGGTGCTAGCCTCGCGCAGCGCGCGCGGGGCTCCGCCGGTTTCACGGCATCCCGAACACGACTGGATGGCGGCGATGAATATTCCGAAGCAGACTGGAAGCAACAGGTTCTTGCGCATGGCGATTCCAGGTGAGCGCCAAACACTAACCCGCGGCCCGCAAGTCCCTCAAGCGCGCCCGCGCGTGAACTCTCCCGGGGGACGCCGCGGAATGGGCCTCGCAGGGGCGGCGGCGCTGTTGTCCTGTCTGCTTCCCGCCTCCATGCTTCTCGCCCAGCAGGGCGGAACCGCCGCCAGCCAGTCCGCGCCGAAGAACAAGACCGTGGACATCTCCAGCCGGCCGGATCGCGACTTCCTGCTTTGGGGTTCTGGCAGCGAGTCGGTGCGCGGCCTGATGGCGTGGGTGGACTCGGTGGTCAAACCATGTCCGCCGGAAAAACATCCGGGCTTCGCCGCCTGCTGGAAGGCCAATGAAGACCGTTTCCGCAAGGTGCGCGGCAAGTTGTTGCTGTTTGATCATTTTCCGCTGACCCGCCAGGTCAACGCGGAGTTCAGCTTTGTCAGGGAAGACCCGCGTCCGCTCAAATTCTGGCTGGAACTGGCGGTGGAGCTTCCCACCCGCGAACAGGATGGCGCGACCTGGCTGTATTCGGTGGCGATGGATAAACCCTCGCCGGGCATCCGCGACGACAAATTCGGCTTGCGCGCGCCGCGCCGCCAGTTCGCCATCGGACCTTTCGACGCGGTCACCAACCAGAATCTGGAGCTGATGCTCCCGCACACCATGCCCTACGTGGACCTGCTGGCCGTGCCGGATACGCTCTACCGGATTCCCCATCCATTCCGTCCGCGCACCTGGTATGTGGGCGTGCAATTCCGGGTGGCGGGCATCCGCGTGCGCAGTCACAAGAGCCCCATGTGGGCGGAAATCTACGACGCCATGGGCGTCCCGGTCGTGAAACCGCGCCCAAAACCGGAATAACCCCGCGCGCGGGATTCGCCAGGTCTTCAAAGATGACTTCGCGCCCGCGGGGCGGCTATTCTTGCACACACGGAAAATCTTCATCTCATCCCCCGGAGGAGTCATGGCGAGCGTGGTTGGTATTGGCGGAGTGTTTTTTCGCACCAGGGATCCGGCGGCGCTGGCGGCCTGGTACAAGCAGCACCTGGGGCTGCCAGTGGAAGCATGGAATGGCGCCGTATTCCCCTGGGTGTCCGGCGGCGGGGCGCGGCGCGCCTCGGTATGGTCGCCCTTCCCGCAGGACACGGCCTATTTTGGCCCGGGCGATTCGCCGTTCATGATCAATCTGATGGTGGATGACCTTGACGCCATGCTCGCCCAACTCAGCGCCGGCGGCGTAGCGGTGGATGAACACGTGGAAGAGTCGGAGTTCGGACGCTTCGGCTGGTTCACCGATCCGGATGGCCGCCGCGTGGAACTCTGGCAACCGCCTCCCGAAAAACCATGATGAAACCCGGGCGTGACCCGGCCGCTTCGGGAGGGGGGGCAGTCATTAATAACGCGCCGCGTCATATTTGACGCGCAAGGACGGTCAACTGGGGGATGCAATCTTTCCCCGGTTTGGCTATAGTGATGAGGGTCGCCAGTCAGGTGTGGCGGATATCATATCCCCTTCACCTCGATTCTGGGATTTTGTCATCCGGGGGGTGCGAGAAGTCCGGCCTGGTCATATCGAAAGGTCCGCCGTGCGGTACATGAAGACCTGTTCCATTGTATTTTCAGCCCTGACGGTCATCGCCTTGGGAATTGCGGGATGTGGCGACGCGGGCGGCATTCTCGACGCGGGCGTTGGCAAACCCACTCCCCGCCAGACGCAGAAAAACTGCCAGGCGGACCTCGACTGCGGCGAAGGCGAGGTCTGCAAGGAAGGAACCTGCGAGGCGCCGGGGGATGGCCCCATCTCCTGCACCGGCAACCTGGACTGCCCGGCTGGGCAGACCTGTGAAGGCGGCGTTTGCCAGGGCGCGGCCGGCGTGCCTTGTTCGGCGGACAGCGAGTGCCGGTCCGATCAGAAATGCGTGGCCTCTTTCTGCCGCGACGTGGATGGTTCGGGCAATGTCCTGTGCAGCGGCGACGCGGATTGCGCTCCAGACGGCGCCTGCGTGTCGGGCGTATGCAAATTCCCGGGCAGCGGCTGCAAATCCGACAAGGACTGCAAGCCGGATATCGAGCGTTGCGTGGTCCAGACGGGCAAATGCACTCCAATCGAAATCAACCCGGAGGGCGTGCTGGAGGTGAGCCCGCAGGTGCTGGATTTCGGCGCGGTCAGTTTCGGCAGTTCATCCACCAAACAGGTGCGCATTTCCAATGTGGGCCAGAGCAAGGTGCAGTTGCTGGAAGTGAAGTTTGAATCCACCACCAGCAAGGCGTTCGCGCTGGATCCCAACCCGGTCCCCGCGGCCATCCTGGAGCCGGGCGACGTGACGGTGTTCCAGGTGGTGTATTCACCCGACGATGAAAAGCCGGATTCCGGGACCATCGAGGTCATCTCCAACGCCAAGACCCCCAAAATCAGCGTGGCGATGGCCAGCACCTACAAGGGAGAGGTGGATTACAACATCGTCCAGAACAACGCCTCTCCGGCGACGGTGGTGTGGCCCGCCGCCAATGGCCCGGCGAACCATTCCATCACCTTCGGCGCCACCGACGTGAACAAGCCGGTCAATCAGGTCTTCACGGTCAAGAACAACGGCAATGGAACCAGCATCCTGGGACTCAACGAGTTCAAGGTCCGGCAGACGGCGGGCACGGCGTTTGATCAATTCCAGTTGACTTTCGACGTGGTGGGCGTGAACCCCAACGCGAAGATTCCGATCTTCCTGAACCCCGGCCAGGAGGTGAAGGTCACGGTCAATTTCCTCGCACAGAAAAAAGGCCGTCATGACGCGGTGATTGATGTCAAGACCAACGACACCGACATTGACAACAACGGCCAACCCGACGACGGCGCGACCACCATCACCCTGAGCGCGGCGGCGGGCGTCACCCCGGCAGGCCTTGTGGTGGACCCCTCCAAGCTGAATTTCCCGGAAACGCTGATGGGGCAGAAGTCGGAAAAGAGCCTGCGCCTGACCAACGTCTCGCCGGATGAATCCCTGGTGGTGAAGGAGGTCAAACTCGCCGTCACCAGCGACGACTTCAAGCTGATCAACGCGCCCACCCGCGTGGACCCGGGGCAGACTTACGAAATGAAGGTCAGCTTCGAACCGAAGCAGGCGGGGCTGAGGGAAAACAAAATCCTCATTCTCACGGCGGCTTCGCCCAACGCGGTGGAAGTCCCCGTGGAAGGCGTCGGATCGGAGCCCAAGCTGCAGATCACCCCGCCCGCGCCGGTGGACCTGGGCAAGGTGTCCATTGGCGGCAAATCGCCCCCCAAGGAAATCTACGTGCAGAACGCGGGCACCGGAACCATCGAAATTGACAGCATTTCCGTGACCAAACCCGATCCGGCGATTGTGGTCAACGGCATTCCGACCATCTACCCGGCGGAACTGGTCAATGAAGCGGGCAACAAGACCGTGCTCAAGCTGACCGCCATCCTGCAACCCACCAAGGTGGGAGCGGTGGAAGCGGAAGTCACGATCGTCCACGCCAAATTCGGATCGGGACGCACGGTGCTCAAGCTGTTTGGCGAAGGCACCGGATGCGACAAGGGCAAGGTGGATCTGGATGGCGACCCGGCCAATGGGTGTGAATACGCCTGCGACTACGTGGGCCCGGACGACGTTCCCGACAACGATTACGAAGATTCCAACTGCGATGGGGTGGATGGCCTCGCAAGCCGGGATCCGAAGAATATCCAGGCGATCTACGTTTCCGCCTCGGGCAGCGACGGCTCCCCCGGAACGATGGACAAACCCAAGAAGACCATCGAGGCCGGTATCGCCGCCGCGCGGAATATCCCGAGCAAGTCGGTGTACATCTCGCAGGGCGTCTACAACATCAAAAACCCGATCTCGCTGCCCAACGGCATCAAACTGTACGGCGGTTACAACCAGCAGGCCGCATGGAAACGCTCCCAGACCCACGAGGTCAAGCTGATCAGCTCGAAACCGCGAATCATGTTCGTTCAGGGGCTGACCGAATTGACCGTGCTCGATCACGTGGGATTGCAGTGCCAGTCCGCCTTCACCCCCGGCGAAGCGGCGTTCTGCGTGGCGGTGGGCGATTCGAAGGATTTCCTGCTGATCAACAAGGCGGTCATCCAGGCGGGCGACGGCGCCGACGGCAAGCCGGGTGATCCGGTTCCCGCCAACGCCAACATTGGCCAGACTGGCAACCCCGGCAATCCACAATGCGAATCGGGCGGCGAAAAATGGGGCATCGGCGGGATTGGCAGCCTGGGCTGCGCTTCGTGCAGCCGTCCCAATGTGGGCAGCGGCGGCAACGGCGCCAATACCGGCGGCAGCGGCGGCGTGCCGGGTCACAAGAAGGGCGGCGGCAACGCCGGAACGCCGGGCGCGGGCGCTCAGCCGTGCAATCCGGACAGCGGCTCCGGCCCTGACGGAGCGGGTGGGTGCGCGGGCGGCGCGGGCAGCGGCGGTTCCCGCGGCGGAGGCGGCGGCCTGGGAGCACGCGGCAAGGATGGCAAGGACGGTGTTCCGGGCGCCATGGGCAATGGCTTGGGCTCGGTGGTGAACGGCCAGTGGACCGGCGGCAAGGGCGGAGACGGCGAAGATGGCCAGCCGGGCGGCGGCGGAGGCGGTGGTGGCGGCGGTGGCGGCGGATGCGATGGCGATCTGGGCTGGTGCTGCGCCGATTATGGCGGAGCGGGCGGCGGCGGCGGAGGCGGTGGAGCAGGGGGCGTGGGCGGCAAGGGCGGCGAACCCGGCGGCGCTTCCGCGGGGCTCTTCCTGTGGAATTCCTCGCCGAAGATTGAATACTCCACGATCATCTCCGGCAAGGGCGGAGACGGCGGCGATGGCAGCCGCGGCGGCGAATCCGCCAAGGCCGGAACCGGCGGCGCCGGCGGCAGCACCAGCTACAGCGGCAACGACGGCGGCGCCGGCGGGCGCGGCGGAGATGGCGGCAAGGGCGGCAAGGGCGGTGATGGCGGCGGAGGCGGAGGCGGTCCTTCCTTCGCCATTATCCAGGCCGGCAGTTCCAAGCCCACCACGTTGAACAACCAGCTCATTCCCGGCGGCGGAGGCGCGGGCGGCGCCGGCGGAGAACAGGGCGAAACCGGCAAGAATGGAGAAATTGGAACCTACTGATTCGGTATCCTGGGATCCAACAAACAAAAAAGCAGGCCCATGGGCCTGCTTTTTTGCCGGACGATGAAAGGCCTGGCATCAACTTCCTGAAGGACCATAAAGACCGCCACACGGAAACGAAAAGAGGCGGAGAGACCGCGCCAGGGGACCTGTTGAAATGGAACACGTGAGCTTCGCGCCCGGATGCGGTACACTATTCGTCCGGCGGGCGCTGGAAGACCCGCCCCATCCATGATCCGGAATGACAGGAGGAATCGCGTGGCTGAAACCCGTTTGATCCGCGTATTGTCTGGAGCCGCCGCCATGTTCCTGATAATGGGCGCGGCGGCGGACCGGGAGGCGGCGGCGAAACCATCCAACCCGGGGGGAATGGAAAGCAGCGGGACACTTGCGCCGGTTTCTTCCGGAAAGGCGCATTCCGCTTCGCGGCCAGAGGGGGATGGATCGCGCGCCGCCCAGAAAGCGCCGCGCGATCCGGCGGCGGTGACGGCGTCCTTCAACCGCTTCCTGGACACCATCAAACGCAAGGATTTCAAGGCGTTTCTGCGGCTCTATCCCGATCCCGTCCGCAAAGAAGTGGAAAAACAGGCCTTCGACCAGCTCGTGACGATGATTCATCTGCCCTTTAACGGAAAGGTGGATAACATCAAGGTCAAATCGGTGAAATTCCACCGCGCCCGCACCGCCAGTGTCACCTATGGTGAAGGCCAGCTTGAATTGCCGGCCCAGTTTGAATGGAACTACGGCGTCTGGTGCTGGAAGGTGTGGTGATGGCTCGCCCCGCCTGCCGGGGGCTGTCTGCTGCTTTTCAAGCCCGTGCTCCCGTGGTATCCACCGGGGCGTCCCCTGACTGGAGAAACGACATGAGCCCGCGTCCGTATTGCTCCGCCCGCCCGCGCTGGATGTTCCTTCTGCTGGTGTCCGCCGCGTGGTTTGTCCTGTCCGCGTGCGAAAAGAAACAGGAAGCCCCGGCGCCTGGCGCCGCACCCGCTCAGCAGGGAACCGGACTGGTGGAAGGCCTCGACAAGGTGGATGTGAAGTCCATCGCCCAGCGTTACGTCAAGGCCATCAACACCCGCAATTACGCGGCGTTCCGGGACCTGTTGCCCATGTCCATGCGGGAGAAATTCACCCAGGCGCAATTCGATGAGGAAATGAAGAATTACGAAGAATTTTATTTCGAGGGGGTGCCCCTGGAGAAAATCCAGTTAATCGGAGATCCCCAATGGACTGACAATACCCATGTCCAGTTCAAGATCGGTCTGGACAAGCAGGCGCTATCCATCAACCTGGAAAAAATTGATGGAACCTGGGCGTGGACCTCGTTCGACGGGAACCAGGAGGAAAGCGGGGACAGCCCGCAGGCGCTGGCGAAAGCAGTCTTCGAGCAAATCAGGCAGGATGACGCCAGCGCGTACGAGAATGGTCTCCCCGAGGCGGCGAAAAAAGGGTTTTCGGCGGACAATTTCCGCAAATGGCTCGATAACTGGAAGAAGGCGTTTTTCCCCACCGGCACCGAAGGCGCCAAGGTGGAGAGCCTGCGGGACCTGGGCGACGGCAACTGGCTCGCGTTCGTGGGGGGAGGGCGCGCCCCTGCTCCCCTGTTGCTGGCGCAGGCGGATAAATCCATGGTCATCGTGCATCATTACCGCCCCGCCGCTGAACTGGGGGAATGGCTGGATTACGGCAACAAGCTGGTCAAGGTCCTCATCAAGAAGGACGACAAGGGCTTCCGCAAAATGCTGCCCAAGGAGATGGCCAAACAGAAGGAAGAGGCGGCTGAACTCTTCAACAACGTCCTGACCGAACTGGGCGAGGTCACCGGCGGCACCGTGGAAACCGGCGTGGCGCTGACGGAGGAGATCGCCGCCGTGCAGATTCCCGCCAAGGGCGGTTCGCACACCCTTCTGGTCGTCAAACAGCAGAAAAATTTCGTGCCGTTGATTCCGCCTCCGGAAGCCCCCGCCGCGGCGCCGCCTTCCGACGAGAACGGCAAGGAAGCGCCAGCCAACGGCACGGCCGGAGAGAAAAAGCCTGAAGAAGCGCCCAAACCCGCGGAAGAGAAAAAATAACGGCGCCGGCCAGCGGCCATCCCGCCTCCCTCCTCACACCATTGATCCGATGATGAAGAAATTCATGGCTATTCCGGCGGTGGTTCTGGCCCTTGGCGCCTGCCTGCCGGATCCGCAATCGGTGGAAGAAACCCGGCACAATTTCAACCGGGAAAAACTGGGCAGCGTGATCCTGCCGGAGATGCCGCGCATCCCCGAAAAACGCCGTTCCCAGGCCATCTGGGACAACGCCCTCAAGCTGGAAGGAACCGATTTCTTCGGCGTGAACAATATCCTCGCCGATGGCAAGGAGGCGAAGCGGGTTTCCGGTCAGGACAAGGCGCTTCTGCTGGAAGGCGCGGGGCTGCCCGCAAAGGGCGTGCGCGCCGGGGACCTGTTCTTCACCGGCGATCCGGAAGGTTACTACGAGAAGTACGAAATCACCGGCGTGCAGGGCGATGTCATCCAGCTTGACGGCGTTCCCAACAAGTTCGTGGACGGCCGGCCCTGGCAGGTGATGCGCGAGCATTTCGCCCCGACCGAGCGCGTGGATGTGATCCTGTATTACCGCGTACTTCAGCCCGTGGGGGTGGACTACAAGATTTTCGTACACATGGACGGCTCCACCCGCATGATCAAGGATCATTTCCCGGCGGATGGAAAATACCCCACAGACATGTGGCGCAAAGGCGAACTGGTGGCCGACCGCTTCACCCACTACGTGTACTCGAATTTCCAGTCGTACGAGGCCAAGATCTACGTCGGTTTCTACGACCATTACCGCGACAGCATCCGCATGCGGGTCAGCAACCGGGGGGCCGCGCGCGACGACGGCGGAGACCGTGTGCTGGCGGCGGATCTGCCCATCCGGCTGTCCAATTGATTGTCTTTCCGGCGGCGCCCGGCAGGCTCATGACGGCTTCCGGGGCCTTCGAACCATCCTTTCCTTCCACCTGTCCGCCATCTGATCGGAGTTGGCCATGCGCAAGCACCTGTATGTCTGGTTGATCGCCGCGCTGCTGTCCGCCGCCTGTTCCTCCACGGAGAATGTCAATGATTCCGGCCCCGCGCCGGGGGATCGGGACGGCGCGCCCGCGGACGCCGCCCCGGCTGAAGACGCCGGACCGGGAGACGCCGCCGGACCGGACACCGCGCCAGACACCGCGCCCGCCGATACAGGCGGCGGGGGAAGCGATGGCGGATCATCCGGCCCGGACGAACCGGACGGGGGACCGGGCGGCGTCACCATCACCGGTTTTGTCCTGCCGCCGGAGGAGAAATTCGAGGCGCGCGAATACAAGGCCGTGATCCGCCGCACCAGTTATGGCGTCCCGCATATCACCGCGGATGATCCGGGAAGCGCCGCCTTCGGCCAGGGTTACGCATTCGCCCAGGATCATGTTTGCACCCTCGCCGATCAGATCGTGCGCGTGCGCGGCGAACGGGCGATGTTCCTCGGCCCGGGCAACAATGACCGCCATGTGGACAGCGACTTCGCCTTCCTGCAACTGGATGTGATGCGCAAGGCGCGCCTGGCGCTGCCCAAATTCAGTCCGGAACTGCGTGACATGATCCGGGGCTACGCGGCGGGCTTCAACAAATACCTGGCGGACACCAAACCGGCGGACCTCCCGGCGGAATGCGCCAACCAGCCCTGGGTGCGCCCGGTATCGCCATATGACCTGACGGCCTATTATTTCGCGCTGGGACATTTCGCCTCGGGCCTGCAGTTCCTCAATCCCATGGCCGCCGCGTCACCGCCCGCGCCTTCCCCGAGCAAGGCGCCGCCGTCCATCCAGCCGGGAGATATGAAGGGCTTTCCCAACCTGCGGCCGCGGCTGGGCAGCAACGGCTGGGCCATCGGCAGGGAACGCAGCGCTTCCGGACGGGGCATGGTGCTGGCCAATCCGCATTTCCCCTGGGAAGGCGAACTCAAGCTGCATGAAGTCCACCTGACCGTGCCGGGCAAGCTCAACGCCTACGGCGTGGCGCTGATGGGCGTGGTGGGAATCAACATCGGCTTCAATGAAAACGTGGGCTGGACGCATACCGTATCGTCCTCGCAGCGATTCACGCTCTACAAACTGACCATCAACCCGCGCAATCCCACCCAGTACCGCTACGGCAAGGAGTGGCGGAACATGACTGCGACGCGCTTCTCCATCGAGGTCAAACAGGCGGACGGCTCCCTGGCCAAACGCGAACGTGTGCTGTACCGCACCCACTACGGTCCCATGCTCAACGTCCAGCCTTTCGGCTGGCAGCCGCAGCTTGGCCTGACCATGCGCGACGCCAACGACGACAGCAGCGCCCTGCTGGAGCAGTTCTACCGCATGGCGTCGGCGGGAAGTATGGATGAATTCGCCGGCGCGCACGAAAAGGTTCACGGCATTCCCTGGGTCAACACCATGGCCGCCGACAAGGAAGGCAACGTCCTGTACATGGACTCCACCTCCGTTCCCAACCTCAGCAAGGAGGGCCTGGAAGCCTGGCAAAAGCTGATCAAGGAGGATGGGCTGGTGGGGTTGGTCTACAACAATGGCGCGGTGCTGCTGGATGGCTCCGACCCGGTGTTCGAGTGGGTCACGGAAGCGGATTCGCCGCGCCCCGGTCTGGTTCCCTTGTCGAAAGCGCCCAGGCTCCGGCGCACGGACTTTGTTTTCAATTCCAACGACAGCCACTGGCTGAGCAATCCGGCGCAGCGGCTGGAAGGTTTTTCGCCCTTGTTCGGGCTGGAGAAGACCCCGCGCGATCCGCGCACCCGCCTCAACCTGGTGATGATCACCGAAACGCGCGAGGGCGGCGTCTCCGGCGCGGATGGCAAATTCACCCTCGATGAACTGGCGGGCGTCCTCGCCGCCAACCGCGGCTGGATGGAAGAAACCCTGCGCCAGCCCGTGATCGAGCGTTGCACCGGGCTGAAGGAGGTCACGGTGGCCGGCAAGGCGATCAATATTTCCAGCATGTGCGACGCGCTGCGCAACTGGGACGGCCGCCTGCATCCGGATAGCAGGGGCGCGCTGGCCTGGCGCGAATTCCTGGGAAGTTTTGAGTGGAAGGATTATTTCGACAAGGGCAAGCTGTTTTCCCAGGCTTTTGATCCGGCGAAGCCGGAGTCCACGCCTTCGGGGCTGGCGGCGGCCGGAACCCAGGACCTCATCCTGATCAACATCGCGAAGGCCTTCCAGCGCCTGGAGCAGGCCAAACTCAAGCCGGACACTCCCCTCGGCGAGGCGCAGCATTTCGTGAAGAACGGCAAGCGCATTCCCGTTCCCGGCGGCAACGGCACGGTCGAGGGCGCTTTCAACATGATGGATATCGGCGAACCCATGAATGGAACGCTCCTGCCGCGCATCCCCAAGGGCAAGACCATCAACGGCCTGACGGGGCTGAGCGATCTGGGATACGTGGTGGGGCACGGCAGCAGCTTCGTGATGGCGCTGGAGTATACGGACCAGGGGCCGCGGGCCAAAGCCATCCTGACCTATTCGCAGTCGGGAGACAGCCGTTCGCCCCACTTCGCCGATCAGACCGGACTGTTCTCGTCCCGCAAATTCCGGGATATCCTGTTCAGCGAGGCGGCGATTTCCGCCGATCCAAATCTCAAGAAACTGGAACTCGCCGGGAAGGAATGATCGCCCGCCCCTTGGCGGATGCATTCAACCCTTTTGCGGTCTCCGCTCCGGAGGCCGCGAAGTCATTTCAACGGGAAGCCCGGATCAGGGTGGGCTGGCGGGACCGGAATTTTCTCCGCCGTCTTCGCCCGGACCGCCGCCGGGGCGCGGATGGGGCTGCGCGGTGTATTCGGCCTCGATGATTTCTCCGCGCGAGGCGTTTTCCCGGCGGCGGCGTTCTTTCATCGCCCGGGTCAACCGCTGGAAATACCAGAACAGCGCGGCGCCCAACGCCATCAGCAACAGGATGCGAAGGAATCTCATCATCAACTCACCGCCAGACGCTTTCCCACATGACCGCCGCCCACAGGTTGTGTCCCGCGTGGACCAGCACCGGCGCGGCGACGCCTCCGCTGCGGGCGCGCAGCCAGCCATACAGCAACGCCGGAAAAAACACCCCCGCCTGCTGGGGATGCATATAGCTGATGACATGTCCCGCGGCAAAGACCGCGCTGGTCGCCAGCAACGCCCGTCCCACTGGCGCGCCCCATAATCTCCGGCGGGCGGGCCAGCACCGCTCCAGGTGTCCCTGAACCAGTCCGCGGTAAAACAGCTCCTCGGGCAGGGCGACCGCGAGCACCTGCGACAGCGCCAGTCCGGCGAATCCATCGGGCAAACGGAACTGGAAAGCCGCCCACTCCCGCTGGAAGCTGTTGATCCACTCCTGCGGCGAGGTGAAGGCGCTGGTCCATCCGCCGGTTTTCATCAGTCCGGACCAGGCCAGGAAAAGCGGCGTCCACGGAACAGCGGTGATCACAAACCAGGCCAACGCCTGAACCGCCCAGACGCGGGGACGCTCCAGCGTCAGTCCGATCTCCGGATTATCGAGTTGATACCGGTGGGCGGCGGCGACAGCGGATACGAACAGCAGCAGCGAGATCAGCGCGCCGGAATGCGGTCCAAAGACCGGGATCAGGCGGCCGAGGGCGCCAATTACTCCCACACAGGCGGTGACGCCGCACAACCACCACAGCAGCGTTTTCGCCGGCGGCAGGCGTCCGCTCACTTCAGCGCACCTGGAAGGTCATGGGAGGCTGATCCTCCGCCGTCTGCACGCGCCAGTTCCCAACGCCGAGGCCGGTCACCAGGGCGTGCAGGCGGTATTCCCTGGGGGGCGCCTCGCAGAAGGAAACGGGGTTGCAGCGCTGCTGCCGGACGCGCAGGGAAATATCCTGACCGGATCGCTTGACGGCCAGGCCCACGGCGTCATGGCAGCCGTCGAGGGTGTTTCCGGACGCCTGAATGGTCAGCGGCTGCCCGGCGGCCAGGATGAAATTTTCACCCGCCGCGCTGGCGCCCGAGGAGAGCAGGACCTCACGGGCGGCGGCGGCGGTTTCCACGCAAGGCAGATCCACCCGCGCCTTGACGGGAACGCCGCCGTTGACGCCGATCTGGTATTCGCCCGGCGGCAATTCACCCACCGGTATGCGGCGGACGATGGCGCGCGGCGGCTCCACGGAACTGCCCGGATCACATTCATACCAGCCCAGCACCACCTCGAACGAGGCGCCGATGCGCACCAGTTCAACGGGCGTGGGCCAGGTTCCCCCCGGCAGGGTGAAGTCCGCGGCGATGACATGACCCGGCGGTTCGCGCAATCCCGCTTTTTCCAGCCGGACATTGGCGGACAGCGGTTGCCCGGACGAACATTCGCGGGTGGGCTCCATGAGCTGGATGCGGCGATCTCCCTCACCCCAGTTGACGGTGATGAACGGAGACCACAGCGGCGGGATTTTGACCTGGACCGGCTCCTCACCCGGAATATCCTCGCAGCCTTCGCCTCCCGCGGCGCAGGAATGCCCCATCCAGGACATGAGGATGCGGTCGCCTTCCATGTTGACCTCGGGCCGGACCGGCAACTGGCAAAGATGATCGGTCCGGACCACGCCTTCCGCGACCCAAGGGCTCCCGCGCGGAACCCGCGAGGGAATGACCACGTTGCGAATGGCGAAGGGTTGTTCCGGACAGGATTTCAGACCTTCCGCCTCTGGCGCGATCAACGCCTCGACGGTTTGGCCGCCGCCAATGAACTGGTGGCGGCCCGCTCCCAGCCCGAATACTTCCGCCCGTTCGAGGAATTCGCTGGGACCGCCGTTCTGGCATGGGGTGAAACTGCGGCCTTCCAGCGCCCGGAAGCGCAGGCGTTTGCCGCCGGCCTCCGCGTAAATCCGGTTGATGGATCCGCAGGGCTCGCGCAGGGTTCCGCTCAATTCGGCCTTGACGGGGGGGCCCGCCGCCGCCGGCGCCTCGATCTTCATGCCGGTGATCGGAACATCAAACAGCCGGATCACGCCATCCCCAGGCGCATTCGTGACCAGGGCGCTTTCCGCGCCGCAGCCCGCGGCCAGAGACAGGATCATCCAGGGAATCAATTCACGGGCTCTCCGCTTCATCAGAGAACTCCTTCAAATCGCCAGGTAATCCCGAAGGTGATTACATGACGGGTGAATACGGCCCCGTTGCGCGAAAACTCGGATGCGAACAGTTTGTATTGGCCTTGCAGGGTGAATCCAGAGCCGATCTCCCTGCCGATCGCGGCCATGACGGCGCTCTGGTTTTCATCGTCGTTTTCCAGGAACAAGGTTTGCGACAGGAAGATGCCGTCGCCAAACCGCGTGAACTGAAGTTGTCCCTGAAGCTGGGCGAAGATCTCCCAGAAGGGCACGAAGGTCACGCCGGCGGTGACGCGGTGGCGGGTGATGGATTCGCCCACGCTGTTGGAGTTGTTGATCTGCAACAAGTAACCGCCTTCCGCGATGAAGCTGCCTGTCCACGACAGGTTGAAGGACAGCGCGTGCAGGTTGTCCGAACGGCTGGCCTCGCCCTGAGCCACCGCGACTTTTCCGGTGGGATCGGCCACCCGCACGAAGGCGGCGCTGGAGAAATTCTTGAGAAAGAGATCATATCCCGCCGCCGCCGCCAGCTTGCCGACAATGCCCTGGCGCAAACTTCCACCCACGGACGGCGCGACGAAACTGAAGGTCGGGTCGGGATGGAACGCGAAGCCGCGCACGCCGCCGCGGCCCTGGATGGACCCCATGGGCCAGGTCTGGATGTCCGCCGTGCCCATGCCGGAAAGCGAGGTGAAATCGCGGTCGCTCAGGCGCAGCCGCATATCCTTGAGGCGGCCCTGCACGCCGAACGCCAGCATGGGGATGGGGCGGAAGGAGTATCGCGCGTCGGCGGCGTTGACGAGCATATCCTCGGTGCGCTCGCTGAAAAAGACCTTCCCTCCAATGGACCAGGACAAGTCTACCAGATGCTGGCGATTGGCGGCGAGCCATGCGCCGTCGGCGAACAGGGAGGCGTTGATCAGACCGCCGGCGACCGGCGGCGGATTGGCGTTGTTGGTGACGCGGGTGGCGTTGGTGTCGGCCTCGGGCCAGACATTGAGCACCAGGCGATAGCCGAAATTGGCGGCCCGGCCCTCCGCGGGCGGCAGCGCCAGCAGCCCGGCGATCAAGAGAAGCGGGGGCCAAACGGAAGACGGACGCCGATGGTCCTGGCCCCCGCTCCTTCTGGATGGCGCGCCGCCTCGCCCCTGAATTGCCATGGCGGCGAAAAGATCATCAAATCGGCGCACCGTCAATCCCCGTATCCCGTTTCTGGAAGGGGCAGCCAGAACGCCGGAGCCGGAGACAGGGTTTTCCGCACTGAAAATGAACACGGCGTCCACATCTGGCGATCTGTTGCGCAGCCTGGCCGACCTGGGATTGCGGCTGCAATCCTGCACCAGCAACGGCGACATCCATGAGGAACTGACCAACTGGGCCACGGAATTTCTCCCCGTGGATCGCCTGGGCATCTATCGCGGCGTGCGGCGGATGACGCCCCTTTATTCCTGGGGGATATTTCCCAACGGCGAACGCATCACCATGGAGGACAAACGCTGGTGGGAGGACAGTCCCGCCAGCGATGATCAGCGGTTCCAGACCGAATGGATGCAAACCCCGGTTGCGGAGGAGAACCAGGAAGTGCTGGTGCTGCGGTTTGTCCGTCCGGTCATGGCGTCCGGCGGAACGGATCCGGTGACCGCGGAAGCGGAACCCGCCCAACTGGCGGCGAGCCTGGCCGGGCGCCTGGCTGGGGCGGCGCTGTCCCGGCTGGGGCAGATGCGGCGCATCCGCTTCGCCCTGGAAACCCGCGAACGGCAGATCCGGCTGGCCCGGGAGGCGACGGAGGCCATCGCCGGGGCCGGTGACGAGCACGCGCCGGTGCGCAGGGTTCTGCTGCAGATGCTGATGCTGCTCGACATGCCGTGGGCCGCCCTCTATTGGCGCGGCGCCGGAGGCGATGATTTTCACCTGGCGGAGGTCTGCGTCGCCACGGCGGAAGGTCCGCCGCGGCTTCCAGCGGTGCTCCGCGGCGGCGCCGGGGAGTTGGTGAACGTCTGGAGCGAAGGCGAGATCAGCCGTCAGATCCCCGGACTGGCCATCGAAACCTTTCTGCTGCGCACCACCGCCCGGGTTTCCGGCTGCATGGTGTTGCCTTCCACCCCGGGCTGGCAGCAAGAAGGCGGCGCCGAGTTCATCCAGTTGATGGCGCACAGCCTCAGCATTCTCCTCGACAAGATCGAACTGATCCGCGAACTGGAGGCGCGCGGCTCCCGGCTGGAAGCCGCCAACGTGGAATTGCGCGCCCTCGACCAGATCAAAACCAACCTGCTGGCCACGATCTCCCACGAACTCCGGTCGCCGCTGGTCAGCATTCTGGGCTACACGGAGCTGATGCTGGGCGAGGAGCTGGGACCGCTCACCAGCGAGCAGCGGCGCGGGCTGGAAGTCTCCCACAAGAATATCCGCATGCTGGTGGATCTGATCGAAAACCTGATCTTTTCCGCGCGCCGTCAACGCGACATGGAGCGGATCAATCCCGAACCCATGGACCTCGCCCGCGCCGTGCGCGACGCCGCGGATGTCTTCGCGGCGCGCCCGGGCGCGGGACCCCTGGTGGTGGACTGTCCGGAGGCGCTGTTCATCCGGGGAGACGCGGCGAAAATCCATCGCATGCTCATCAACCTGATTGACAACGCCATCAAGTTCAGCCGGCCCGGCGAACCCGTGGAAGTGAAGGCGTTCCGGAAAAACCGCCACGGCTGGGCGAGCGTGCGCGATCACGGGGTGGGGATTTCCATGGAAGACCAGCGCCGGGTATTCGAGATGTTTTTCCAGGCGGATTCGTCGCCACGGCGCCGGCATGGCGGAGCAGGCATCGGCCTGTACGTGGTCAAGCAGATTGTGGACCTGCACCAGGGACAAATCGAACTGGAGAGCCTTCCCGGCGAGGGTTCGGAATTTCGCGCCGGGTTCCCCTTGATTGACCCGGACCCGCCGCCTCCCGTCCGGAAAAGGAAATCCCGGGCGTAACCCTCCCGGAAGAACACACATCCGTGCGGCGCCCCGGCGCCGGCCAGGAGAAACGCCAACAGGATCGGCATCGGCCGTTCATCGGGTTCGAGCTTCGCGCGAATGGCGGCCTGGGCGGAGGCCGCCCGCGGTCATCCGGAATCGGCGTTTCTCCCACATGCCATTGACCGGTTGTCAGCGTGATGTTCCGCCCGTGTCTTCAATGGATCTTGCGAGTCCGCACAACGGAAACGCGCCGCCTTTTCTCCATCATTCCGGGTGACAGGGGCGGCCGCGCCTGGAATGCGCCGCCTGAATTGCATCAGGTGTT
This sequence comes from Myxococcota bacterium, assembly GCA_022072125.1. Lineage (GTDB taxonomy): Bacteria > Myxococcota > JAJVIH01 > JAJVIH01 > JAJVIH01 > JAJVIH01. Next base: position 59,090 of record JAJVIH010000016.1, on the reverse strand, counting down.
GCGGCCCCCTGACGAAGACCCGGCCGGAGGTTGAGCAAAGCGAGGGGCTCCCGTAGAGTCCCGCGCGCCGTGAAGCCGCCTGGTTCAACATGGATTTTGCTGGCGCTCGTCCTGGTTTGCGCCCCCTTCGCCGCGCGCGCCCATGTCGCCACGGTCGAGAACGGCAAAACCGTCTTTCACGCCATCACGCCCATGTTCACCCGGCGCGCGTGGGCCGACTCCGATTTCAACCTGCAGCTTCGCGTCATCAACCGCCCTTTCGAACAACCTCGTCCGTCGCCGGAGGTGGGGTTTGATGTCGAATTTCCCAGCGTCAACTGGAACCTGTTCCATTACGGCGAACTGGGTTTCGTCCTGCCGCTGCGCATCAATCCCGACAGCACGCCCAACGACTTCCGCGTGGATTACCTGCGCTTCGGCGGAAAGCTGACGCCTTTCGGCGATCCCGCCCGCGCGCCATTCGTGCTGGGCCTCGGCGCGGATGTCTGGATGCGCCTGAACCTGGGGCTGGACGCCGCCGCCGCGGCCCGCGCCGCGCGCCATTCCTTCATCCGTCCCTATGTCGCGGCGATGGTCCCCGTGCGTTCCGCCCGGTTTTTCCCGCAGGTGGAGAGCGGAGTCTGGCTGGCGGCGGGCGGCGAGGCGGATCGCCGTCCAGACTGGATATGGATTGGCAACGCCGCCCTGACCTACCTGTTCCAGTACGAACAGATCGCGCCCCTGCTGGAGGTCAACGCCAGTTATGACTCGGGACGCAAGCAGTGGGGCATGTTCATTTGCCCCGCCGTCACCTTCGCCAGCGGCGGCGCGTGGGAGCTGGGCATGGGCGCGCAGGTTCCCATCAGCGCCCTGGAACTGACGGAGCGGGAAGGTTTCCGCTTCCTGTTGCGCATCACCTTCAACTTCCGGGAGATGACCCTGCTGGGCGCCCGGGAACCGTGGAAAACGCCATGAGCCGCGCCACCGCCATCGCGTACGCCAACCTGGGGCTGGCCAAATACTGGGGCAAACGTCCCGGCGCGGGAAACCTGCCCGCCGCCGGCAGCGTGGGAGTGAATCTCAAGGCCCTGCGCACCATCACCACCGCCAGCGTGATTGACGGAGATCGGGACGAGATACGCCTCGATGGGGAAAACTCGCCAAAAGCCGCTGCGCGGGCGGGCGCCTTTCTCGACCTGGTGCGCGAACTGGCGGGCAAGCCGCTTCATTTCCGCATCGAAAGCCGCAACGATTTTCCCACGGCGGCGGGACTGGCCTCGTCTTCATCCGGTTTCGCGGCGCTGGCCGCCGCCGCGGCGCACGCGGCGGATTTGCGCCTGGATGAACGGGCGCTGTCCGCCCTGGCCCGCAAGGGCAGCGGCTCGGCGGCCCGCGCCATTCCCGGCGGCGTGACCCGGCTGATTCCGGACGTGGACGAACCTTACGCTGTCAGCATCGCACCGCCGGAAGCCCTGCCCTGGGTGTGGAGCATTGGCGTGGCGAAGACCGGCCCCAAGGACATCTCCTCGCGCGACGGCATGGCGGCGTGCGCGGAGACCTCCTCCTTTCATGATGCGTGGATCCGGCGCGCGCGGGAGGATGCGGAGACCCTGGAGCGGCTCGTGCTTTCCGGCGATGTGGATGGCGCGGGCGCGCTGATTGAGGCCAACGCCCTGGCGATGCATGCGGACGGCTTCGCCGCCCGGCCGCCGCTGGTGTATTTTCTGCCTGCGACGCTGGCCGCCTGGCGCGCCGCCGTGGAATTGCGGCGCCAGGGCGTGATGGCGTGGTTCACCTGCGACGCCGGGCCGCATCCCGTGTTGATGCATCCGCCCCAGCATGCGGCGCGCGTGCGCGAAACCCTGTTGGCCATCCCCGGCCTGGAGCGCGTGATTGTCAGCGCGGCCGCCGGCGGCGTGGAGGTGACCGGATGAAAACCCAGGCGTCTGCTCCCGGAAAGATCATGTTGACCGGCGAATACGCTGTACTGACCGGCTCCCCCGCCCTGGCGGCCGCCGCGCCCATGCGCGTGCTCGCCGAAGCGGCGGAAGGTCGCCCACCCTGCTGCGGCGCGTTCACGGCGCGGAGACCCCCATCCACGAAGGAGAAAGCCATGCGGTGTTCGCCCGGGCGCTGGAACGCGGCGTTCCCGCCGGGCGCATCGTGCTCGACAGCTCGGATCTATACGCCCGGGACGGCCGCAAACTCGGGCTGGGCTCCAGCGCCGCCGAGCCGGCCGCCCTCGCCGCCGTGCTGGAGATGATCCCCGCTCCGGCGCGCCCGGAATCGCTGGCGGAACTGCGCGCGCTGATGCGGCGCCCGGAGCTGGAGCCCGGTTCCGGGGCCGATCTGGCGGCCGCGCTGCTGGGCGGCGTGCGGAAGGTGGTGGTGCGGGATGGCGAGCCCCATGTCACGGAGGCCGGTTTGCCCGATGACGACATCTTCCTCGCGCTGATCTATTCGGGCGTGTCGCAACCCACACGGCATCTGGTGTCGTTGTTCCGCCAGCGGCAGGACCACCCGGCGGATGACTTCCGGCGCGGGCTGGAGGAGTTGCGCGACGCCGCGCACCTGGTCAGCACATCGTGGAAATTCACCCCCGTGCTCGCCATGTGGGTATGGGCCGAGCGATACACGGAGTTTCTGCGCGCCTGCCTGAAGGAAGCCTGGATTGACGCCTACGATCCGGTGCTGGAGCTGGCGGCGCGGCATCAGGGAATCGCACGGCCCACCGGCGCCGGCGGCGGAGACTGCCTGCTCGCCGCCTTCGAGGAAGAGCCGGACCGCGCCGCGTTCCTGCACGATTGCGCCCAGCGCAACTGGCAGGCGTGGGCGATCGCGCTGGGCGCGGAAGGCGTCCGCGCGGGCTGAGAGCGCGGCGGCGGGAAAATACGGCCGGACGCGGAACATCATTCCCCAGGCGAACCCGCGCGGCCCGGGAAAAGCGGCTCTCCAAAAAACACATGGGCCGCCAAAGGGCGGCCCATGTGCATGCGCGATTGCTGGTTAGCGAACCGGCGATCAGCCGAGGAATTTGTTGACCACTTCAACCAGCCCCTGCACGCGGCCGGCCGATTCGTGCAGCATCTTCTTCTCATCGCCGTTGAGGTTGACCTCGATGATGCGCTCCACGCCGCCCGCGCCGATCACCACCGGCACGCCGACGAAGAGGTTGTTGAGTCCGTATTGTCCTTCGAGCAAGGCCGCGCAGGGCAGCACGCGCTTCTGGTCCTTGAGATACGATTCCGCCATGGCGATGGCGCTGGCGGCGGGCGCGTAGAACGCCGAGCCGGTCTTCAGCAGCGCGACGATTTCTCCGCCGCCGGTGCGGGTGCGCTTGACGATGGCGTCAATCTTTTCCTTCGGCATCCACTGCTCCAACGGAATGCCGCCGACGGTGGTGGCGCCGATCAACGGCACCATGTCGTCGCCGTGGCCGCCGAGCACCATGGCCTGCACGTCCTTGACGCTCACGCCCAACTCCATCGAGATGAAGGCGGCGAAACGCGCGCTGTCCAGCACGCCCGCCATGCCCACCACCTTCTTGCTGGAAAATCCGGTGATCTTGTGCAGGGCGTAGACGATGGCGTCCAGCGGGTTGGTGATGACGATGACGAAGGCGTTGGGACAATGTTTCTTCAGGTTTTCGCCCACGTCCTTGATGATCTTCACGTTGATCTCGATCAGATCATCGCGGCTCATGCCGGGCTTGCGCGGCACGCCGGCGGTGATGATCACCACGTCGGCGCCGGCGCAATCCTCGTAGGAATTGGTTCCGGTCACCTTCGCGTCGTATCCATCCACCGGGGAGGACTGGCTGATATCCAGCCCCTTGCCCTTGGGCATGTCGGGGACGACGTCGAACAGCACCACGTCGCCCAATTCCTTCTGCGCCGCCAGCAGCGCCAGCGTGCCGCCAATCTGGCCGCCGCCAATGAGTGCGATCTTCTTGCGTGACATCCTGAATACCTCCGGTTGGGGAGAACCCCGGTTACATGTTGTTGATGATCGCGGTTCCGAACTCCGAGCATTTGAGCAGCTTCGCGCCCTGCATCTGCCGCTCGAAGTCGTAGGTGACCGTTTTGTTGCGGATGGCGGTTTCCATCCCCTTGACGATGAGATCGCCGGCTTCCTTCCATCCCAGGTACTCCAGCATCATCACGCCGGAGAGTATGACCGAACCCGGATTGACCTTGTCCTGGCCCGCGTATTTGGGCGCCGTGCCGTGGGTGGCCTCGAAGATCGCGTAGCCGTCGCCGATATTGCCGCCGGGGGCGATACCCAGGCCGCCCACCTGCGCCGCGCAGGCGTCCGACAGGTAGTCGCCATTCAGGTTGGGCATGGCCATGACCGAATATTCATCGGGACGCAGCAGCACCTGCTGAAAGGTGTTGTCGGCGATGCGGTCCTTGATGACCAGCTTGCCCGCCGGCGCCTTGCCGCCATGTTTTTCCCAGATTTCGTCCTCGGTGACGACCTGTTCGCGGAACTCATCCACCGCCACCTGGTAGCCCCAGTCGCGGAAGGCGCCTTCGGTGAACTTCATGATGTTGCCCTTGTGAACCAGGGTGACCGAAGGCGATTTGTGCTCCAGCGCGTACTGAATGGCCATGCGCACCAGGCGTTTGGTGCCGGTGACGCTGATGGGCTTGATGCCAATGCCCGAATCCGGCCGGATTTTCTTGCCGAACTCCTTCTGCAGGAAGTTGATGAGCTTCTCGGCCTCGGGCGTGCCCTGTTTGAATTCAATGCCCGAATACACGTCTTCCGTGTTCTCGCGGAAGATCACCACGTCGAGTTTGCCCGGCTCCTTGACCGGCGACGGCACGCCCTCGAACCAGCGCACCGGACGGACGCAGGAATACAGGTCCAGCAACTGGCGCAGCGCCACGTTCAGCGAACGGATGCCGCCGCCGACCGGGGTGGTGAGCGGTCCCTTGATGGCCACGCGGTATTTCTGCACCGCCTTCAGGGTGTCCTCCGGCAGCCAGACATTTTCGCCGTATACTTTCAGCGATTTTTCACCGGCGTACACCTCGAACCATTCAATGCGCCGCTTGCCGCCATAGGCCTTTTGCACCGCCGCGTCGAAGACGCGGACCGAGGCCGCCCAGATGTCGGGGCCCGTGCCGTCGCCTTCGATAAATGGAATGATCGGGTCGTTGGGAACATCCAGCTTGCCATCGGACTTCAGGGTGATGACCGTACCGCGGGCGGGGTCTTTCAGCTTGTCATAAGTCATGGAACACTCCAGGAAAGAAAATCCCGGACCAGAGCCGGGATGTTCAGGCGAAACCACGGAATCCTGCCTGAAATTCAGTGCGGGCAATATAGTTTTGGGGTCGGGGGGTGTCAAACGCACCCCTGCGCGCGAGCAGTCCATTCAACACCGTGAAACGGCCATCCGGACCGCCGCGGCGTCCCTCCAGGTCACGCCGCCGCCCGCGGCTGGAAGATGGACCGGCGGATTTCCTCTATCCCGCGTGAGTCCGGCGGTTCCCGGGAACCGCCCGCGAGCCATTCCGGATGCCCCCCTCAGGTCTCCACCGCCAGCGGCGTCTCCAGTTCGATGGATTCCAGCGTCACGCGCGCCCGCCAGGCCATCACCTCCACGCCCTGCCGGGCGGCGCGGCGCAGGCTTTCCGCATAGGCGGGATCAATCGCGGCCGCCGGCGCCACCACCGGCGCGTCGTCCCGCTGCACCACGTAAAACAGCACCGCGCGGGCGCCCTGCCGGACCATTCCGCCCAGTTCTTCCAGGTGCTTGCGCCCGCGTTCGCTGACCGCATCGGGAAACAGCGCCTTGCCGTGCTCCACCAGGGTCACGTTCTTGACCTCGACATAGCAGGGCGGACGCCGCGCATCCTCCAGCAGCAGGTCCACGCGGGAATTGACGCCGTACTTCACCTCCCGCCGGCGGCTGGCGTAGCCGGCCAGCGCCGGAATGCGGTCCGCGGCGAGCGCCTCTTCCACCAGCAGGTTGGGCAACGCGGTGTTGATCCCCACCAGGACCGGCCCCGCCCGCACCAGCTCCCATCCGTATTTGAGCTTGCGCGCGGGATTGTCGTGATGACTCAGCCAGACCATATTGCCTGGCGCGGTCAGCCCCTTCATGGACCCGGAATTGGCCGTATGCGCGGTGACCACCTCGCCCGCGTCGAGCCGGACATCGGCGAGAAAACGCTTGTAGCGCTGGATCAGGACGCCGCGAATCAGCGGAGACGGGAACTTCACGCGGGCTGCTTTTTGTCCCACCGGGCGAGCGAGAATTTGAGCAGGGGGGGCGTGATCAGGGTGGTGCCAATGACCATGATGACCATGGCGGAAAACATGGCGTCGTTGAGCACGCCGATGTTTTTTCCGATGGCCGCCATGATCAGGCCGACTTCCCCGCGGGGCACCATGCCAATGCCGATGGTCAGCCGGTCCATCCCCTTCTTGACCACGGCGCCGCAGACCTGTTTGCCGGCGATGGCGGCCAGGGTGATGATCAGCCCCACCATCAGCACCTTGGGGTCGGCGAAGGCTTCCAGCTTGACCTGAATGCCCATGAGCACAAAAAAGATCGGCACCAGAAACGCCGCGATCGGCTCGAAACTCTCCAGCAGGGTCGCCTCGTGGCCATGAAAATCCTTGAACATCAGCTCTTCCAGCACCAGGCCGGCGGCGAAGGCGCCGACAATGGCGGCCAGGCCAATCGCGTTGGCCGCCCAGGCGAGAACAAAGCAGAACACCAGGGCGAACGCCTGTTTCACCCCATGCACGCGCAACCTGGACACCGCCTTGATCAGGAACGGCGACACGTACATGCCAATGGCGATGGACGCCGCGACAAACCCCAGCGACTTGGCGGAAATCCACGTCACCTCGACTGGGTCAATATGTCCGCCGGACTGGATGATGCCCATGATGATGGCCAGCACAATCAGGCCCAGCACGTCGTCAATCACCGCGGCGCCCAGGATAATCTTGGCGGCCTGCACCTGTAGCTTGCCCAGGTCCTTGAACACCCGCGCGGTGATGCCAACCGAGGTGGCGCACAGCGTGCCGCCAATGAACAGCCGGGTGTTGACCGAGGATTCCGGCATCAGCATGGCGGTCGCGATATATCCAAGAATCATGGGGGCGACGACGCCGGCGATCGCCACGGCAAACGCGGTGACGCCGACTTTCATCATGTCGCGGACGCTCGATTCCAGCCCCACCATGAACAGCAGCACGATGACGCCGATGCGCGCCAAGATATCAATCGCGGCGACTGAGTTGGCGATATCCGCGCCGTGGGCGCTCGACAGGATTTGCGCGAGGTGCAGGCCGTGACTGACGCCCTCCCCCGCGAAGGCCGACTCCGGCAATATATTTTTGGCGGCGGTGAACCAGTCGTGGGCCTTGCCGGCGAAGATTTCGTGCTTGATGGCCTCGATGGTGCTGCCCTCCCGCAGCACCGTGAAAAACTCGTTGCCGACCCAGAAGAAGGCGTTGCCCGCGACCATGCCGCCGATCAACTCGCCGAGTACCGAAGGCTGTTTCAGCCGTTCGGCGATATCGCCGCCCACCTTGGCGACAATCAGGATGATCAGCACGCCCAGAATGACCGAGGCGACCGGATCCGCGTGCCCGCCTCCCCCACCGTCATCGCCGTGCCCGCCGCCGTGGTCCGCGCCGACCGCCGCCACGGTCCCGGTCGCGGGAGCGCCGCCTCCGGATGAATCCGCCCAGCCCACGGAAGCGCCCAACTGCGCCAATCCGAGACACACTGCCAAGGCGACGGGCAGAGCCCATCCCAATCTTTTGCTGGAACGCATAGGCCCCTCTTGCTGTATCCCCTTCCCAGGCCGCGTGGCGTGAGATGACAGGACTATAATTCCACAATGACGCCGGTGGCAACGCCATTCATCCAGCGGCTGGAAAGGATTCATTCAGGACCGGGCGGAACCGGTTGAATGTCCGCTTCCGCGATGCGCGTGGCGGGCAGGGCGTCTCCGCAAGCCGCGATGGCGCGCGCGGCCTGCGCCCATGTGTAATCCCCCGCTGCGGAAGCCCGGGAGTTTTCAGTCCATGACTTCCTTGCCGCCATTTCTCCGGCGATGGAAACCCGCAACGCTTCGGCATCACGCCGCTTCATGTTTCCCGCCTCATTCGTGATCGGGAAAACCAGAATTTTTCCGTCCATGGATGGGAACATGGTTACCGCATGATGATCGCGATTCACCCGCTTGACTCCCGGCGGATGGTTTGGTGATCTGACAAGTCCGATGAACCGCCGGGACTCCAGAACCGCCGTCCAGACCAGTGTTCCCGCCGCCGCGCAGGTGGCGCGCATGCAGCCGCACAATTACGAGGCCGAGCGCGCGCTGCTGGGCGGCTGCCTGCTCGACAACGACGCCCTCGACAAGGCGTCCGAAACGGTCAAGCCGGCGGATTTTTACCGGAAAGGCCACGGCGACATCTTCCAGGTCATGCTCGATCTGCGCGACAAACGCGAGCCGGTGGACATCGTCAGCGTCGCCAACCTGCTGAAGGCGCGCGACCTGCTCAACCAGATCGGCGGCTACGGCCATCTGGCCGAGCTGGAGAGTTCGACCCCCACCGCCGCCAACATCCTGTACTACGCGCGCATTGTCCGCGAGATGGCGCTGCTGCGCACGCTCATCACCGTCACCAACGACATCCAGACCGACGCCTATTCCGGTGCGGACGGCGTGGACGAGATTCTCGACAAGGCGCAGGCGAAGGTTTTCGAGGTCGCGGTCAACAAGGTCAGCAGCCCGTTCCAGAAAATGGATGGCCTGCTCGAAAAAACCATGAACGACCTGAACCAGAAAGCGGATAAGGACCCGCAGGATGTCTCCGGCGTGGCTTCCGGCTTTCCCGATCTGGATATCCGGACCAGCGGATTTCAGGAAGGCAATCTGGTCATCATCGCCGCGCGGCCCGGCATGGGAAAAACCTCGTTCGCCCTGAATATCGCCGCCCACGCCGCCCAGCAGGGTCATCCGATCGCCATCTTCAGCCTGGAAATGAGCGCCCGCGAGTTGATGCTGCGCATCCTGTCGTCGGAATCCAGAATGAACATGATGAAATTCCGGCGTCCGAAAACCATCCAGCAGGATGAATGGCAGGACCTCATCCGGGTGATGGGCGGAATCGCCCGCCTGCCGGTGCATATTGACGACTCGGCGGCCCTTTCGGTGCTGGAGCTGCGGGCGCGTTTGCGCAGGCTGCAGGCGGATTACGGCGGCAAGCTGGGCCTGGTCATCGTGGATTACCTGCAACTGATGACGGCGGGCAAACAGGTGCATTCCCGCGAGCAGGAGGTGGCCTATATCTCCCGTTCGCTGAAGGGCATCGCCAAGGAACTCAAGCTGCCGGTGCTGGCGCTGTCCCAGTTGTCGCGCCAGACCGAGTCCGCGCAGCGCGGCAACAAAAGACCGCAGCTCTCCGATCTGCGCGAGTCGGGCGCCATCGAGCAGGACGCCGACGTGGTGCTGTTCATTTACCGCGAGGACGCCTACAAGACCGCCGAACAGAAGGCCAGCGAGGGACCGGACGCACGCACCGGAGTCGCCGAGATCATCATCGCCAAGCAGCGCAACGGCCCCACCGGAAAAATCGAACTGCAGTTCGATGGCGAATGCACCCGCTTCACGTCCTTTGAGCACCACCGCCAGGAATTGCAGAGAACGCGCCCGTGAGCGCGCATCGCCGCAACCTGCCAATATGAACAACCGCGCCGGCGGATGGCCCGGGCGGGATATTTCACCCGCGCACGGGCGGCCGGGCGCCGCCCGCCATGTCATTTCTTATGGTTCCTGGCCGGGTTCCGCCAGCAGGGTGAACCCCGGACTTCCCCATCACGTCACAATTGTGTTACACAGTTGGGTCTGTCCGGGGGCGCCAATCCACTCTGCCTGTTCCAACCGTTGAGGAAAAACGGATGATTCTCTCCCGCCAACCGTCCTGGATGCTGGTCATGGCGTCCGCGCTTGTGATCTCCGCCTGTTCTTCCGATCCGCCCAAGGGCGACGGCGCCAGCACCGGCCAGGACGCCGGCGCTTCCGGCGCCGATATTCCCGCGGAGGATGGCGCCGCCCCCGCCGATGTTTCCGCCCCGGATACCGGCGGCGGCGCCAGCGACACGGGAACAGCAGACGCCGCGCCGGAAGATACAGGCGGCGACGGCCCCCCGCTGAACGCGGAAAAGGTTCCTCAGTTTGCAGGAACCACCAATATCGTCTGCCCTGGCGGCCCTGGTTGCGCGGGAACCGGCGACGGCAAGCTGATGGTGGGGTTTGGCAAGCGGGTCATCACCCCGCCCATCGAGAAATGGGAAGACGCCAATAAAAACCGCAAATACGACCGGGGGGAGAAATTCGAGGACCTCAACGGCAACGGCAAGTTCGATCCAGTGTGGGTGGCGGGATTCGGCATGGGCAAACCCGCCGCCGGCGTGCATGACGACATGTGGGCGCGCGTGGTGGTCTTCAAAAAGAACGACATCACGATTGCGCTCGGCATCTGGGATTGCGTCGGTTTCATGCATGACCAGGTCATTGAAATCCGCCGTCTCGCCAAGGAAAAGGGGCTGGACGTGGATCACATCATGATCGCCAGCACCCATACCCACCAGGCCGCCGACACCCTGGGCATCTGGGGCGAGGGCGTGGGCAAGAACGGAACCAACCCGCTGCACCTGGAATCGTCGCGCATCAAGACGGTCGAGGCCATCGAGGAAGCCCTCGCCAACATGAAGACGGCGACCATGGCCGCGGCGAAAATCCCCACGCCGCCGGAGTGGAACCGCGACACCCGCATCCCCTATTTCGTGGATTACGATCTGTACGCGGTGAAGGTCATGGATGAATCCGGCAAGGTGTTCGGCACCTTCACCCTGTATGGCAACCACCCCGAAGCCGCGGGTTCCGGCAACAACCTGATCAGCTCCGATTTCGCCCACATGTTCCGCCTCAAGATGGAAGAAGCCTTCCCAGGCAGCACCTCCGTGTATTTCCAGGGAATGGTCGGCGGTCTGATGACGCCCCTCAACATCAAAATCCCCCGCAAGGACGGGACCATGATGACGGACAACAACCTGGAGATGGCCGACCGCCTGGGCGAACTGCTGGCGGAGAAAACGCTGGAAGGATTGGGCAACGCCACCGGGACCATCGCCATCCAGCCCGATGCGGCGATCGGATTCCGGCGGTATTCGTTCCTGCTGCCGCTGGAGAACATGGGCCTGCGCGTCTTCGCCCAGTTGGGCGCGATCACGCGCAACGCCTATGACGAAAATGGCCGGCTGGTCACCAACCGCAACAAGATCAGCGACGCCGAATACAAGATTTTTATCCAGACCGAGGTCAACGCGGTGGATATCGGTCCCCTCCAGTTCGCCACCATCCCCGGAGAAATCTATCCCGAAATCGGGTCGCGCGACGCCAATGGCAAGGAGATGTACGCCGACCCCAACGAACCCAACGTGGATTTCCCCGGTTCGCCGCGCGAACCCATCATCCGCGACCAGATGCGCAAAAACGCCGCCCAGCAGTGGATCTTCGGTCTGGCCAATGACGAACTGGGATATATGATTCCAAAATCCCAGTGGGATCAGGTGACCCCGTGCGCCTATGGCAAGCGCGAATGCCAGTATGGCGAGATCAATTCGGCGGGTCCCAACTACGCCCCCACGGTCGCCAACGCCTTCCAGCGCATGATGGCCCCGGACTGGAAGCCGCCGGAATAAGCGCCCGCTTCCCGGCCTGCTCGCCCCCCCCGCCCGGGAGGCCCCGCGGCGGGGTTTTTCCTTCCCGGATGGGAAGCTGAACGTTGTTTCACGTGAAACATTTCCGCTTTCCCTCCCGGGTTTCACCGGGGAAACGGATGGGGCGGCGCATCCACGTGTGGCGCGGGCGCGTTTTCGTAACGCGGCGTTCCATTGAAACGCCTTGACAGGGCGCGCGGGCGATGCGTAGCCTCCCTCCGCGCCCGCGCCCGGGGCGCGCCCCAGGATCAACCAACCCAGGCTCCCCTTTATGATTCCCTCGACGAAGTTCCCCCGCCGCCATCTCCTGCTCGCGCCGGCGGCGCTGGTCCTGCTGGCCGGATGCGCCAGCGACAACAACAACCCTCCCGCCAACCAGAACAACAATGCGGGAGGACAGGACGCCGCCGGACCTGGTCCGGCCACGGGCGGCGCGGCCGCCAGCCCCGATGAAACCGCTTTCCGTCCGCGCGCCAATCCCATCGAATACATTGGCTTGACGGTGGAGCGGGACATGACCCTCGATGAATTTGTCGCGATGTTTGATCCGATCCTCGGCGACGGCGCTTCCGCCGGGCAATTCGCTTCTGGAGTGAAGATCAAGGAAAATATCGAGATTGGTTCGTCGGCGGATCCGCAGACGCCGGATCAGATTCTCATTCAGGGCGACCTGATTCCGGTCGAGCCGGCCAATGAGAACGACAAGCGCCGCACCATGATGCGCGCGCCCGCCTCCAAGGCTTACGGCAAGCTGTTCATGGACGCCGTCCGCACCGCCACAGCCACCGCTCTGGAAGTGCAGCAAAAAGAGCCCGGCGGAGGCGCGCCCTTCTGGCTGGAGTATCGCAGCCGCTCTTCCAACGGCGGCAGTCTCGGCGTCCGCTTTGATTTCGAGCCGAAACGCGAGCCCCGCACCAAATTGGTGTTGAATATCAACACCCCGCAAACCTCGTTGAGCGGCGGCAAGCTCAATGGTCCAGCTTTCAGCGGAAAGCCCTATGAATCCATCGCCGGAACCGCTTGGTTCGCGCCTTCCCGCGACGAGTTCACCTTCTTCGTGCAGCGCGCTTACGGCATTTCTCCGGGCGCGGACCAGAATTTCCGCGATTTCCAGTTGCTTCCGCACAAGTGGCTGCGCCTGACGGTCACGCCCAAGCTGAAGGACAAATTCATTGACGTGGCCTTCGAGGTGGTCAAGCTGGACAAGAGCCGGGTGCCCTTCGCCCGGGCGCCCGCTTCATTCATCGCCGGCGATCAGTTCCGCCAAGCGGTGTTCGTGATGCTGGATCAGAACGAACGCGAGCAGAAAGAAGGCAAGAAGCCCACCGACTGGCAGGCGCCGTTCTACTATGACGATCCCCATTCCGGCGGCGTGGTGGCGGTGGTGGCCACCGGCAAGGCCGGGCGTTTCGATATCGCCTACGCGGTGGAGTCGCCGATCAATTTCCTGCGCGACGTGGATTTTGTCCCCTATCCGAAAACCATGGAAATTCCTGAAACTTGGCCGACCAAGCAGACCAAATGCTCCGAGCTGGGCAGCTACGAAGCGCCCCAGGGCCGTTTCAAGGTGCGTTTTGTCAGCTCGGATGTCATCCGCAAGGCGGAGAAGGAAGGGCGGGTGAAGGCGCCCCTCAAGGGAACCGTCTCGGGAAGCATCTACAAATCCGAGGATGTCACCATCGCCGGCCCGAAGGAAGGGACCAAACCGGTCGCCAGCTTCAAATTCGAGAATGTCTCCATCGAGGGCGGACGTCCTTCCACGGAATTTTTGATTGAGGATCAGGTTCCGGCGGGCGACTACCAGGTTCTGGGCTTCATGGATATTGACGGCAACGCCGATCCCAAGGACCCCGGACCCGATCAGGGCGACCCGGTGTTCATTCCCATCGGCGGGTACAAGCTGTCCTGCTTTGAGCAGCCCTTCGACGTGCAGTTCGCGATTCTGCTGCCCAAACTATGATCCCGTCCCGCCGCGCCCGCGGTTCCGCCGGATCCGGCGGACCGCCGGGGAGGGGAAGCCATCCCGGCGCCGCCGCGCTTTGCGCGGCGGCGCTGTTGTTCGCCTGCTCCAGCACCGGCGGGCCGGATACGCCCGATGCGGGCGCCCAGGCCGCCATCCACCAGGCGCGCTCCACCTCCATCGCTCTTGACGGCGATGAGCGGCGGGTCTTCGTGCTTTCCAGCGACGATGACCGGGTGATGCGGCTGGACTCCGCAACCCTTGAGGCGACAGGCGCCGCGGAGACAGGGCTCCATCCCGTTCAATTGGCCCTGCTGCCCAATGGCCGGCTGGTCATCACCCACGCACAGGACCGCCGTCTGGCCATCGTGGACTGGAGCACGCCCAGTCCCGCGGTTCGTTACGTGGATACGCCCTGCGGCGGAACCTTCGGCGTCGTGGCCGAGGATGCGGACGGCAAAGCGGCGTGGGTGTCCTGCAACAACGACAACCTGGTGCTCCGCCTCGACACCCGCGAATGGACCATCACCCACCGCCTGACCACGCCGGATGCGCCGGGAACGCTGGCGGTTCTGGGCGATCAACTGGCGATTGCGTATTGGCGTTCGGGACGGATCGCCATGCTGAATATTCCCGCCGCGCGGCGATCGGCTTCCGCCGAAGCGCGGCCCCTGGAACCGGCGGCGGTCATGAATATTCAGCCCCCCGGGGCCGCACCCCGGCGGATTTCCAGCTTTCATGCGTTGACGCCCTTGATCGGGTTGTCCCAGCCTTTCGCCGCCGCCGCCCTGCTGGTGGATAACGACGGCGACCGCGGCCGTCCGCCGGAACAGGGGGGTTACGGTTCGGTCGCGGATGGAAAGCCCCGCATCGAACCGGTGTTGTGGGGGCCGTGGGATTTTCGTTACGCCGGGTTTTCCGGCGGGCCGAAGGTCTTCAACAGCCCCTCGGCCATGGCGTATTCCGCCGCGAGCGGCCTGCTCTGGGTGACGCACCAGACCACCAACAATGTCGCCCTGATCGGCTCCGGCCGGGTCATCGCCAATTTTCCGGTCAACAGCGGGCCGCGTGGAATCGCGCTGAGCCGGGATGGCAGGACCGCCTGGGTGGATTGCGCCTTCGACTGGTCGGTGGCCCGTCTGGAGGCGCCCGCGCCGGCGGATGACACGCGGGTGATCGGACGATCCCCGGAGCGCACCTGGCCCGTGTCGCCCAAACGCCTGTCTCCAGCGGCGCTCGAAGGCCGCAAGCTGTTCCACGACGCGGAGAATATCCAGCTCACGCCCAGCGGGGTGGTGACCTGCGCGACCTGTCACCCCAACGGCGGAGAGGATGGCCTGAACTGGTTTCTGCATACACGCGGCGTGCCCCGCAAACTGCGGCGCACCCCGGCCGCATGGAACGCAAAGGCCAGCCTGGCCCCCTATCCCCGGGACGGAAAATTCAAGGATACGGCGGTGCTCAGCCGCGCCACCACGCTGGAACTGATGGAAGGCGCGGGCCTGGTGGTCAACTTCAATGCTTTCGCCGCCTACATGGATGAACTGAAGCCCCCTCCGGGCCGTCCGGTCGCGGATGAAGAAGGGCCTCTTCTCAACCGCGGACGCGAACTCTTTTACTCGAAGGAGACCGGCTGCGCCGGCTGCCATCAGGGGGAGTGGTTCACGGACAAATCCCCGCATGCGGTCAGCGCTGCTTCTTCCGACGGCGACGCCCGCATGGAAAAAGTGATCACGCCGCCGCTGCGCGGCGTGCGCGCCCGCGCCCCTTATCTGCACGATGGCCGCGCCGCCAGCCTGAAAGACCTTTTTGCCATTCACAACCCCGGCGACAGCCATGGCGTCACTTCCCGGCTGAAACCCGAAGACCTTGACGCGCTGATCTTCTTCCTGCACACCCTGTGAGTTCATCATGAAGCCATTGATTTCAGAACCTCTTCGCCGCACGCCGGTTCCATTGCTATTGCTGGCGGTGTTGGGAACGGCGGCCTGTACCATCACGAATCCCATTGTTCCGGACGGCGCGGCGGTTTCTCCGGACAGCGCCATCCAGGACGGCGGACCCGCCTCCGCGGCCGGTATTTCTGGTCCGCCGCCCAGGCAGGAACTGGTATTCGCCAACGGGGTGGACAAAAACGATCCGCGTTACGCCGGTCAGTTGATGTTCCTGCACGAAACCTGGGACACCGAAGGACTGGCTGGCTGGCCGCCCGCGGACTGGATGGTCAGGCTGCAAGAACGGGAGCCGGAGGTCTTCGGCGATCAATTCAGCAGGTTCGGCTTCATTCCCGATCCGGCGGATGATCTGCCGGTGGGCTTCAAGCGCGGGAAAAAAGATCCCGCCAGGGCCCGTGAAACCTGCGCCATCTGCCATGTGGCCGAATTGCCCGATGGACGCCTGTGGCTGGGCGCGCCCAACCGCAACCTCGACCTCTCCCGCTTCAATTTCGAGGTGGACAAACGCTGGGTCTCCGATGGCAACCCCACCCTCTTCGACAGCAAGTACGGCAAGGACAAGGCCCTGGAATTCGGCCCGGGCCGCACCGACGCCAGCACCGGCGCATACAAATACCCCGTCGCCGCCGATTTCCCGCCCTACTTCACGCTGGGCGAGCGCACGGCGCTGAATTACATGGGCACCGGCCAGGAAATCCGCAGCGAGGCGTACCTGAGCATCTTCGCCTTCGGCGCGGGGGACCCCTCCAAATCCAAACCGGCCATCCCGTTTCCGCCCGGGGAAAAAACCAGCCTGTTCCTGACCTTCTTCGCCTCCATGGATGCGCCGAAGGGGCCGCCAGGCGACGGCGCGCTGATTGCGCGGGGAGAAACCGTGTTCAAGGAGGCGAAATGCATCGCCTGCCACAACATGAAAACCGGCCCGGACGGACGCCTGACTCCCGATGTCAACAAAGACGGCGTGACGGCGCTGGATGACAAACCCGATGGCAAGGAACGGTTGCCCGGCGAAGATCCGGCGTTTCCGCGCGGCTCCATCCGCACCTCGTTTATTCACTACCAGATGCTGCAGGGGGGAGGCGATCCCGAAGCGCCGCCGGACGGCAGCGGCAATACGGACGCGGGGCGCGGCAATCTGCTCAAATTCATTGTCGAGAAGAAGCTCAAGGTTCGCCCGACCGATGGCTACCGCGTCAACGATCTGCGGGGCTTGTGGGCGACCGCGCCCTACCTGCACAACGGCAGCGTCCCCACGCTGGAGGATTTGCTGAAGCCCGCGGCAGATCGCCCGAAGAAATTCCGGATCGGCCCGGCGCCGGGTTTCGAAGTGGACACCACCCGCAAAGGCAATTCAAACCAGGGCCACGAATGGGGCGTCGCCCTCCCGGCGGAAGACAAACGCGCGTTGGTGGAGTTCCTCAAGTCGTTGTAGGCGAAGAGACAGGCGGCGCGATGGACGCCTCATTCCGAGCACGGCCGTTTCGCGCCCCCTTGTGTCCCGCCGGGCGGAACGGGCCACGAACACCTTCTTCATGGAAACGAACCGCCGCCGGGATGGGGCGCCAAAATCCCGGCTTGATTCCGCTCCATCCTCTTGCCCTGGGGCACCGGCGGTTGTATATAGTTGACGTGCGCGCTGGAGAGGCACCCGCAAGGGGCCCCACCCAACATCAAACGCACGACCGCCAAACCTGTAACGCCTGGATTCACGCGGTGAACCGGGACGGACACGGGGCCAGGGCGCAAACCCGCGCCTGAATTTCCCACCAGTCCATCCTTGCATCCGCGCGCTTCCGGTCAAACGGAGCCGGCCATGCAACGCGAGATGCTCAAGTCCAAAATCCACCGGGCGACCATCACCCACGCCAACCTGCAGTACGAAGGCAGCGTGACCATTGACGCCGACCTGTTGGACGCCGCGGACCTCATCGAAAACGAAATGGTCCACATCTGGAACGTGACCTGCGGCTCCCGGCTGCAAACCTACGCGCTGCGCGGTGATCGGGGCTCTGGCGTGATTTGCCTGAACGGCGCCGCCGCGCGCCTGTGCGCCCCTGGCGACAAGGTGATCATCGCCTCGTTTGTCCACATGGAGGACACCGAGGCGAAAAAGCACGAGCCCAGGCTGGTGTTCGTGGATGACCAGAACCGCATCGTCCCCTTGAACCGCAAGGAAATCCCCGGCCCGCGCCTGGTCAGCGGCATGTAGGCCGCCGCCGGACGGCCATCCGCCGCTTCCCCTTCCCTTTCCCCTCCGGACGCCATCCGGAGGGGTTTTTCCATCCGGAAACAGGGGCGTATCCCCTTGATGTCATGGATATTTCCCGGGTTCTTGACATGGATGGAATTTGGACTAACTCTAAGACAGCATGGAACGGGTAACCAAACTCCTGCGTGAGCATCATATCCAGCCCTCGGCCCAGCGGGTCGCGGTGGGCGGGTATGTCTTGTTCACGGAAGAGCATCCCTCGGCGGAACAGGTCTGGGAGCGGGTCAAGGAGAATTTCCCCTGGCTGTCCCGGGCCACCGTGTACAACACCCTGAATCTCTTCGTGAAAAAGGGGTTGATCCGCGAGTTGATCATCACCGAAGGCAAGAGCGTGTTCGACCCCCGGCTGGATCCCCATCACCATTTCGTGGACGAGGAATCCGGCGATATTCTCGATATCCCCTTCGACACGCTGGAAGTCCGCCGCCTGAAAGACCTGCCTGGGCTGGACATCCACGAAACCCAGGTGATCATCCGCGGCCGCCGGTCTGCTGCTCCCGCAGGCGTTTGAGCGCCAGCCACAGGTCCTCCGCGGTGGATGGAACGTCCTCCAGCCGCCGCGCGCCGCGGCTCCAGATTTCCAGGCAAATTCCGGCGTCCGCTTCGCAATCCAGTTCGGCGCGCCAGCCGTCTCCCGGCAATTGAATACGCACCCCGCCTTCCCCAGTCAGGTCCAGGCCCGATGGATGCAGCCCCAATTCGTCGCAGCAATCCAGGGCGATGCGCGCCCAGTAATGGGCGAATACGCTGGGCTTCGGCCCATCCGCGGCCATCAGTTCGTGCAACCGCGCCCGCCCGTCTGGACCGGTTCCCTTCACCACGAATTTCCAGGATGGGGTTTCATCCGATCTGTAAAGACCGAACCGCCAACGCCGTCAAGCGGCCGGGAATCCATCCGGTTCCCGCGTGGAGGATCGGCCATTCCGGCCCCCTTTCATGGGCCGGCGCCCCTTGACCGGGACCGGGGGGTGGTTACCCTTGGCTTTGCATTTCAACTGGGCCGCAAACCCATTCTCGACAGGAGTCCATCCATGAAGATTCGTCCCGTGCACGATCGCGTGCTGGTGAAGCGCCTGGAAAGCGAACAGAAAACCAAGGGCGGGATCATCATCCCCGACACCGCCAAGGAAAAACCCCTGGAGGGTCTGATCATCGCCGTGGGTGAGGGCCGCATCGGAGACACCGGCAAGGTTCATCCGCTTCAGGTCAAGAAAGGCGACAAGATTCTCTTCGGCAAGTACAGCGGCGCCGAGGTCAAGATTGACGGCGAGGAGCACCTGATCCTGCGCGAGGAAGACATCCTCGGCGTCATCGAGTGATCGCGTTTCGCCACTCCAACGCGAAAGCCGGGAGCAGCTCCCGGCTTTTTTTATCCGCATAATCAAAACCAGCGGGCGGCGTCGAGGTCCACGATGCGCGCCGCGGCGGCCATGACGGTTTCGCCCCCAAGCGGCGTATCTCCACCCCAAGTTCGATCACCGGCGTCCGCCTCCCCCCGCTGAAAGCGGGGGGAGGCCCCGCCCCGCGCGCGGGCGCTTTGCGCACGCCGCCTCCACCCCCCCTGCGCCCCCCGGCCGCCGCAGGCGGCTTCCGTTCCGCGCCTCGCGCGCACCAGGCGCGCGGCCGCGGAACGGGCGGTCCCCGTGTCCGTGCGAGCGGGATGCGCGCATGAAGCAAGATCATTCGTACGGGCGCCAGCATGCGCATGAACAGGGGACCGGGGGGCGCGGGGGGGTGGAGGCGAAAAGGCCCGGGATCGCGCGCGGCTTCAGGCGGGGCCGCATGGCCGCGCAGGCCCCGCGCGGATGGCTGACCGCCGGGCCGCGGAAGCCGTACCCGCACACCGGCGCCCGTTCATCCGCCTGCGCGCGGCCTGCGCCGGTGATCGTCCGGGGTTGGGGAGTTTGGATGCGGCGGCGCGCGCTCCCGGGCCTTTGCGCGGGGCGGGGCCGCCGCTGCCGCAAGGCAGCGGCGGCGGACCTCCATGCGATCATGGCCGGTGGCAGCCATCCCTGCCGGCGCGCCTTGTCCGCGCCCGTTTGTTGTTCCGTTCACCGCGCCAGGAACGTGAGCGGACCAATCATCCGGCCATGTATCGTGCGAGGAGCGGTTCCAGGCGTTGGCGGGTTTCCGCGCTCATGTGTTCCGGGCGGGTGATCAGGGCGAACCCCAGGGCGTCATGCGCCAGGGAGCGGGGCGCCCGGGCCAGCAGTGGAACCGCCGCGCGGGCCGTGCGCTGGGCCTTGGCCACATTGGCGCGCAGGACCGCCAGCACGGTTTCGACGGAAACCTCCGCGGCTCCCTCGCGCCAGCAGTCGTAATCGGTGCAGAGCGCCAGTTGCGCCCAGGCGATCTCCGCCTCGCGGAACAGTTTTGCTTCTGGCAGGGCGGTCATGCCGATCACCCGCGCGCCCCACGACCGGTACAATTCCGATTCCGCCCGGGTGCTCAGCGCCGGACCTTCGATGCAAACATAGGTTCCGCCCGCATGAACCGCGCCGGGTTCGCGGGCCAGTTCCTGCCGCGCCGCCTGAGCCAGCACGGCCGCCAGCACCGGGCAACAGGGCTTCGAGAATTGGATATGCGCCGCCACGCCATCGCCAAAAAACGTGGGGACGCGGCGGAAGGTGCGGTCAATCAACTGATCGGGAATCACCACGTCGCCCGGAGCGATATGCTCGGCCAGCGAACCCACGGCGGAAATGGAAATC
This sequence comes from Myxococcota bacterium, assembly GCA_022072125.1. Taxonomy (GTDB): domain Bacteria; phylum Myxococcota; class JAJVIH01; order JAJVIH01; family JAJVIH01; genus JAJVIH01. The sequence goes on along the minus strand of JAJVIH010000016.1, from coordinate 38,455 downwards.
GCCCAGTTGACGCCCAGTTTCTTGAGCGCCCACACATTGGCGCGGTAGGGCACATCGGAGGGGATCAGGTGGTGGCCCGCGCCGTGCCGGGGCAGGAAATAAACCGTCTGGCCATCCAGCGCGCCGCGGACAATGGGAGCGGAAGGTGCGCCAAACGGCGTGTCGAGGCGGATTTCCTCCCCGGTCTGGAGACCGGCGAAATGCTGGTGGCCGCTGCCGCCGATGATCGCCACGACAGGCGCCGGCGGGGCCGGTTCATTCCGCATGGACATGGGCTCCGGACATGCGCAGCGGCGACCGGCGCGGCGGAATCACCCCCGGCACATCATATTTGCCCTTGCCAAGCTGTCCGCACGCGGCCCCGATGTCGCGGCCCCGGGACACCCGCACGAAGACGGTCAGTCCCTGCGAGATCAGGTGGTTCTGGAATGCGGCGACCGCTTCATCGGATGGGCGCCGGTACGCCGCGATGGGGCCTTCGTTGTAGGGCAGCAGGTTGATCTTGCATTCGACGCCCTGCACCAGCCCGGCCAGCCGCTTCGCGTCGTCCAGCGAATCGTTGACGCCCGCCAGCATCACATATTCGATGAGAATGCGGCGTCCGTTGGCGATGGGAAAGCGCCGGCAGGCGTCCATCAGTTCCGCGATGGGCCATTTGCGATTGACCGGCATGATGACATCGCGGACTTCATCGGTGGTGGCGTTCAGGCTGACCGCCAGGTTGACCGGGGTTTCCGCGCCGAGCCGTTCCATCTGCCGCACCAGTCCGCTGGTGGAGACGGTGATGCGCCGCCGCGAAAAATTGCAGCCCTTCTGATCCAGCAGCAGGTGGATGGAGGAAATCACCGCGTCAATATTGTGAAGCGGTTCGCCCATGCCCATGTACACCAGGTTGGTGATGGGCCGCAGGTAACGCAGGTCCCGCGCCACCTGATAGACCTGCTCGACGATTTCCGCGCACTGCAGGTTGCGCTTCAGCCCCAGCGTGCCGGTCACGCAGAAGGAGCAGGCCATGGCGCACCCCACCTGCGTGGAGATGCACAGGGTGGTGCGGTTTTCCTCGGGGATCATCACGCTTTCCACGCGCCCGCCGTCGCGGGTGGTGAACACGTATTTGATCGTTCCGTCCGCCGACTCATGGCGTCCCGTCATGTCCAGCAACGAAACCTCGTAATGGGATTCCAGCAGCGCGCGGACGTCCTTGCTCAGGTTGGTCATTTCGCCGAAGGAGCCGGCCCATTTCTGGTGCAGCCACTGGAAGACCTGCTGGGCGTTGTAGCGTTTGAGGCCCAACGCAAGGCATTCCCGCTCCAGCTCCGCCACGGACAGATTGCGGATGGCCTTGCGCGCGGGCGTCTCCGCCGCGGGAGATTGCGCTTCGGCGGATGGGGGATTTTCCAACTCCATGGGTCTTCAACCTCAGGCCCGGCAGGATAATTCCCTCCGCCGTTCCGGGCAAGCATCCTCCAGGTCACGCCCGGGGAAGGGAAAACCGGGGGGGGATGCTCCGCCGGATCGCCGCGGGATTTCACAGGAAAAACCGCTTGGTTGGCGCGCGCCGGGCCGGCCCGCGAAACCGCCGTTCACGGGAAGCGGCGGAACAAGGTGAACATCAACAGGATGTCCAGCAACACCAGGGCGAAACCCGCACCCAGCGGCCACTGGTAAAACTCCTCGCGGTCTTCCAGCATGCCGGTATCCTGGATTTTGGATTTCTGCAGTTCGGACAGAATCTGGTTGAGGTTGTTTTTCAGCGCCTCGCCGTTGTCCGCCACGAAATAGGCGCCGCCGGTTTCGCTGGCGATCTTCTTCAATAGCTCGGGATTCACCGGCAGAAACGCCTGCTGAAAATCCACGAAGGGGCCCGTGGTCACCGGCACGGGCACCAGCCCCCCCGATCCCACTTGGATGGTGTAGATGCGAACGCCCATGTTCTTCGCCATCGCCATCGCGTCTTCCGGAGCGATATTGCCCGAGTTGGAATCGCCGTCGGTCAGCAGGATGATCACCCGGCTCTTCGCCTTCGAGTCGCGCAGGCGGTTCAGGCTCACCCCGATGGCGTTGCCTATCGCCGTGCCGGTCGGCCGCTCCTCCACGGCCACGGTTTCCAGGATGAAACTCAGGATGCGGTGATTGAGCGTGAGCGGACACTGGGTCATGGCCTCGCCCGCGAACACCACCAGGCCCATGCGATCCGTGGATCGCTCGATCAGATGCTCGCGGATCACCTGCTTGGCCACGTGCAGGCGGCTGGGCTGGAAGTCCGCAGCCAGCATGGAGCGGGAGATATCCAGCGTGATGACAATATCAATGCCTTCCGTCTCCTCCGGCGGTCGCTGCGTGATGATCTGCGGGCGCGCCAGCGCGATCACGAACGCCGCCAGTCCAAGCAGGCGGATGATATCGGGCAGATAGACGGCGGAGGAACGCGGCCCGCTGGAAAGCCCGCGCAAGGGGCCGGTATGCGAATAGGTCATGGCGGGGGGATTCCGCCATTTGACGCGCGCCAGCCGCCACAGGAAGAACGGGAACAAGACGAAGGCCAGAAGGGCCCATGGCGCGCCGAATGAAAAACTCCCGTTCATGGCGCGGCGTCCTTCTCCCCGCCGCTTTCCGCCGCCGCGATGGCGCGGGCGGCGGATGACGCGGCGGCGGGCGGCTGCGCGCGCTGCGCGGTGGCCTCGACAAAATGAAATGCGGCGTCGAGCACGCTTCCGGACTCTCCGGGCGTGGGCTGGTAGGTGCTGAACTTCACCAGATCGGCGTGGTGGAGAAATTTTTCCAGCGCCACCAGATCAAGGGCGTGGGTGCGCTTCAACTGGAGTTCCCGCAACAGTTCGCCGGTGGTCATGTCCATGGAATAGAAACCGTAGCGGCGGCCCAGATATTCGCGCAGCACCTCCGTCACCTCGAAATAATGTTCCTTCACGCGGCCCGCCGCGAGGTGGCGCTTGCGCATGATCGCCTCCAGCCGCTCCATCGCCACCTCATGCGGAGGCCGGATCGGCGGGGGCGCCGGCGCGGGCGCCGGTTTGCGGTTGCGCGCCCGCCACAGGATCAGCCCCGCCAGCAGCAGCGCGCCCAGGCTTCCCAACAGCCAGTACAACCGCCGGAAATCCCTGCGCGGAATGCTTTCCATTTCCGTGACGGGTTGCGCCTCGATGGCGGCCGGGTCCTGATCCGGCGGCAGCGTGGGCCGGAAACGCAGCGGCGTTTCGTTCGTGCGGATGACCACCTGACCGCCGCCATCCACGAATTCAACCGGGGGAATCGTGGCGTCCGCCACGTCCGTGAGGGAGAACTCCATCTGGAACCGGTGCTGGGTTCCATTGCTGGCTTCCACCGGCCCGCCCTCGCCGGTCCGCATGCGCAGGCCTTCGGGCATTTTCTGGTTGTCCGCCAGCCGCAACACCACGCCCCTGGGGTGGGTGATCAGCACCTCGAATCCAACCGGGTCTTCCAGCTCCGCCTCCTGACGCGCCAGCGTGGCGGTCAACTGGTACTGGCCTTCCTGAACGAAATGGGACAGCGGCAGGTGGAGGTTCGCCCCCGTGGCGGGCGCGGCGGATACACCCGGGCTGGCGGCGGATTGCGCCCGGGCGGACGCCGGCGTCCACCCCGCCCACAGGCAGCAGACCATCGCCGCCGCCCGCGACAGCATCCGGAAATCCAGCGCCATGAACCAGCTACGGAGCAAGGCGTTTGGCCCTTTTCTGGAAAAACTCGACCAGCGGCGGCGCGGGGTCCCGGTGGGTCTCCAGATGAATGCTGTCGAGCCCAAGCTGCTTGAAAAGCTGGCGGCGCAGGAGATCTTCCTCTGCCACCCGTTTTTCAAACAGCGCCCGGCCGCGCCGGCTGGAGGTATCCAGCCAGGTCAGGGCGCCCGTTTCGGCGTCGGCGAAACAAACCACTCCCGCCGGGGGGATGCGGCTCTCCATCGGGTCGCGGATGACCACCGGGATCAAATCGTGCCGGTGCGCCACCGCTCCCAGCCGGCGCGCGTAGCCGCCTTCCTGGAAGTCGCTGATCAGAAAGACGATGGCGCGGCGGTGCTGCACCCGGTTCAGGTAATCCAGCGCCTGGGTGATGTTGGTGCCCGCGTGCTCCGGCTGGTGCGAGAAGATCAGCGAGATCAGGCGCAAAATATGCTTGCGCCCCTTCTTCGGCGGCGCGTATTGCTCGACCCGGTTGCTGAACAGCAGCAGGCCGACCCTGTCGTTGTTCTTGATGGCGGAAAACGCCAGCAGCCCGGTGATCTGCGCCGCCAGTCCGGATTTGAAGTGGGAGCGTGTGCCAAACCTTCCCGAGGCGGACACGTCCACCAGCAGCATGATGGTCAGTTGCCGCTCTTCGTGGAAGACCTTCACGAAGAGTTCGTTCATGCGCGCCGAGACGTTCCAGTCAATGAAGCGGATGTCATCGCCAGGCTGGTAGGGACGCACCTCGGCGAATTCCATGCCGCGGCCCTTGAAGACGGAATGATACCGCCCGGCCAGGGACTCGTCGGCCGCCCGGTTGGTGACGATTTCAATCCGCCGGATTTTCCGCAGCAGTTCTTTCTGGAGCATGACTGGAAGGCCTGATCGCGACACCGGGGGAAAACCGCGCGTACGCGCGCCGCAGCGTAGCCGGACTGCCCATGGGTCTCAAGGCCCGGGAAGCGGTCCGGGGCGGGTTCCGCTTGCTCCCGGCGGCGGGGGACGCCTACAATCCCGCAACGCCGCGGCCATGCCGCCGCGGCTTCATGCAATCCCGGAGCGCCATGCCGAAAAAGCTCACGCCTGAACTCGCCGAGGCCCAGACCATCATCGAACGCCACGCCAAGGAGGCGGGGCTCGACTGCTTCGAAACGGTGTTTGAAGTGCTGGACTTCCAGGAAATGAACATGGTCGCGGCCTACGGCGGATTCCCCAACCGCTATCCGCACTGGCGCTTCGGCATGGAATACGAGCACCTGTCGAAGAGTTACCGCTACGGCCTGTCCAAAATTTACGAGATGGTCATCAACAGCGACCCCTGCTATGCCTACCTGCTGGAATCCAACCCCATGGTGGATCAGAAGCTGGTGATGGCCCATGTGTACGGCCACTGCGATTTCTTCAAGAACAATTATTGCTTCGCCCAAACCAACCGCAAGATGCTCGATGAAATGGGCAATCACGCCGCCCGCGTCCGCCGGTATATCGATCGCCATGGCATCGAGGCGGTGGAAAACTTCCTCGACATCTGCCTGAGCATTGAAGACCTGATTGATCCCCAGGCCCCGCACCGGGTTTCCGCCAGCGCGGAACCCCCGCGCGATGCGGAGCCGGAGACCCCGCGCGAGGAATACAAGCTGCCGTCTTCCCGCAAATACATGAACGACTACATCAATCCGCCGGAATTTCTTGAAGAACAGCGGAAGAAGCGCGAGGCCGAACAGGGCAAGCCGCGGAAATTTCCCGCCCAGCCGGAGCGCGATGTCATGCTCTTCCTGATGGAAAACGCCCCGCTGGAATCCTGGCAGCAGGATGTGCTCTCCATCATCCGCGAAGAAGCCTATTATTTCCTGCCGCAGATGATGACCAAGATCATGAACGAGGGCTGGGCTTCATACTGGCACTCCAAACTCATGACCACGAAGATTCTCCGGGACGCGGAGGTCATAGATTACGCCTGCACGCATGCCGGCACCATGAGCACGGCGGGGGGGAGGCTCAATCCCTACAAGCTGGGCATCGAACTGTTCCGGCATATCGAGGAACGGTGGGACCGCGGCCAGTTCGGCAAGGAATGGCTGGATTGCGATGACTACGTGGCGCGCCAGAACTGGGACAAAAAACTCGGCCTGGGACGGAAGAAAATTTTCGAGGTGCGGAAAATCCACAATGACATCACCTTCATTGACGAATTCCTGACCGAGGATTTCGCCCGCGAACAGAAGCTGTTCAGCTTTTCCTTCAACAATGATCGCTCGCGCTGGGAGATCGAGTCGCGCGAGTTCAAACAGGTCAAACAGCGGTTGCTCCAGCAACTCACCAACGCGGGCCGCCCCTTCATTTTCGTCGAAGACGCCAACTTCGAGAACCGCGGCGAACTTCTGCTCAATCACAAATGGGAAGGCGTGGACCTGGATCCCGGTTACGCCCGCGACACCCTGCGCAACATCTTCCAGATCTGGCGCCGTCCGGTGAACCTGCATTCCCGCACCGAGGAACACGGCGTGCTGCTGACCTTCAATGGCCGTGAACACTCCGAAAAACGGATGGATTGACCTCCGCTCCCGCCGGATCGGCCACCGCGCCCCGCTACATCGAGCCCGTACGCCCAGGCAGCGAGATACGCTACGAATAGCGGCGCGACGAAGAAGCCGGATTTGCATCCACCGGCGATAGCCTGCATACTACTGTTAATCGCAGGAGCGCGGCCTTGTCCCGATCGGGCCTGCGGTTGCCAACCCGCTGGCATGGAGCGATCAGGCCTCCTAGGCCCGTGGTGGAAACGCCACGGGCCGACGTTTATCATCGCGACCATACCAATATCCCCTTCTTTCTTCGTCAATCGCTGGCGCGCGCCAGCCCTGGATCTTTTCCTGCTTCCGTGGCCGCGAAACAACAGCCTTGTGTTTCCTCACACCCTGAATGTGTCCATTCATCCACATGGCGCCGGATTTCCCGTCATCCGGTGCTCCCGGATTTCACCGGGATGACAATCAGGCGATCCATCACAACCCGTTGAAATACAACCTGTTTTTTTGTCCCATTCTCCCAACGAACCGGTTGATAATCCGCGCGAACCGGAACCTGGCATGGCTTTTGCTTTGGTTTCACCAACAACCTCCGATGGAGCAAACAGATGAAAAACACCGCTTCCAGCACCCCGGAAAAGAAGACCATCACCCTGACCATCTTCGAACTGGCCGAGCGCATCATGGACGAAGCAGGCAAACTGGCGGGCAATGAACGCGAAGCCCTGGCCCTCGCCAACGCCTCGCTCTCCAGCACCCTGCAACGGCGCGCCCGTTACGTGCGGACTGTCCACGCATGATTGTGGATATGTGAATTGCCGGACTGTGGAAAAATATCCTCCTGAAGAAGAAGCCCTCTCTCTCCGGTTTTTCCACGGTGACGGCGATGACGCGGAGCCTTATCCCTCAAGGCTCCGCTTTTCTTTTCCACATATCCACAGGCGCTAAGACTCCTGCTGTATATATATATCATCCTCCCCCTGATCTCCGGACCGCGCTTCTTTCCAATGGTCATGCACAGGTGATTCCTTCCTGAATGGTCCGCCCTGGCCGCATCAAGCCCTCCAGCCCAAACCATGATTCAGGAAATGATGCTGTATCACCGGAAGAAGCAGCGTGGTTTCCACCGGGGGCGTTCGTTCCACCATTTCATGGAAAGAGGTTGCTTGCGATCAAGCCGCGCCACTGGGGGCGCCGGAATCATTTGCGGGCCATCCGGTCCGGTAGGGGGGCGGGATTGGAGCCCTGGCGGGCGAAGAGCATCAGGGAGATTCAGAATCCATGGCGCTGGTGAATGTGATCGCTTTACGAATATCTCACGGGGCGTCCCAATGAGAATTTTCAGGATCGCCGGACCATGTTGCGGCCGGAAAACGCGGTCAATGCGCGGCGGGATGGCTGGATTCAGTCAAAGTGAAGCCATCCATGGGATTCGTGGAAGAACCATCTTTGATCAGAGGGCGGAGAAGGAGGCCATGGTGGCCTCGAAGAGCGATTCGAACTGCAGCCAGTTGTCCACCGGCACGGTGCCGGTGACCACGAATCCGGTTCCCTTGTGAACCACGAAAAGCTGGATGAGTTGCAGCTTATAACCGTTGGACTCAAATTCCGCTTCCAGCAGACGGCCTTTGTGCGTTTGGGTTTGTATGTAGCGCTCGTTCACAATCTTGAAGCCGGTGAATCCCTTTTTCAGGTTGACCAGCGAATAATCCACGAATTTGTCCAGCCCCATTCCCCGCACCGGTTCCGACACCACGTTCATGTTGGGCAGGAAAGGCCCGTACGAGGACAGGATCTGTTCGCGCGCCTTCATCACCACATGCACGCCGAGGGAAGCCCCGTCTTCCACCTGCCACCCCGCGGGAGCATGAATGCTGAAGCCGCGGGCGCGGTCCACATAAGGCGTGGACACCAGCCGTTCGTCAATGGACGGGGCGGCTTGCGCCGCGGGCGCCGCCGCATCAGGAGTTTTGGCGCCGCATCCCGCGATGACAAACGGAGCGCAGGCGAAGATCACAAACGCGGGAAGGGAGGTGCGGAATGGCATGGAAAAGTCTCCTGGGGACCAAGGATGGCGCGCGATCCCCCATGCATGCGCGCCAGGAAAGAAAGTGGAGCGGGAGACGGGACTCGAACCCGCGACGTTCAGCTTGGGAAGCTGACATTCTACCACTGAATTACTCCCGCCCGTTTCATGAATACGGAGCTGAATTTTCCTATCGGACCGGCGCAATGAAGTCAACGGGCGGGTGCGATAAACCCGCCGCATCCCGGTTTTGGCCGCGGGGAGGAGCGCGTGAAGACCGGAGATGGCGAAAGCAGCGCCGCGATCTTTCATGGACATGGGAATCGTCCCGCCGCCGCGTCTGTTTTCCCCTTGCCGCTGCTTCCTCCATGCAATTGACCCCCCGTGACGTTCACGTTACAAGCCAGACAGGCGAAGGCCAGTTGGCGGACGCCGCTCCCGCGATCTTGTGACATGTTGTCCCCGGATTGTCTTTCACCGGGAGCCATTCCCAGAGATGTTGTCCAGCGATAACCCACGGCTGCTGATCACCGCATTCGCGCAGATTCCCGGACCCTCGGGCGTCAGCCAGCGGATTCTTGATCTGTTGCCCGGCCTGACCGTGGATTTCGAGGTGGACATCGTCTCGCTCAAGATCGGCGAGGTTCCGCACGTCCAGAAAATCAACGGCGCCCGCGTCTTCCGCGTTCCGGTCAGCGGCGCCCGGCTGCTGGACCATATTGAAATGTACCGCCGCGCCGTCGAACGGCAGATCACCAGCGGCGACTACGCCATCGTGCATTGTCACGATCCCTTTTCCGGGGCGGTGGCGCTCAAACAGCAGGCGTCCACCCGCTTCCGCATGGCGTTCCAGCTTCACACGCTGCCCACCTGGGACATCAAGGACACCAACCCCAGCCTGGCGGCCCGGGAGCAGGTCATCAAACGCATGCGCAACCAGGAAAAAGCCTGCATTGAACAGGCGGACCTGGTGATTTGCGGCTCGCCGGCCGCGAAGGAATTCGTCCTCTCCCGCGGACGCAAGGCGGGCGACGTGCTGGTGATGATGGAAGGCGTGGATCCCGCCCGTCTGCCCGCCCAGCCGCTGCCCGGAAAATCACCCATCCAGATTGGCTACCTGGGTTCGCTGGCGCCCTGGTATGATCTGGCCACGGTATTCAAGGCCATCCGCCACGTCGCCCCGAGGATTCCGCTGCAACTGGTGATCCAGGGTCCGCAGCAGGAGCCCTGGCTCTCGCGCACCGCCGAACTGGCCCGGCAACTGGGCGTTCTGCAACATGTGGATTTCAAGGGCGCGGTGCGCATCCATGATGTTCCGAAGGTGCTGGCCGGGTGGGACATCTGTCTGGCGCCGCTGGCCAAAACCCGCCGCAACCTGGAGGGCGGGGTGATTCCCTGGAAGGTGTACGAATACCTCTCCTCGGGAAAACCGGTCATCGCCGCGCGCACCCCCGCCCTCGACGCCCTGTTGACCCACGGGCATACGGCCCTGCTCTACGCGCCGGGGGACGTGGCCGACCTGGCGCGCCGCATCGAGGAATTGTGTGCGTATCCGGCGCTGCGGTCGGATTTGTCCCGGGCCGGGCGGGAATACGCCGCCAAGGAATTGTGCGCGTCACGGGCGTGGCTGGCCATCCGCCGCGCCTACCGTCAGCTTGCCCCCGAAATCGCCCCCGAGGCGCCGCCGCAACCGGGAGAAGGCGCGGCGCCGGAAGCATCCGCGGGCGACACCGCGGTGGAATCCGCCCATCCGGGCGTCACGGGGGGAGCGCAGGAGAATACGCAGTTCGTCCCCACCGATTCAGGCGGATACCTGCAGAACGAAGCGGATACCGAGCAGCGCGCGGTTCCCACCCAGGACTGGTTGCGCGATGAAGCCGGGGCGGACTCATGGGACGAAGACACGCAGGATGTGGATCGCGAGCACGAGGAACTGAGCAAAAGCGCCATCACGCGGGTGGATGAAATCGAGCAGCGCCGCGGGGTTTCCAGTCCCGGTTCCCGGGACCGGGATGAAACCACCGCGGTGGAGCGGCCCAAACCGCCACCCCTGCGCAAGCCGCGGCCGGCCCCGGCGGAGTTCTCCGGCGGGACCTCGGGTCCGGTGACCGCGCCCCGGGGCGGATTCAACTGGTCCGACGCCTTTGAAGAACCCCCGAAAAAAAAGAAGGGGAAGTAACCAGGGTTCCTGTCTGGTCCGTTTATTCCGCTATCCCCGGGAAACGCCCGATACCGGGGAACCGGCGTCAGGTCCGCTCGTCAAGGGCAAATCTCCGGGGTATTGCAAAAATCCCCTTTGCTCGCCCACACCCGGTCCATTGTGAAGTTTTGTCACGGTGGCGCTTTTTCACCACGGATTTTTTATCATCCTCCGGGCTTTCCGACCTGTCTGGATTGTCAGACCCCGCCAAATCCGCTAATTTTCCGGCTCACCTGAATTGATCATACCGGTTGGCATGAGGTTTGCACAACCATGCCCATGCGGCGCACTGGATATATCCCTCCCCACGGGTTGGGCCATACCGCCTGACCGGTTTCCACGTGCACCGCGCTTATTTTCTGGAGATTCATCCATGGCGCCCGCAATCTTTTCCCTTCCGGAAATACGTCCGCCCTTCCTGCACGCGCGCGCCTTGATCGGCGCCCTGGCCCTGCTGACCGCGGGAATATTGACCGCCGCCCAGGTTCATGCCCAGGACGCCGCTTCCGGCGCCACGGCTTCCACGCCCGCGCCGGAGAAGGAGAAAATAACAGGCGGAAACACCGCGGGCGATTCCAGTTCCCCTGCCCACGGCTCCGCGCCGGCGCGGGAAATCGCGGAAACAAAATCCTCGCCGTCTCCCGCCGCCCGCAATCCCCAGGAAGATCTGGGCCGGACGGACGACCGGTTGCGCCTGCTCATCAACGATTACCGCTCCATGGAGTCGCGGTATCAAGGCGCGCCGGAAGCCGGCACGGCGGGGCTGCGCGCGCGCATGCTGGAACAGGCCCTGCCGCAACAATCCGGATACGCGCGGAAGGATGATCTGTTTTCCCGGCGCACGGGGGAACGCTTGAAGATCAGCCTTCTCGAACATTTTGATTTCGCCGCCACCTACACCCTGGCGGGCGGCGCTGTCGGAATCTTCGGCGCGGCGGCGCTCGAAAAAAGCGAGCGGGCGGTCCCCGGATTCCTTCTCGGATCCACCATCTTCGGAACCTCGGCCATCCTGTACCAGACCCTGGCCAAACCGCGGCGCGGGGATTTTCCATTGATGCAGGGTCTTCAGCTTTATGTCCCGCTGGCGTCGTCCTACGTTTCCATGTTCAGCCGGGTGAGCGACGCCGAAAGCCATTTTGGCGTGACGGCGCTAAGCGGACTGATTGCGTTGCCGTTGTCCCTGGGGGCGGGTTTCCTGTTCAACCCCGATCCGGGCGACGCCCAGCTTGTTTATTCCAGCATGTTCTGGGGTACTTCGCTGGGCCTGCTGTTCACCCGCGCCGCCACGGACACCGGCACGACGCGCGACTACGGAATCGTGGGCGCCGGCACGCTGGCGGGCGGGCTGGCGCTGGGCGTTCTGGGGGCGCATTTGGCGGATTTCACCTACGAGCGCGTGCGCTACACGCATCTGGGCGGGTACGGCGGCGCGCTGGCGGGAATGTTCTCGGCGTGGCTGTTCAGCGACTCGCGCAACGAGGGCGCTCCCCTCGCCGACAAGGTGGGGCGCCGAGGTTTCTTCCGAATAGTCGCTGACCAAATCGAGAACAAGGAACGTGGCAATGGCGGCGAAAAACACCAGAAACACCCAATACTCGCGAATGTCGTGGTTTCGTTTCATCCTCTTTCGTGGCGAAAATGTTATGGGACAAATTCCGTATTTGTACGATTGGGACGTTTGTCCAATGGCGTTCTCGGGGCTGGCGGACTAAGTTTGACTTATAACCCGATGGTCAGTGCCATCTTACTCGAATTGGAGGTTCCTATGAACGCTACACCCCTTCACCCGGTTGTCGTCCATCTTCCGTTGGCCTTAGCGATGGTCAACATTGTCATCGGCGGACTGCTGGGCTTCGCCATCTGGCGCAAGCTGCTTCCCCTTCGCACATGGACGGTATTTTTCGTCTTGCAGCTCCTCCTGGTCGGCGGAGCGTTCGTCGCCATGAACACCGGCGAGGCAGACGAGGAGGTCGTCGAAGCCTCCGTCGCCGAACAGTATATCGAGACCCATGAGGACCGGGCCAAGGTGTTTACTTGGTTCGGAGTGCTGGTCCTGGTCATGAGCGCTGTTCCATTTTTCGTCAAAAAGGAGTCGATGCAGCCCGCTGTGTTTGGCTCCATTCTTGTGGCGTCGCTCATCCTCGGTGGGCTCGGCATCGCAACGGGCAAGGCAGGAGGGGAACTGGTATACAAACACGGTGCGGCGAACGCGTATATTGCAGGAGACCAGACAGTATCACCTCCAGCGAACCAGCACTGGGACGACGATTAAAGCCCTCAGGGGCATCATTGGACTTGGCATCGCCGTTGACTCAGGGGTCTCATGGCTCTTGACAATCATGGTCGTTGTATCTATTATGCTAGCAAGTACTTACTAGCAAGAGGTGACCCATGACGATCAGAAAGTCAACGGAAGAGCGGCGAAGGGAGATCACCGAAGCCTCCATCAAGGTTATCGGGGAGTGTGGTCTACGGGAGTTCACGGCTGCCCGCATCGCCAAGGAAGTAGGTATCAAGGATGGAACCAGGTTTCGCCGTCGATCTTGGGAGAGGCGACATGCACCCCGGAGGCAATCTGCGAGGTGATCGCTTGAGGGGCAACCGACCGATAACGCCCGGCGACCTGAGTCTTGTAGTTCGTGATTCGTGCCATCAGGGCCTGATCCGCCACCGATCTAGCCGGGGACATGAACCCGGTTCCGAGGGAGCGCCAATTCATCTGATCGACGGCCATTACCATTGTTCTCCCTCCCTCGACCGCAATTCCAAGTGGGTCAGATGCAGCACGAGGAGGTACTTCTCCGCCGAAACCCTGCCCTCCAGGAACCCGCGATAAGACAGGCCATTCCGTTCGAGAATCAAAGGACTCTTTCCGCTCGATCCCGCGCCGATCAGAGCCAGGGTACCCGTCTGGTCCAACTCCTGCGCCAGCGCGAACAGGAAATCGAACGTCAGCCCATCCACATGACGCAAGCGGTACTGGCGGGTGATGGAGAACCGGCACACGGCCTCCTGCCGGGGAACAAACTTTCCTGTCCACACCAGGGGAGCCTCTGCGTCGATGTTGGCGGGGGTGACCATTGGCTCCCGGCGTTCGATCTCCAAGCCACGAGCATCATACTGAACCTCCACCTGGGCGGTGGCATAGAGCAGCGCTCCATCCGGATCGAGGAAGACCCGGTCGGCTGAGCCGACTCGGCGTCCCGTGGCTTCCAGGTCGATCTCAGGGTCGCCGTCCAGGAGGGCTTGCACGATTTCAGCGTGACTGGCGCCACTTCGTTGCAACGCCGCAAATCCCCGCCGCCCACCAATTCCAGCACCATATAGTAGCGCTTCTCGCCGGCGATCTCGGCCTGATCCAAGTGCTTGACCCGGATGATATGGGGGTGATGGAGTTTTTCCGAGTTCCGGAATTCCTTCTTGAAACGCTCGACGGCGCGTTCGCTATTCAGCAACTCCGGACGGATCAGCTTGAGCGCGTATTCAGTCCGGGTCATCGGATCGTGGACCTGATGGACCATGCCCATGCCGCCGCTTCCCAAGAGCTTCACGACCTCGTAGCGGTTGTGGAAGATGTCGCCAACTTGCAGGGAACCGGGCAGGAAAGGCTCCGTGTCCTGCTCCGTCGCCCGTCCGCCGCCCATATTCCCCGGCGCGGGTGGCGGGGAGGTCAGCGAACCCCCGCAACGTTTGCACACCAGCGCATCCGCATCATTGGATGTCCCGCAGCGGAAGCATGATTGGCGGTTTTCAGGCATGGAGGCAGTCCTTCCCTAACACATCCAGGACGGACCGGCCAACGGAATTTTTTCAGGGGGGCGGCGCCCATGCCGGGCGCGCAAACAGAACACCCCCGGAGGGCGCAGCCCGCCGGGGGTGTCAGGATCACGCGGCCGCAATCAATGCTTGGCGGCGTAGTCCTTCAGGCCCTGGGGATTGGGCTTCATGGTGTCCGCACCCGGGGTCCAGTTGGCGGGGCAGACGTCGCCCGTCTTCTTGGTGTGCTGGAAGGCCTGCACCAGGCGCACGGTCTCCTGCGGGTTGCGGCCCACCGACAGGTTGTTGATGGTGGCGTGCTGGACGACGCCTTCCTCGTCAATGATGAACAGGCCGCGCAGGGCCACGGCGCCGGAGAGCACGCCGAACTGGCGGGCGACATCCTTGTTCAGGTCGGCCAGCAGCGGAAAATTGATTTCGCCGACGCCGCCCGCCTTGCGCGAGGTTTCGGTGTAGGCCAGGTGGGTGTATTTGCTGTCCACGGAAATGCCGAAGACCTGGGCGCCCGCCTTTTCAAATTCGGCATGGGCGTCGCTGTAGGCCAGGATTTCCGTCGGGCAAACAAAGGTGAAGTCCAACGGATAGAACAGCAACACCGTGTATTTTCCGTTGGTCAGGGGCAGGGTGTAGTTCTTGATTTCCTTCTTGTGGACGCCTTCCAGGGTGAAGGGGGCGACTTTGCTTCCAACCAGGGGGGTGCTCATGGGGAGAATCTCCAGCGTTCAGCGGTTTGGGAAAATGGCCCGCCGCCACGACATGCGGCGACGGCCCCGTTCCCGGGCTTTCAGGAACGGAGGGAATTTAAGCAGTCCATGACAAAGGTCAAGACTTAATCCAAACCTGTTTTTTGTCGAAAGACCATGAGCGTGTTTTTTTTGCTCCGGGATCGCTCCGGCATGGCGGCTCCGGCCTCCCCTGGATCGCGGATCGGGCGAACTCCGCGCGCCGTCCGCCGTTTGCCTGCCGCCCCGGTTCCGCCCATCACCCAATTTTACCCCCATGGGGTCGTGGCGGATCAGGGGGAAGCCGTGGCGATGGCGATCCGGCCGCCAGAATGGCGGCGGCCCGGCCCATTCCATCAGCCGGGAATGCGGGGGGATTTGCCCGGCGCGCGGGCCAGGTCTCTGGATAGGCGCCGGGCGATCACGCCGCCCGCCAGGAACGCGCCTTCGATTCCAAACGACGGCAGAATGTCTTCGTTGGCCAGCCACAGGTTGCGCAGCGGGGTGATGGGAGACTGTCCGGGGAAGGGCAGCGGGGAATCCGGAATGGGTCCGTGACAGGTTTGCGTGGTCACCAATTCAAGGTAACGCTTGTCGAGGGGCGTGGGGGGCAGGGCGATTTCCTTCAGGAAAAAGAACAACCCGTTCATGGCCGTCCAGGCGCGGTGAATCAACGCGGCCAGGTCTTCACCGGATGGGGCCGCCGCGCCGGGAACCATCATCTCGCCGATCCAGCGGTCCTCGACTTCGCCGCGTTCCCGCAGGGTCAACTGGATGAGGTTCGCGCCCTCCAGCGGCCTGGCGGGATCCCCGGCGATGATCACCCGTTCGCGCAGGCCGGGCAGACGCCGGCGCGCATCCAGCGTGAGCGGAAAGCGGATGATGGATGCGGCCGCCGGCGCGGACTGGACCCGCGCGGCGTATGCGCGCGATGAACGGCCTTCCGGCAGGCAGGCAGGCAAGCGCGCGGTGGGCGATCCCCACAGGAATGTGCGTCCGGCAAAGCCCGTGCTTCCTTCGCGCCAGCGCATTTGCTCCAGCGCGCCGCCCTTGATGACAAAGCTGGCGGGGACCATGTTGGCCATGACCTTGGCGCCCTGTTTCTCCAGGTAGCGGGCGAGCGCGGCGGCGTAGGGGTCGCCTTTTTCGGCGGGGGCGACGCGGTTGCGGTGCGCCTGCGCCAGCGCCGACACGCGCGAGGGGTTGTCCGCGCAGCTTCCCGCCACGCCGGAAAACCGTGCGGCGGCGGTCATGAACGCGCCCGCGGCGGGCGTCCATCCGGGGGTTTGGGGCGGCGGCACGGTGAGCAGGCTGGAGCCGGCGAAGCGGCGCGCCCGGCCGGTGGCGAAGAATCCCTCGTCGAACAGACCGGGAAACCCCGCCATGCGATCCAGCAGCATGCGCTCCGCTTCAAACACGCGGGCGATGAACTGGCCGGCTTCATCGGGCGCGACGCCTTCGCGCTGGTATTCCAGCCTCTGTTCCCCGGGATCAAATACCCGGGCGGCGCGGAATCCCGGCGCGACGAACTGGTGGTGCAAGGGCCTGCGCGCCATGGTCTCGAACATCATGGACAGGCCGAGATCACGCAGCACCGCGGCGCTGACGGGTCCCGGTTCGGGAATCCAGTCATCGTCCGGCGGGAGGGCGGGAGGAACCAGACGCAGCACCTTCGCGCCCTGCCGCGCCATCAGGGCGGCGGCTGTCAGCGCGGGCAGGGCGTTTCCCGCCACGACAACGTCAAACAGGTTCATGTGGGCGGACCGGCTGGCCGTCAATATTCCATGGACTCGCCGGGCGCGAGCAATTTGGCGGTGGATTTGCTGCCCACCATGCCGGTGAGGAAAAGCTGGGGATCCACCGGCGGCTGGCCGGGCGGCTGGAAATACATGGGAACCGCCCGCCGGGGCCTGACAAATTCCACCGCGCGCAGGGCTTCCATCACGTTCATGCAGTCCACGCCGCCGATGGGGAATATCCCCACTTCCAGGTTGCGGAATTCGCCCAGCAGGGTGAGGTCGAGATGCAGGCTGGCGAGTCCGGCGTAGAACAGCGCGGCCCCGCCCATTTCAATGATGCACCCAACCGAATCGCCCAGCGTGCGGAATCCTTCGTCGTCCTTGAAGGCGACGCCGTACCCGGCGTGGGTGAAGGAAATGCGTCCCCACGGATAGACGCGCTCGGCGCCGCGTCCGATGGCGTCCACCCCCTGCGATCCGCGGTAACGCAGGTACGCGGCGATGGCGTGGGTGGTGATGACGCCCGCGCCGTGGCCGCGCGCCAGTTCGCGCAATTCATCGGCACCGGCGCTGGTCAGGTGCGGCGTCACGAACCAGTTGATGCGATCCGGACAGGGCAGCCGCGCGGGATTGCCGCGGAACGAAGGATCAATGACGATCCGGGTGTCGTGGTGTTCGACCAGAAAGGTGGTTCCGCCGAGATAAGTCAGGTGAGGCATGGATGATCCGTGCTGCAGACCCTTTCACCTTAGTTCCCGGCGCCGCGATTTTCAACTGCCATCCGCCGCCCCGGGAAAGCCTGCTCCGCATGTCCGGGCAATCCCGCGGTATCCCCCGCCGGAATGCCGCGGCCGCCCGCCGGTTGTTGTTGTTTTGTCAATACGGTGATTCGCCGCCCGCCGGCGCGGGCGGCGGGCTCATGTTCCGGTGCGGCGGCGGATGACATGAAGAAGCAATCGCGATTCATACGTAAAAGAAACTTAAAAGGGTCATCTTGACAGCGGTTCAACCAATCGATCTAATCCATGATATGGATAACGAACCACTCAGATTGAGCATTACGTTTAACGGGGACGATGAGGCCCTTCAGGCGCATCGTTTAAGCCTGAGTGGTTTTGGCGAGCCGCTGAAGCTGCTGCTGCAAGCATATCGCCGCATCGTTTCAAACTTCGCAACGCAGGCGATTGGTGATCCGGAACGCGGAAAAAACGGGGGGAGATTCGCAAAGGAAGCCGCATGCCTCGATCTGCAAATCGAGGGGATGAAAGACAACTGTGTAACATTGCAGTTTGCGCCCGCTCTTGCGCCTGGCTTGCCGCCACCCCCGCAGCCATCTCTTTTTGATAAAGACTTGCTCGAACGTGGGATGGTCGAGTTGGTGGAGTCAGTGGGCGATGAGCAGAGCGGCCGGCCTCGAAATGGGTTGGTCCGGAGGTACCTTCAGTCGCTGCCGAAATCCGTGACGGCGCAAGTCTATCAGGTGAAACGTGGTGAAACAGTGGTTGCCGAAAGGAAAATCGGCCCGATCTTGCCGGTTACGCCGCCTCCTGATCTCCCCGATGTGGATGAACTTGAGGGCGTGGTCGCCGGCGTTGGGTTTCAGCCCGGTCCTGTCGAGGTGCGTATCAAAACCGCAAATCAAATCGTGAACTGCGCCGCCACTGAAAAACAAGTTGATGAGGCGCTGTCGTTGCGAGAGCACGAAGTTCGCGCCCTGGTCGTGAAGTCGCCCAAGCCCCGTTTGTTGCGGCTTGCGACATTGGATGACGTTCAGCCGGATCTCAGCGAAGAAGATATTCTGACATCCATTGTGGATAAATGGGACGGTCTCCTGAAGAGATTGTCAAAATGACCGCCCCCTATGAAACCCTGATTACTGAGTCCATTGTCGTGAGGATGTACAACACCAGCATTGCACGCTATGGCGGCATGGAGTCGAAACCGAAAGATGGATGTATCAAAGCGGTGCTCGGGAATGCGTGGAATGCGGCATACTACCACTGGGATGAGGACGAAAATCCAGGCGGGCTGGTGTTCGCTGCATTTGTCTTCATGTACTTCATGCATGATCACTGTTATGGAGATGGCAATAAGCGTATCGCATGGATGACGATGACCTATCTGCTCAAGAAGCAATTCAATTTAACGCTTCATGCCACTGATGAGGAGGCGGAGGGTTTTTGCCTCGCTGTGATCAAAGACAAGCTGGCGATCGAAACCATACTGGAGTGGATGAACCCTCGTTTGGCTATTGATATGCCTGAGTAGATTGAATCATGCCCGCCGATACCTCCCCCGCCGGACTGAAGCGCCGCCGGGGCGCCTCCCTCACCGCCGCCAGACAACCGTCCTCGCAAGTTCCACCCTGAAATAATGAAGGTATCCTGACTGGCGCATCCATGGTGGTTTTCCCCGCCCGGAGGTTCGCAAACCGGCGCGGGCAATGCCATACTCCAGCGCCATGACCCAGGCAGGCGGCGGGATGCGGCGGGAACGCATCCGGTTTTCCATCGGCGATCCCGGCGGGCGGGAAGCCGGGTGGCTGGCCGCCGGATTCGCGATCACCGGCGTCATGGTGATCGCCTGGCCGCTGGCGTCCTATATGATCAGCCTGGCGGTTTTTGGCCTGCCCCATGTGCTCGGCGAGTTCCGGTATGTGGACCGCCGCTTCAGCGGCCGCCTTCCCCGTTGGATGATCTGGCCCGGCGGCGCCATGCTGGCGCTGGTGGTGTTGCTCCGCATTTTGAGATGGCAGGGAATCGCGCCGGGCGCCGCCGCGGCCTGGATGGAACTGGCGCTGGTGCTGGGCCTCGCGGCCCTGGCCTTGCCTTTGCTGTGGGAGCGGGGTTGGTCCCGCCGGATTCCCGGCCTTGTCTGTCTCGCGGCCCTGGCCGCCGGGCTGGCGTGGAATCCCGTTTTCACCCTGCTGGGGCTGGCGGTGCTGCACAACCTGACGCCGCTGGGGTTCATCGCCGAGGGAGCGCCCGCCGGGGCGCGCCGCTGGTGGATGAGCGCCGGGCTGACCGCTTTCATTCTGGTTCCGCTGGTCATCGCCACCGGCTGGCCGTTGCGGGCGTTTTCCCGCATCTTCCCGGTCGCGCTGGAGTGGTCGCCGTGGGACAGCCATCTGTCCGCCCATTTCGGCGCGTATTTCCCGCCGCCGCTCCACGGCCATCCATGGATTCTCCACCTGTTCAGTGCGGTGGTGTTCATGCAGCTCATGCACTATGCGGCGGTGATCCATCTGCTGCCGGGATTTGTTTCACGTGAAACATTTCCGGATGCGCCGGGAAAAAGCGATCCCGCGGCGCCGCGCCAGGGGGCTGGCGGGGTTTCATGTGAAACACGAGGGTCCGGTTCCGGCGTCCGTCCGGGCGGAGGGCCGGATTCCCGGTCTGAAAATGTTTCACGTGAAACATTTTCGAAGGGGGGATGGATTCCGTGGCCGCGCGGTCCGGTCTTCTGGGCGATGACCACCGGATTGACCCTGACCCTGCTGGGCTATTTCGCCGTGGATTTTTCCGGCGCCCGGACTGTCTATGGCTTCGCCGCCGCCGTCCACGCCTGGGTGGAGTGGCCTGTCCTGCTCTCCGCGCTGTCATTGGCCCGGCGCGGGGAGTAAGCGAAGAAAACAGCCGTGGCTGGAAACAGGGACAATTTCCGGAAAGCGGATATCCGGCTTGCAATCCGCTTCAGCGCTCCCTGGCAGGAAAGGCGGGTGAAGGGTGAAAGATGAAAAGCACCGCCGGTCCCTGCTGATTCTGGAAATCGCCTTCTCACGGGAATGGGCGGAACGGCGGGGCGCCGGACCGGTTTCCGGGATGGGGGAGATCGCCGTCCGCCCGCCGTCAACGTGCTTGCCGCCCGGTGAGGCCATCATCCCCATCCCGCCGCCGGCGTGGGGGGGGGGCCAAAAATGTTTCACGTGAAACATTTTTGGCCGGGGCCGGGCCTGCAACCGGGGATATGCTTTCCGCCCGTTCCGGTTTGAAGAAGCAGAGACCCCGGCGGTTCCGGCTGAAGAAAAATCGCTCCCATCCCGTCAGGACTCGCTGACGCCAGCGATTTCCAGGCCGTGTGGCCCGTTCCCCCTGAATTTCTTCCGGATCAGCCCATTCCGGCGGCCCAGCCCCACAACCAGGCGTGGGAGGGCTGCAATACCCACAATCCCGCCAGGAAAGAGGCGGCGTTGGCGGCGGCGGACGATGCCAGCGCCGCTCCCCGGGGAGCCCGCAGCAGCCCGGCGAACAGCAATCCTTCCACCAGGATGACCGTCAATTCGATGGCCGCCGCCCGCAATTCAAAGGGCGCCAATTCCACCAGCAGGCGGTTGGCGTTCCAGGCGAGCGGATGCGTGATCAGCGTGGCGGCGAGGGCCGCCAGCCAGATGCGTCCCTGGCCTTCGCGGCCGGCTGGAAGCCGCCGCCGCAGGATCAACCAGACCACGGGCGCCTCGATCAGCAGGGAAAGGGTCAGGGCGAAGGTCTGGAGTCCCATGAAAAATAACCATGATAAAGCGTAAAATCCGATCGTCCAGTTTCGCGCCCATGGACCGATCGGGCCCCTGTCCATACCGCAAGGGCTATCCAGCGGCAAAAAGGCTCCTGGAGCGATTTTGTGCGTTATACGGGGCCGATGATTTTCATTCCATCCCGCCCCGGCCGCCTGGCGACCCCGTCCCCCCCTCCTTTGCCCGCCGGTGAAGAGGAAGGGTCCCAAACCCGATCTGGATTGCCCGGCCGCGATTCACCGCGGACGGAGGACGGATTGGGGTTCACGGAACATGCAGGGCGTGGAGAATTTGTTGGCGTGAATATACCGTGGATAAAAATGAAATGACGCGAAGAATCCGGCGGGGTTGATATTCAGACCATGATTGGGATTATTTACTTGGCAAACCAATGGTATTAAGCGGGTTTCGAGGTGGCGGGTTAGACCGCTCACTTGGCTTGCTTTCCCTTGTCGCCCCCTTCTTGGGGCGAAATTGAGGAATGTCATTATCGCGCCCCATTCCAACCGGATAAACAAAATTGTCGGCGAGTTTCATCAATTGGACGCCCATGGTCAACGACGTCGCATACACGAATGCCTTGGCGACCAACACCCAAGGTACAGTCTCGCCCAATCCGTTGTCTACAATAAGTTTGATGGCTTCTTGCAGGCCGACATTTGCATGGTAGAGAGTGAGGAAGATCAACGCAACGCCGCCCACGAAAGAGATACTACCGAGCCCATATCGGATTCTGCTTACAGTCTTCGACAGGGCGATGAGTTTGAAGCGCGGGTCTTGTTCCATTGAAGACCGAATTTCGCTTGACTCTTCGGCTATAGATTCAGCGAATGCTTTGTCATAATTAGGGTCCGGCTCTGGGATGTCCGTCTTGGGATCAATTCCGGGTTCCTCGTTCATGTTTTTCCTCCGGCCATTGCCTAATACCCGAGGGACCTGAGACGTATCTCCATCGCTTGTTCCGACACACCAAACGTGTCGGCCAAAATACGTGGATGTCCATCGAACAATGTATAGTATTGATGCACAAGATCGACCGGAATCAGCAGGTCAGCAGCAAACCTATTCGCCGTAACCTCTCTTTTCGGTGACTTATACCCAACGGGGTTAATGTCGCGGAATTCTTCGCCGAGCGGATCACACATCAAATGGCCCAACTCATGCGCGATAGTGAAGCGCTGTCTACGCTCACTCTCAGCAAAGTTGAACCAAATCACGGCGGACGTATTATTGCTCTTTACTGCGCCAGACCAACCAGGATGCACGACGCCAAAGAGTTGGATGTCCATTTTTTTGATGATCGTCCGAATTGGAATAGGCGGTGAAATAATCCCGAAGTGGTTTAGGATGTCGCTTGCCCCATACTGGTTATTTTTGAATCGCAGCCACAGAGGCTCATTCGCCTTTGCTGCAATCCTCGTTGTCTCTTTCATGTTTCACCTCGATTCCAGGTCCCCTCACACTGGTGAAATCAACTACGCTTCCTTCTTCTCTCTGTTTCCCTTGATCCGCTCCTGCCGGACATCAAAATCGAACCCCCTCCCCTGCTTGTTCACATGTTTAAATGCCGCTTCAATGGCGTCAAGTACTTTTTAGCTAATATCAGGCGGAGAAGCAGGCAATTCGATAGCGACAGAATGGAGTGCTGTCAAAGAAAGTTCTACCGTGCTTATTGATTTTTGGGAGAGGAGGCTCAAGGCCCTTCGACGCCCACATGTTCCCAGGCCCGGTAGCTGGACCGCACGAAGGGCGCGGCGGCGACATGGCTGAATCCCATGGCCTCGCCCGCTTGGCGGAGTTCGTCAAACTCTTCCGGCGTCCAGTAGCGTTCAACCGGCAATTGCAGCTTGCCCGGGCGCAGATACTGGCCGATGGTGACGATATTGACCCCGGCGCCGCGCAGGTCCCGCATCACCTCCAGCAGTCCGGCCATGGTTTCTCCCAGGCCCACCATCAATCCCGACTTGGCGTTCAGCCCGGCCTTCGCCGCCTGCTCCAGCACCCGCAGGCTGCGCTCGTAACGGGCGCGCGGCCTGACCCGCGCGTGCAGCGATTTCACGGTCTCCATATTGTGGGAGAACACGTGGGGCCGGGCGTCGAATACCTGTTTCATCAGGGCGTCATCGCCGCGGAAATCGCCGGTCAGGGTTTCCAGCGTCATGCCGGGGCAGGCTTCCTTCACGCGGGTGATGGTCTCCGCCCAGATGGATGCGCCAAAATCCGGCAGGTCGTCGCGGTCCACGCTGGTGATCACGGTGTGGCGCAGGCTGAGTTTGGCCAGCATTTCCGCCACCCGCGCGGGCTCTCCGGCGTCCGCCGGCCTGGGCTTGCCGAATTTCACATCGCAGAAGCCGCAGGAGCGCGTGCAGATATTGCCCAGGATCATGATGGTCATGGATCGCTGGGACCAGCATTCCCCGATATTCGGGCAGGCCGCCGATTCGCAGACCGTGTGCAGCCGGTGTTCGTGGACCAGGTCCTGGGTTTCCTGAAAACCGGGGTGATGCCGGCCCAGCTTGACCCGCAGCCAGGGCGGTTTGGGCGCGCCGGCCTCCGCGCGGGAGGTGTTCACGGGCCGCGCCGGCGGTTCGCCGTCAGCGATGGAACGCGCCCAGTCCGCCCCTGTCTGGCGGCCGCTGCTCATTTGCCGCTCTTCTCCCTGCCGGCTTTTCCGTTCGCTGGTTTCGCCTGATCCCGGAGCTGTTTGAGCATGTCGTCGCGGGTAGGCGGGGCCAGGTAACGGTAGCCCGTATTGGGGTTGTCCTTTTCAAAGGCGAAGGCCTGGAAATTGTCCAGAAAGTCGCGCAGCGCGCTGACCGGAATGGCGAATCCCAGACCGTCGGTGAAGCGCACCGCCATGTTGTTGACGCCGATCACCTGCCCGCGCAGGTTGAACAGGGGGCCGCCGGAATTGCCGGGATTGATGGGCGCGGTGTGCTGCAGGTAGAGCATGCCGCCAAACTCCCGGTTGTTGGTGGAGATGATGCCCTTCGACACGCTGCGTTCGAGCCCCAGCGGATTGCCGATGGCGAATACATCATCCCCTTGGTTGATGGGCGTGGATTCGGCCAGCGTGACCACCACGGGGCTTTCCTTTTCCAGACCCACCACTTCGAGAAGGGCCAGGTCCACGAAGGGATTGATGGCGAGGATTTTGACCTCCTCGAATTTTTCCTTGGCCAGCTTGTCCTTGCCGGATTTGAACACCGTCACCGCGATATTCTGTTCGCCTTCGATCACATGGGCGTTGGTCACCACCCAGCCCCGCTTGTTGATGATGAATCCGCTGCCCAGGCCGGCGGGGGTGGAGATCAGCACCACGCCCTCGCCCAGTTCGCGGACGTTTTCATCCACCGATTTCACCTTGCGATCGGTCGAGACGGAATAAATCCCCGGACCGGTCTGCTCGACGGAGGCCGCGGGCGCGCCGCTCTTCTTGCGTTCGGCGATTTGCGCCAGCGGCACATCCACGGTCTGAAAACCCAGGTCCACGATGACGCGGCTGCCGTCCTCCTTGAGGATTTCACCTTCCAGACGAACGCCGTTTTTCAACACGATGGTGTCCGCCAGCGCGCTGGAAGCCAGCAGCGTGGCGGCCAGAAAACATGCCATGGATTGCTTCATTCCGGAAAACCCCTTCCGCCCGCTACCTTAGTCCGTTTCGTTCCGTTGTCCAACGGCGGGCCCATGAACGGCGCGGTCAGGCCGGCCGGCGGAGGCGAACCCATTCCCGCCGGCCGGAGATTGCACGATCCGGGCGCCCCCCATCCCCTGGGGAGCATTTGCCCCCATGGGGCCGGTGCGGTAAATTCCCACCATGAACATGACCAGACCCTTCGCCGGTGTGTCCCTCCTGATTTGCCTGTTCGCCGTATCCGCCCTGTTCGCCGGGTGTAAAAAATCTCCGGAGAACACCCCGGCGGTGGATTTGCCCGTGCCGCCGCCGCCGCCGCCGCCGCCGCCCCCCGCGGCCACGGCCGGCAGCGCGACCGCGGCGGCCCCCGGTCCGGGCGGCGACAATCCCGTCGCGGCGCCCGCGACGCCCGACGAGGCGATGCGCGAATTTTATCTGAAGAAGATTCCCAAGGAAGACCCGGGAGCGGCGCAGATTCCCCGCGGGGCCAAGGTATTGCTGTCCTTCGACAGCCTGGAGGAATTCACCGAAATCAGCGTGCGTGAGAAAGGCGAGTTCACCGTCCAAAAGCCTTCAACCCTCAACAGCACCCAGAAGCTGGAAGACAAAAACGTCATGAAGGTGCAGGCGACCTTTGGCTCCGACGCTTTCGCCACCTGGATTGACAATCACCTGCAGGACAGCGCCCGCGACTGGTCCGGATACAACGACATCACCTTCGTGTTGAAGGCCGGCGATGAAAAGGCCATCGTCTTCGCCAGCCTGTGCGTGATGCCCAAGGGCAAGCAGCAGTCCTACTGTTCGTCCATCAATGAATATATCCTCGCGTCGCCGCACTGGGTTCAGTACCGGATACCGCTCAATTCCCTGAAAGACGAAAAAGGCGTGTCCATCACCCGGGCGGACCTGAAGAATATCTCCAACTGGCGTCTGGACATGAACCGTCCCGCGTTCAACAAGCAGCTCCAGAGCAAGGTGTTTTATGTGGATAGCGTCTACTTGAACCCCTAGGCCGGATCGCCTACACTGCAATATGTTACGAAACGTAAGCTTCTCCCGGGTCCGGAGAAGCGAACCGGAGCCCACGCTCCCGGAGAGCATCGCATGGAAGCGCCACACCTGGATCGGGACCAAATCACCAAATACCTGCGCGGGGTTTCGCACCGCATCAATTATCCGCTGCTGACGCCGGAAAAGGTCACGCTGCTGGTGACCCACCGCTGTCCCCTCAAATGCGTCATGTGCTGGACTCACGAGTCCCACAAGGAAAATGAAATGACCATCGAGGAATTGCGCCGGGCGGTGGACGACGCATCCGCCTGGGGGGTCAAGGAGATCATGTTCTCCGGCGGCGAACCGCTGTTGCGCAAACGCGAGGTGATTGAACTGGTGGGCCGCGCCAACCGCCATGGCGTGAAAACCTCGGTGATCACCAGCGGCATTTTGACCACCGATCAGGCGATCGCCGATCTCCACGACCAGGGCCTGAACGTGCTGATGATGTCCTGCGACGGGCCGGATGCGGAAACCCACGAGTCGGTGCGCGGCATCAAGGGCAGTTTCGCCAAGCTGGATCGCACCCTGAAACTGGGCGCCTCGTTCAAGGGCAAGCCCCGCCCGCATATCCAGAACGAACGTCTGCGCCATGATTTTTCGGTCGGCACCATGTCGGTGATCATGAAGCAGAATGTTCACCGGCTGACCGACATGTACGACTGGTCGCACGAAGGCGGCGCCAATTTCGTCTGCTTCCAGGCGGTCACCTATGATCCCAAAAACCGCGTCAACTGGGTGACCAGGGATCAGATTCCGGTGCTGGAACGGCAGATCGAGGACATCATCGCGCGGGGCCGCAAGCGCGGAAACCTGGGCGTGGGCGAATCCTTCCTTCGCTCGATTCCGCAGTACTTCATTGACCCGTCGGGCGTGAAGGACCGCACCTGCTTCGCTGGTTACAAGGACTTCATCATCAAGGCGCAGGGGCAGGTCTCCACCTGCTTCGGCGATGTTTTCCCGCCGCCGGAACACCGCGCGGACATCCGCTACATGTGGACCATGGCCGCGCTGGCGGAAGAGCGGAAGAAGATGCAGCAATGCAGCCAGCCCTGTTTTCTGGCCTGCTGGACCAACGACTGATCGCTTCCGCGCGGGAGTTTTCCCCATGTTCGCCGGATTTTTCCTGCACCTGCGCGAGCAGGGCCTGCCGGTTTCCATCACGGAATACATGACCCTGGTGGAAGCCCTGAGGCAGGGCCTGCACGGCTCGACGCTGATGGGTTTCTATCACCTGGCGCGCATGACCCTGGTGAAAAGCGAAGCCCATTACGACTCCTTCGACGTGGCCTTTTCCGCCTATTTCGGGGGAATCGAAACCAGCGGCGAACAGGCGGACAAGGTGCTGGAATGGCTGGCCAATCCAAAGGCCCTGCCCGAGTTGACGCCGGAGCAACTGGCCGCCCTCAAGGCGCTGTCCACGCCGGAACTCCGCGAGTTATTCGAGCAGCGGCTGCGCGAGCAAAAGGAACGGCACGACGGCGGCAATAAATGGATCGGCACCGGCGGCACGTCGCCATTCGGGCATTCCGGCGTCAACCCCGCGGGCATCCGCGTGGGCGGCGAAGGGGGCGGCCAATCGGCGGTGCAGGTGGCGACAGAACGGCGGTTCCGCGAATACCGCCGCGACGTGATTCTCGACACCCGGCAGATTTCCACCGCCTTGCGCAAGCTCCGGATTCTCACCCGCGACGGTCTCCGCGAGGAGTTGGACCTGGATGAAACCGTGGACAAAACCTGCCGCGATGGCGGGGAGATTGACCTGGTCTTCCGCCCCGAGCGCAAGAACCGCGTCCACCTGATGCTGCTCATGGACGTGGGCGGCTCCATGGACCCCTATGCGCGGCTGTGCTCGCAACTATTTTCGGCGGCCCACGCCGCCAACCATTTCAAGGACTTCAAATACTATTATTTTCACAACTGCGTATATGAAACCCTTTACGAGGATGTTTCGGTGTGGAAGGGACCGCCTACCGGAGAGGTGCTATCCGCCCTCAAGCCCGAGTACCGGGTGATCCTGCTGGGCGACGCCTACATGCACCCGGGTGAACTCACCGACCGCGGCGGCTCCATTTACTACCATCACAACAACGCCCTGCCGGGGATTGAATGGCTGAAGAAAATCCGCGCGCGTTTCGAGCGGGCGGTCTGGCTCAATCCCAAGCCGCCGCGCACCTGGGGCGCGCCTTCCATCGAATTGGTGCGGGATGTGTTTCCCATGTTCCCGCTGACAGTGGATGGACTCGACGGCGCCATGAAGGCGCTGACCGGATCGCGGCGGACGCCCCTGGCCTCTGCTTCGCCATGAAGGAAAGGCGTGGAAGTTGCGTCCGAGCGTATTGAACAATCTGGTGGAGCAGGCGCGTGGAGGGGATCCGAAGGTTCACAGCCTTTACCTGAACCTGACGGAGGCGTGCAATCTGCGTTGTCCTTCGTGCCATGTGAGCGAGCCGGATTTCCGTCCGCCGAAGGATTTGCTTGATGCCGCGACCTGCGCGCGGGTGGTGGAGGAGGCGGCGGACCTTGGCGCGGCGGATTTGTACATGGTGGGGGGCGAGCCGCTTTTGCACCGGGAGATGTTTCTTTCGGCGGCGCGCGCGGCGAAGCGGCGGGGTTTGTTTTGCGAAACCACGACGAACGGGACTCGGTTCGACGATGAGCTGATCGAGGAGCTGGTCCGCATCCGCTTCGACGGCATCGCGTTGTCGCTGGACGGGGCGACGGCGGGGGTCAACGACTACCTGCGCTCGAAGCCGGGTGTGTTCGAGGCGATCTCCCGCGCGGCGCGGAAATTTTCTGAACAGAAGCAGCGTCTGGGCAGCCCGTTTCCGGTGTTGAAATTCAACACGGTGCTGAGCAACCGGAATTTCCACCAGCTCGGCGATTTCATCCGTCTGGCGAGCGAACTGGGCGTGGACTGGGTGGTGGTGCAGACGCTGGGGCGGTTGAGCTCCCAGTTCGACAGCCTGTCGCTGGACGGCGGGCAGCTCGCTTCGGCGCGGGAGCAGGCGAAGGAGGCGCTGCGCCTGGCTGACAAGCTGGGCGTGAAGACCAACCTGCGGACGATCAGCGAGCCGGTGGTTCACAAATACGCGGCGAATTTCGACCGTTACCTGGCGGACACGGTGGCTCCGCTTCCGGCGGAGAAATTCTTCAGCGCGCCGTGTTTCATGCCGTTTTACCATATCGTGGTGGATCACCAGGGGGTGGTTCATCCGTGCTGGAACCACAAGAATCCGCTGCGCGAGACGGTGTTCGACAAATCGCTGCGGGAGATTTTCCTCGGTCCTCATTTCACGGAGGCGCGGGAGGCTTTTCTGCGGAAACATGTTCCGTCGTTCTGCGCCAACTGCTGCATGGAGCATGTCTACACCACCAACGTGCTGCGCGTGCAGGGCATGACCGAAGTGGGCCAGTACGCCGAGGCCGTCGCCCTCTGCGACGAGGTCCTCGAGAAAGACCCCGATAACCTCAGGTACCAGCAGTTGAGGCAGTCGGCCCAGATCGCCCGCGTCAACAGCCGCCACCGCGCGGTGCTGGCCCGGCTGGAGGGCGCGAAATCGGGGGATGGGGAAGACGCAGCCGGGCAGCGCCGCGAAGCGGAGCGGGAAATCCGGGGGCTGGCGGAGGAATTTCGCCGCGCCCGCGCCGGCGTCGCCGCCATGGGCGGGCTGATTCCCCTGCTCAACGACGTGGGGGCCTTCGACACCGCGCTGGAGTTGAACGGCGAATTGCTGAAGGATCATCCCGGCAATGCGGAACTGCTGGAATTGCGGGCCAGCACCCTGGCGGCCCGCGCCAGCCGCCAGCACCGGAGCGTGCTGGATCGCCTGCGCGCGGCGCTGGAGGAAAGCGGCGGCGATCAGAGCCCGGAAACCCTGCGGCGCAAGCAGGAGGATCTGGAACGGGAAATCCGCTCGCTGGAACAGGATATCCATGGCCTGGTGAGGGAATTTCGTGATTCAGGCGCCGGGATCTCCTCGCTGGGCGGGCTGGTTCCCATGTTGAACCGCCACGCCATTCACGACACCGCCCTGTGGCTCTGCGAGGAACTGCTGCGCGATGATCCCGGCGGCGCCCAGTGGCTCGAATTGCGCGCCAACACCCTGGCCAGCCGCGCCATCCGCCGCCATGAACTGCTGCTGCGCCGCCTGAATCCTTCCGCGAACGGCGCGGAAGGCGCCCGTCACGGCGGCGATGGCGGCCCGGCGGTGCTTCCCGCCGCGCCGGAGCACGGCGCCGCGCTCCAGCAGGAGGCCGGGCTGGTCTCCGGCGAGGCGCGGGGACAGATGCGGGAGTTTGGCGCGCGCGGCCTTGATCCGGCCCCCCTCGCCGCGTGGCTCTTCCTGCTGGTGGATTTGGGCGTCTATGATCTGGCCATCGAACTGGCGGACACCCTGACGCGGCGCCGCGAACCCGATCCCTACGTGCTGTGGGCGCGCGCCGCCGCGCTGGAAAAGCTGGGGCGCTTCGAGGAAGCGTGGTCGCAACTGATCAGCGCGCAGGCCCTGCCCACGGACGATATCTCCGTGCGCGCCACGCTCGCCGACACCCGCGCGGGGGTGTCCTGCCGCCTGGGCCGCTTCGGGGAAGCGGCGGAGTGGGCCCGCAAGGCCCTGGATGACCAGCCGGATCGCCTGGAAACCCGCATCATCCTGGCTTACGCCCTGCGCCGCCTGAACCGGAACCAGGAGGCCGCGGAGTTGCTTCGCGGATCGCCCGCCGCGCATTTGCCGCCGGTCCAGGGATTTCTTCGTACGCTGGGGGAAGATTCCGCGGGAGAGGAACAGGGGCGCCCGCTGGTCTGGCGGCTGGGCGAAACCCGCGTCAGTTTTCATTTTGTCCGGCCTGAAGACCGCATCCTCTTCGGCCTGCATGGCGGCTGGCGTCAGTTCCAGGGTGAGAGCGGGCGGCAAGCCATGGAAAGCAGGACCGAGCGTTGATAGGATGACCAGCCAGACGGCGCCGGGCCGCGCCCCACGGAGAAGGAGCATTCCAGTTTGCGTCCGAGCGTATTGAACAATCTGGTGGAGCAGGCGCGTGGAGGGGATCCGAAGGTTCACAGCCTTTACCTGAACCTGACGGAGGCGTGCAATCTGCGTTGTCCTTCGTGCCATGTGAGCGAGCCGGATTTCCGTCCGCCGAAGGATTTGCTTGATGCCGCGACCTGCGCGCGGGTGGTGGAGGAGGCGGCGGACCTTGGCGCGGCGGATTTGTACATGGTGGGGGGCGAGCCGCTTTTGCACCGGGAGATGTTTCTTTCGGCGGCGCGCGCGGCGAAGCGGCGGGGTTTGTTTTGCGAAACCACGACGAACGGGACTCGGTTCGACGATGAGCTGATCGAGGAGCTGGTCCGCATCCGCTTCGACGGCATCGCGTTGTCGCTGGACGGGGCGACGGCGGGGGTCAACGACTACCTGCGCTCGAAGCCGGGTGTGTTCGAGGCGATCTCCCGCGCGGCGCGGAAATTTTCTGAACAGAAGCAGCGTCTGGGCAGCCCGTTTCCGGTGTTGAAATTCAACACGGTGCTGAGCAACCGGAATTTCCACCAGCTCGGCGATTTCATCCGTCTGGCGAGCGAACTGGGCGTGGACTGGGTGGTGGTGCAGACGCTGGGGCGGTTGAGCTCCCAGTTCGACAGCCTGTCGCTGGACGGCGGGCAGCTCGCTTCGGCGCGGGAGCAGGCGAAGGAGGCGCTGCGCCTGGCTGACAAGCTGGGCGTGAAGACCAACCTGCGGACGATCAGCGAGCCGGTGGTTCACAAATACGCGGCGAATTTCGACCGTTACCTGGCGGACACGGTGGCTCCGCTTCCGGCGGAGAAATTCTTCAGCGCGCCGTGTTTCATGCCGTTTTACCATATCGTGGTGGATCACCAGGGGGTGGTTCATCCGTGCTGGAACCACAAGAATCCGCTGCGCGAGACGGTGTTCGACAAATCGCTGCGGGAGATTTTCCTCGGTCCTCATTTCACGGAGGCGCGGGAGGCTTTTCTGCGGAAACATGTTCCGTCGTTCTGCGCCAACTGCTGCATGGAGCATGTCTACACCACCAACGTGCTGCGCGTGCAGGGCATGACCGAAGTGGGCCAGTACGCCGAGGCCGTCGCCCTCTGCGACGAGGTCCTCGAGAAAGACCCCGATAACCTCAGGTACCAGCAGTTGAGGCAAAGCACCCTGTCGGCGCGCTGCACGGCGCTGCACGGCGAATTTCGCGAGCGGCTGGAGGATTCCAGCTCCGGCGTCACCTCCAATGAAATCGCCGGCGGATTGCGGGAACTGCTCGCCAGTTTCGATGAGGCGAAGGTGGATGTTCAGGCCCTGGGGCGGCTGGTTCCCACGTTGATTGAGAAGGGCGAACTGGAAACCGCGGGATACCTGACGAACGAATTGATCCGGCGCAAGGGAGAAAGCGAGGAGTACCGCGACCTTCTGCACAGCGTGGACATGGCGCGCGCCTCCCGCCGCCTGACGCGGTTGCTGGAACGCATGAACGCCGCGGCCAGCCAGGGGCCCGCGGGCGGCGCGGCGGAAAAAGAGGTGCGGACCGTCGCCAGTGAGTTCAGGCGCTTGAACCTGGACCTGACCGCGCTCGGCGGGCTGGTGGCTCCGTTGATGGAAAAAACCAGCTTCGAGCCCGCCATCTGGCTGCTCGATGAAATGACCAGCCGCGAGGCGAGCCCCGAATTGCTGGAGCTGCGCGCCAACACCCTGGTGGCCCGCGCCAGCCACCAGCACCGCACCATGCTGGAAAAGCTTCATGCGGCGCTGGAAGCGGCGGAGCAGGAGCAAACGCCGGAAGCCTTGCACCGCAAGCGCGAGGAACTGGACCGGCAGGTGCGGGGCCTGGAGCGGGAAATCCGCGCCCTCGCCGGGGAGTTCCGCGCCACCGGAATCGGCGTCGCCGCGCTTGGCGGGCTCGCGCCCCTGCTCAACAAATTCCAGGCGTACGACACGGCGCTGTGGCTCAACGACGAATTGCTGAAGGATGATCCCGGCAACGCCCAGTGGCTTGAATTGCGCGCCAACACCATGGTCAGCCGCGCCACCCACCGCCACGGTCAGCTCATCCGCGAATTTCACCGGGACGGCGGCGAAGCGCCCGTGGATTCCATGCCTCCGCGTGAAGTGCTGGAGCAGCACCGCGCCCAGGTGGAGCGCGATCTGCAATCGCTGATGGATGAATACCAGCGGCGCGGCGCCGATCCGCTGCCCCTGCTGATGATGGTTCCCGTGCTCATGGACGCCGAGGCCTGGCAGGCCGCGCTGGGCCTGCTGGACCACCTCGAACTCAAGGCCGGGTCCACGGCGGCCATCCGCAAGGCGCGCCGCGATGTGCTGGTCAACCAGGTGCGCGCCGCCCATCGCGCCCTGCTCGACCGGCTCTCCAAACGCCGCCACGGGCTCTCCCGCGAGGACCTGCGCCAGATTGACGGCATGACGCGCTCGCTCGCCGCATCCTTCCGCGAACAGGCGTTGCCCATGGCCGACATGAAGGGCCTGATTCCCATTCTCATCGAGGCGCGCGCGGCCGACACCGCGATCTGGCTCATTGACACGCTCAGGCAGCCGCTCAACGGCGACGGCGATTTGCCCCAGTTCCTCGCCGCGGCCTGGATCGCGCGCGCCAGCGGACGCCATGCCGACACGCTGCGCCAGTGGACGGCGGCCCCGCGGGGCGAACCCGCCAACGGAACGCCCGCGGTCTCGCCGCCGGCGCCGGAACTGGAGACCGCGCTCGCCCGGGAGGCCCGCCTGGTCGAGGAGGAATGCCGCATGCTGATGCGGGACTGCGTCTCCCGCGATGGCGACGCCGCGCTGCTGATCGGCTGGCTCTCCATCCTGCTGGAACTGGGGCTTTATGCGCTTGCGCTGGAACTGAACGATCTGATCTCGGCCCGCGTCAAACCCGATCCCTATGTGTTGTGGACGCGCGCCGCCGCGCTGGAAAAGCTGGGACGCTTCGAGGAGTCGTGGGAGGTCCTGAAAAAGGCCGCCGCCCTGCCCGCCGTGGATGTGGTGCGCGCCACCATTGAAGACACCATGGCGGGCGTGTTGTGCAGGCTCGGCCGTTATGAAGAAGCCATGACGGCCGCGCGGGCGGCCCTCGCCGTGCAGCCGGATCGCGTGGAAACCCGGGTGATCCTGGGATACGCCCTGCACAAGATGAACCAGACCGGCCTGGCTTCGGTGGAGTTGTCGTCGGGGCCGGCGGCGGCGCTGCCTCCGGTCAAGACCTTCCTGGAAAAAGCCGGCGGGCAGGACGCCAACGGTTCTTCTCCGCGGCATGGCGGCTACTGGTACGTGGGCGGCGCCAGGGTCAGCTTCCATTTCATCCGCCCCGAGGACCGCCCCGCCTTCGGCCTGGAGTGAGCGCGCCGTGGGCGGCGGCGTGAGCGTTCGCCGGGCCGGGAAAACGCGCGGGCGCCCTCCCCCATGGGAAAATCCGTGATCAGCGCGCGGCGACGGCGCCGCCGGCGGCCTGTTTCAACTGCACCGAGATCACGCGGGAGATGCCCGGCTCCTCCATGGTCACGCCGTAGAGCGTATCGGCGATTTCCATGGTGCGCTTGTTGTGGGTGATCAGCACGAACTGGGAGAGCGCCGCCATTTCATTCACCACGCCGTTGAAGCGGCCGATATTCATGTCGTCGAGCGGCGCATCCACCTCGTCCATCAGGCAGAAAGGCGAGGGCTTGACCAGGAAGATCGAGAAGATCAGGCTGACCGCGGTCAGCGCCTTCTGGCCGCCCGAGAGCAAGTCGAGCGTGCGCACCTGCATGCCGGGCGGCTGCGCCACGATTTCGACGCCCAGTTCCAGCGGGTCCTTCGATTCGCCCACCATCCGCAGTTCGGCGTGGCCGCCCTGGAACAGCTTGGGAAACACCTCCCTGAAACGGGCGTTGATGGCCTCGAAGGCCGCCACATACCGCTCCCGGCTGGTGCGATTGATTTTCTGGATCGCTTTCTCCAGCTTGTTCAGGCTCGATTCCAGGTCCTTGAACTGGGAATTGAGAAACTCCAGCTTCTTCGACACTTCCTCGTATTCCTCGATGGCCAGCAGGTTGATCTGGCCCATGCGTTCGCAGCGCTCGCGCAGGACGCGGACCTTCTCGTGTTCTCCGGGGCCGGGCTCCTCCGCCGGAGCTTCCAGCGTCTCCACGTCAATCTGGTAACGCTCGCGCGTCTGCTCCGCGATTTGGTGAAGCGCCGCCTTGCGGCCGTGCAGGTCCAGGGTGACGCGGTTCAACTGTTCGGCCGCCATCGCCGCCTCGCGGCGTTTGTCGCGCAGCGCGGCCTCGCGGTCGCGCAGCCCCTGCGATCCGGTCTCGTAGCCGGAGCGCGCCAGCCGCAGCGATTCCGTGAGCACGGCGGTTTTCTCCAGCAGCTCGCGCAGCTCGTTTTCCGCCGCGGCCTGGCCTTCCTGCAGCGCGGTCAGGCGCTGGTTGATGGAGCTGATATTCTGGTACGCGCGCTCCAGCCGGTGTTGCGATGAAGCGATCTCGGTCTTCAGCCTCTGGATATTCGATTCGGCGCCGTGACGGCGCTCCTGCCCCGCCGCGACCTTGACGCGCAGTCCGGTGACTTCCGCGTTCAGGCCTTCAAGCTGTTCGCGCAGCGCCATGCCTTCGCGGGCGAGTTCGTTCAGTTCGTTTTCCAGCGCGGCGCGGCGATCTTCCAGCGTCTGGATGGCTTCCCGCGCGGCCTGCTCCTCGCGGTCCATGGCGGCGGCGGCGGCGGCGATTTCCTCCACTTCGCGGCGCACCGAATCAGCGGAGGCGCCGATCCGCTTGAGGTCGGCCTGGTGGCGCTGCAAATCCTTTTCCTCGTTGACGATGCCGATGTCGGCGTCCATCGTCTCCTGGCGCAGGTTGGCGAGACCCGCCTCGACCTGGGCGACGCGGGATTTCAGCACGTCGCGCCGCTTGGAGGTGAGCTGGAATTCCGTCTCCAGTTTCAGGATGCTTTCATGCAGCTCCTTGATCTCGCGCTTGCGCTGCAGGAAGCCCGATTTGACGCCCGCCATGCTGCCGCCGGAGACAACGCCCTGCGGGTTGATGATCTCGCCGTCCAGCGTCACCAGGGTGCGGCTGTAGCCGTTGGCGTTCCACATCTCCAGCGCGCGCGGCAGGGTCTCGACCACGCTGACGTCGCCCAGCAGGTAGTTGACCACCTCGCGGTACTCGTCCCTGTACGACACCACGTCCATCACCCGCGTGAGAACGCCCGGCGGCTCCTCGCCGCGATCGCCCGGCAGGTCCAGCCGCAGTTGCACGGGAATGAAGCTCGAACGGCCCGCGCTCCGCGCCTTCAGGAATTCGATGGCGTCCACGCCCTGTTCCTGCGACTGCACGACGATGTACTGCAGGCGCTCGCCCAGCACCGCTTCCACCGCCGCCTCGAAGCGCGGCTGGGTCTCGACGACATCCGCCACCAGGCCGTGAATGCCCGATTCCGTTCCGCCCTCCTTCGCCCGCGACATGACGTTGCGCACGCCGTCGGCGAAGCCTTCGTAGCTGTTCTGGATGTCCTGCAACGAATTGTAGCGCGATCGCTTTTCCGCGATTTCCTCCTTGAGCCGGAAAATCCCCGCCTCGCTGCCCATCAGTTCGGCGCGAAGCTGGTTCAGGGTTTCCTGCTGGGCTTCCGTCTGGCGGGTCAGGTCGAGGCGGGTCTGACGGCGCTGCCGCAGCTTTTCCTCCTGCGCCTGCGCCTCCTTGCGGAGGCGTTCGCGCTCGGTCTCGAAGCCTTCCAGGTCCACCTGCAGGCGCGCCTGCCGGCCCTTGAATTCAATCCGGCGGCGGCCGGTGTTTTCCAGCGCGGTCTTTTTCCCGGCGATTCCGGTCAGGCAGCGCACGCTTTCGTTTTTCCTGTGCTCGCTCGCCTCGCTGATCTCCCGCGCCGCCGTTTGCAGCCCGCGCTGGGTTTCCAGCAGCTCGCCCAGCCGCGCGTTTTCGATGTGGTGCTGATCGCCCAGCCCGCGCAGGATTTCCTCCTGCTCCGCCAGCGCCTGGGTATGTTCCTCGATCTGGATTTTCAGGCGCGCGGTTTCGTTGAGCAGTTCGGCGCGCTGTTTTTCCAGGTTCTCCCGCTCGCGGATCTGGAACTGGATGGAGGCTTCCAGCGTGCTCACCCGGCGGTCCGCCGCGCTGCTTTCCTCCTGCAGGGTCTGCAGGCCGTGTTCCTTCGCGGTGATGTCCAGCCAGGCGGCCTGAATGGCGGCTTCCCCGGCGGCGATGGCGGATTGCAGGGCGCCGTTGCGCTGCTCCAGATCGGCGGCGGAAGCGGACAACTCCTCGACCGCCCGCCGCAGATCGCGGAATTTCCACGCGGCGGCGCGCAGCTCAATCTCGCGGATTTCGGCGCGGTGCTGGCGGTAGCGCTCGGCCATCTGCGCCTGCCGTTCGAGCTGGTTCAGGCGCTTCTGGTTTTCCTGGATGATGTCCTTGACGCGCAGCAGGTTGTTGCGCGTGTTCTCCATCTTCTTCTCGGCGACGCGGCGGCGCGCCCGGTATTTGGTGATGCCCGCGGCTTCCTCGATGAGCGCGCGGCGATCCTCCGGCTTGGAGGTGACGATGGTGTGGACCTTCTCCTGCTCGACGATGGAGTACGCCTTGGTGCCCACGCCGGTGCCCAGGAAAAACTCGATGACATCGAGGTGGCGCACGGTGGTCTTGTTGATGATGTATTCCGAGTCGCCGCCCCGGAACAGCCGCCTTCCCACCGTGATTTCGGGAAACGAGGCGTATTGCGGGGGCACGCCCTTTCCATCGTTTTCAAAGGTCAGAAAGACCTCGGCCATGCCGAGCGGCGCGTGGTTGTCGCTGCCGTTGAAAATCACATCCTCCATGGATTTGCCGCGGAGGTGTTTGTACGACTGCTCGCCCATGGCCCAGCGGATGGCGTCCACGACATTGGACTTGCCGCATCCGTTGGGGCCGACCACGCAGGTGATGCGCGGGTCCAGGTGGATGGTGGTTTTGTCCAGGAAGGACTTGAATCCGTTGATTTCCAGGCGTTTGAATTTCATGGGTTGGGCGCCATTGCGAACCGGGGCTCATACCATGCTCTCCGCGGGCAGTGCAACGGCGCCGGGGCCCGTCCGGCCTGCTGTTCGTCCGCGTCTGGTTTGTTCATGCGCCGGAAATTGAGGTTCGCATGGCCGAGGGGAGAGATGATCATTGCAGGTGGCGCATCCCCGTGAAGGGACGATTCTTCCCGCGTTCATCCACCGCGAAGGGGCGGTTTTTGCTGCCCGCGCATGTCACCTTGAATGGTGACAAAAGGTGACAGGGCGCGGGTTTTGGTCGCGTGCAAGTCCGCATGAAATCAGCGGAAAGCCGATTTTTGTCCGGATGCCCATGAAAATCACCATAATCAGGGATGAGCATGGGGAGATGAGCGCCATCACGGCCTCGCTCCGCCGTTCAAAAACGAGCATGGGCAAACGGGAAGATCGAATCCCGCCCCCACGAAAGGAGCCCTCTGAAAGGAGAATCACATGATTGACAAATTCACGATATCCGTCCCGGGCGTGTTGTTCGCCGCCATCGTGGCGGCGCTCGCGG